>JAVMKJ010000001.1:0-8456 GCA_031732855.1 Candidatus Competibacter sp.
TTCTTCTGGCGGGCGCAGCCGATGACCTGGGCCACCTCGAACACCGCCAGCCAGAACGCCACCAGGGTGGGCGTCAGGTGGGTCAGGTCGTCCACGGCGATGAGGACCTGGCCGGGGTGGTCGTGCAGGGCCGGGATGATCGCCGCCGCCAGGTCCCTCATGCTGAGGCGGTTGACGTGCCGGCGGATTTTCGTCCACTCGATGTGCTCGGGCGGTACGTCCCGGTAGGGCTCCGGCAGCTCCAGCGCCAGCGGATCGAGCAGCCCCACCGCCAGCAGTTGGCGGGCGAGGTCGACGAACTGGGCCTTGGGCTGGTGGTCGGCGACGGAAATCACGGTGCGGGCGCGGCCCGGTCGCCGCGCCGCCGCTCCAGCCGCTCGCCCACGGGGCGGGCCGTTCGGCTTCCAGCTCGCGCAGCTTGGCCAGATCGATCAGCGCCCGGTTGCGCACCTCGTCGATGCGGGTGGCCTCGGCCAGCGCCTGTTGCGCGTACTCGCGCTGTTCCCGGGGGAAGGCGAGGGGAATGTTGACCTGAATCCCCACCACCATCGGGGTGCTGGTGGTGGTGGTGTCGCCGCCTTCCGAAACGGTGCTGGAGGTGCCCGACGCGGCCCGTACGTAGAACGAGGTGTGCTCCAGCACCCGCTGGGTGAGGCTCGGCAACTTCCGGCGTTCGTTCGGCTCATATGGCATCTCTTGCCGGTACCAGCGAAACACGCGTCGATACCGCATGCAAAGCGATGTTGTGGAGCATCTCATCCACAGTGGTGCAGCAGTCTGGCAGGATGGAGACCTTGTACTTTTCGGCTGATTTCGAGATGGCGGTATGCGTCACGCAGTTTTGCGTCATCATTCCGCAGACGAGCAGTTCATCCACGCCAAGCGCCGATAGCGTTTCTTCAAGCTTGGTGCCGACAAAACCGTCCGCATACTCCTTGACCACGATCGGGGCATCTGGAGCAACCGCAAGTACGCGCGGGTGGATCTTTGAGCCGTCCGTACCCTTGTTGAAGAATGGGGCAATTCCCATTTCGGGGTTGGCGATATGCTGGATATGAATAATGGGAATATCCTGAGCGCGAGCCGTCTTGATCGCCTGCTCGATGTTGGTCAGTACGGCATCCGTATTCCAAAGGGGGAACTTGCCGCCCGGAAAGTAGTCGTTCTGTAGGTCGATCAGTAGTAATGCCTTTTTCATTCCTTCCTCCGGTCTTGTTTGTGCCGAACGACCAAGCACGCCGGGCGCGAGGCGAGGAGCGCCTTGTCGGGCATCATGGCAACCCGTGGCCCAAGAACTTGGCGGTCATGGATGTTGATAGGCAGATACTTCAAGGAGGTTGCCATCGGGGTCGCGAAGGTAGACCGATGTTATTGGGCCAAGTGCACCGGTTCGCGGAACCGGACCCTCCTCGATGGGAACGCCGCACTCACGCAAATGGTCGATGACTGTTTCGATCGGTTCAGATGCAATGAAACACAAGTCGGCCGAGCCAGGCATCGGATGGTTGGCGTGAGGAACGATGGGCGCGTCTGCCGGATGCAGGTTGATCTTTGATTGGCCAAAGGCGAGCGCCCTTCGTCCAGCACCGAACGTAACGGGCGCCATACCAAGAACGGTTTGATAGAAGCGGATGGTTACGTCTATGTCTCGCACCGTGAGTACGAAGTGATCGAGACGGTCGATGTGCATGATGGCTTCCCAAGTTTGACGCCCAACGGGGCGGCTGACCAATGGCGGTAATCATCTGTGCAAAACCCTTCGAGCTTATTGCAACAGGCGCGTCCATATCCCGTGCTCCAGTTCGTGCGCCGGCAACGCGTCACGGGCGGGCGTCGCCTACAAACGGGGTCAGGTCCTCCAGCCGGGTCGCTATCTCCAACCGTTTGCCATCCCGCGTCAATGACCGCATCATCGTCATCGGCGGGTTCCTCGGGTCATCGGGTTTTCGTCAATCTCACTCGACCCGCGTCCCGGCCAACCGGGCAAGGAATCCACCGCCTTTTCCGTCCCCGCTCAACCGGTCACACTACCCCGCGCTCGACTGGTTACGCCCGTTGCAGATAGGGGATGCAAGCCCAAGCCCCAGATTTTTCCGGCGCAGTAACTTTTCAGTTTACGATGCTTGAGGTGGCCCGATTGGTGCCCATTCAGCCCCGATTCGACCGTGATTGACGTAAAAACTTTCCGTTATTGGGTTCGATTACGGAAAGCTTTGGCGAGAAACCAGCGAAAACAGGTCTGACGGAATTTTCTGGGGTTTTGGGCTTAGAACCCCAAATCCGCGAGTCGACCGCAGGTTTGACGGAGCCAGACATGCTTTCCGCGGCGCCTGGAGATGGCCGTTTCTGGAGTGGACTATGGTTCGCGTCCCGAGTTCACCGGATAGCCCGCCTCCCGCCAGGCTTTCATGCCGCCGTCCAGTGCGACTGCGTACAGAAAACCCAACTCATGCAGCGTCGCTGCCGCCAGCGTCGAGACATGGCCAAGTTCGCAGCAGGCGAGGATGCGCCGGGTTGGATCGGGCAGTTCCTGGTTAACCCGTAATTCGAGCTGGCCGCGTGGCAGCAGACGTGCGCCGGGAATGTGGCCGCCTTCATAGGCTTCGCGCTCGCGCACGTCGAGCACGATCAAGTCGTCGTCCGCGGCTTCGACGCGGGCCTTGAGTTCGGCGAGCGCCATGAACGGTACTTTCTCCGTCGCCTCGGCGAGCAACTGCGCGACCGATTTGCCACCACTCATGTTGGTACGCAGTGCTTCGGTGACATGCGTCGGCATTGAAAAGTTGAGGCTGCGCATCATCTCGACGAATGCCTCTCGGTCGCGCTTCTGCAGGCGTGGATTGGTGGCGAGTTCCTGTCCGATCGTCGAACTCTTTTGACCCTTGTAGTCATGCGCCGGGAAGACTTTCAGGTTGGCGTCCAGTCGCAGAACGTGTTGGAAGAGGCTGTCGTGGAGTGCTTCGGGATCGCCGCTCGGCAAGTCGGTACGACCGGTTGCGCCGATCAGCAGCGTATCGCCGGTGAATACGCTATCCTCGACGCACAGGCATATCGAGTCGCGGGTGTGGCCCGGTGTGTGAATGACCTGCAAGCGCAACCGCCCGAGCATCACCATCTCACCGTCACCGATGCGCATATTCACGAACGGCGCCGGACTTGCCCGGTGCATCACCACGGGCACCGCCAATTGTTGCGCGAGCGGATGTGTCGCCGAGAAATGGTCCGCGTGCGTGTGTGTATCGATCAAGTAGCGGATACGCAACCCGTCCTGCGCGGCGAGGGTGAGGTAGCGACCAATCTGGCTGATTTCCGGATCGATAAGCGCCGCCGCGCGGGTCTCGCTACAGCCTACAAGGTACGACTGGCAACCGCCGGTGGTTATTTGTTCGAGAATCATCACATCCTCCTATATCGCTGATATGACTACCAGAGCGCGGCTAAGTATAGCGACCTGCAATCGAAAACATTCCAACCTGCAATCATCGCCACTTTCCGACCGGAACTATCTGCAACTGAAACGCGTTCAAATCGGAATTATCTACAACCGAACCTGCAATCGAAAGGCTTGAACCGACATTATCTGCAACTGAAAATCCGGGCCTGGACCACTCCAGAAAACGACCGTTTGTTGGACGCCTGACCCATCGCAATCCGTGCAACGTCTGGCGTGACTTGCCGCCATCCAGAAAATAACGTCCAGATTCGTCATGGTCGAATGGGTTTCTGAACGCCGTTTCGGTTGCAACTATTGTCGGTTTGGCGGCGATGATTGCAGGTCAGACCCGGCTGATTGCGGGTTCGGTTGCAACCATCGTCGGTTTGCGCGTCCATCAGTTGCAGATAATGTCGGTTGAAAAATGCTCTTGATTGCAGGTTGGCTGATTTTCGATTGCAGGTTGCTACAACTACCGTGGACTATCCGGCCGTAGCGGGCCAGCCCGTCGGCACGGTGACGGCTCCAGCCCAAGCGGGTGCCCGAGTCTGGCGGGTTCGCCCCGCTACCCCTTCGGCCCATCTGTCAAGCTCAAAAAACTCGAGGATCGAGTATCAACCTGTCGGCATTCCTGCGAGGAGCCATTCCGGACCGAACATGTGCTTGTCGGTGCCTGCCGGCACGCCTTTCGGCAACGCCCATTTTGCTGGCGGATTGGTCCCGTAGACGACCTCCCATCTGGCATCCTCCCACTTTGCGGGGTGGACTTTTTTTCTTGCGATCGGGTTGTATTTAAACGCCTCATACGCTGCCTTAGGCTGCAACGGCGCACCCAGCACCACAATCAAATCAATGCGGTGCAGGGCATCAGGGTCGTGCGACGCCAAACGATCAAGTATGTGCCGCAAATTGTAGCCGCCACCCGAAAAGCCATAAAACGCGCAAACGGCCTGGTCCTCAAAGAACTTTTTCAGAGCCGCTTTGGCCTGCGGGCTCTCCTGGTTTTGCGGCTGGCCGGCTACATCAAGGACGACGGCTTCATAGCCTCTGCGCTTCGCATATTCGCTCGCAGCCGACACATGCAATGCTCCAAACGGCCAGGCGATATTTTTTCCCTGCTCGTCGGAGTATGTACCGGCCGGGGCAGAATTACCCCGCAAGATCAGCATTCTTGGACGCGACACGGAGATTTCCCTCGGCGAAGAGAAGGATGAAGTGGGTATCGACCGTCGGCGCCAGGACGCGGATGTAACTGTGCCCGGCGCGGACCTGCCATGTCCCGTGTAGCGATGCCCGACCAGGATTGTGGAAGCTGATCTCGTTGCTCCGATAGAGGTTCCAGAGGACCTGGATCAGGGCCCTGGCACGCCCGCTGTACTGCGCGGTATTACTGTACTGAAAGAGCATGATGCCGTGCCGGATATCTTCGCGATTCATAGACTTATCCTCCTGGGTAGATGGACCGCCACACCTTGCCCACGCTGCCGCCTGCGAAATCGGCGGTGGCGGGCCGATGCCATTCGGGAACCCCGGACCCGACCCGGAACGGAAACAGAGCGATTCAGAATGTCACGGCACCATCGTCGGTCCGGCGTCGATCGAACGGAGGAATCGGTGAAATACGCATTCGAGCGCGCTCAGTGAATAATATGTTCGATGATTTTGTTCTCGTCGAATTTCCCGCCTATCAATATCCCGAACTTGATCTCACGTTTGCCGTCATTCTCTCTCGAAGGCAGGTCGACAGCCAACCACGGTGAAAGCGTTGCCTCAATAACCGGCTGCCGGTTTTTATTGAGCACACCACCTGAGACCATGATCCATGGCAGTCCGTCGCTGAGAAGGTCCACCGTAAAATGCCTGAGCAATCCGTTCAAGTCCCAATAAACATTTCCGCTCGCATCCTTGATAATAAAGCCGTTGCGGTCGACGTGAATATCGCATGACGCCTTGTTAAACGCGACGTGCATGCTTAATCCTGTGTCAGCCGAGCGAAAGCTGGTCCCGATTCCCTTGGCCGCCGCTATATTTCGCCAGATTGCCGATGCATCGTTGGGTTTGTCCGGAACCATCGGCGTGTTGACGGGTTTCTTTCGCATTGACAGGCTCGTGATCGGCTTGGGCGGAAATGCCTTTGAGTACATGAGGTTAACGAACCTTTCACGCATATTTCTTGCAAAATAGAAATGTACCCCGGTCGAACGCGGCGGCGTAAAGATCTCAGAGATCGTCTCGATATACGGCACGAAGCTCTCACTCATGAAGCTCCTGAAAACGCTATCGACATGATCGACCTCCCACCGCTTGCGAAGCTCTTCTTGCGAATTGTGAGCAGCGGACAACGTTCCGCTGCCGACGCCTATGTAAGCACCCATAACTTCCTCCTATACGGTCCAGACCCAACAGCCATGCCACCAGGGGCTATGTGGCCGGGATAGTTGACTAAGTTCTCTGAAACGATGACGGGAGATCAGGGTTTGAGTTGCGCGCGCGGCTCGCCGCCCGGATGGGCCGCCGTATGGACGTGACATACAGGTTCCCCGCCCGGAGGCTCGCGTATTGCGCGTCGGTCAGCTTCGCGCCGAGCGGCAACCAAGCTTTGTTCGCGGTTTGCATGAGGCGCTCCTCACGATTCAGAATGTCACGGCATCATCGTCGATCCGGCGTTGATCGAATGGATCGAGGCTATGGAACACTATGTAAAGCGTAGCAGAAAAGAAAAATATTCCTACAAATCTACTCTGAATTTGAGGGGCCAGCGGCCGGGAATGCCTTGGGAATACCCACGGGTAGGGGTACGTGCAGGATTTCGTGTAAAAAGTTATCACTTTGCTTGTTCGAGGTGGAAAGGTGACCGCTAGCCACCACGCAGCGAGTTCAGAAAAACCGTCGTTTGTTTGGCATGGAGCCTTCCGGTTCCAAAAGGCTGGATTTTGGCCGTCCTGGTACACGGTTGGATACGGGGTCTGAGGTCCACTGGACCTCAAACCCCTCACTGCGGCGCCGCTGGTGGGTTCCCGGCATCGCCCAGCGCCCACGCCGCCGCCGCACGGGCGTGGAGAGCGGTCGTGTCGAACAGCGGCGCCGGCGCATCGTCCGGCCCGACCAGCAGGGCGATTTCGGTACAGCCCAGGATGATGCCTTCCGCGCCGACCTCGACCAATTGCTGGATGATCCGGCGGTAGTGCGCACGCGAGTCTTCCCGTACTTGACCCCGGCACAATTCTTCGTAGATCACCCGATGGACGGTCGCTCGATCCGCCGGGTCGGGAACGACCACCGTCAAGCCGTGACGGTCGGTCAGCCGACTCCGATAGAAGCCCTGCTCCATCGTGAACCGGGTTCCGAGCAGACCCACCGTCGTCAGGCCGGCGCGGTGGATGGCTGCCGCCGTGGGATCCGCAATGTGCAGCAGGGGAAGGGTCACGGCGGCCTCAATCGCGGGCGCGACCCGGTGCATGGTGTTGGTACAGAGCACCAGTCCGTCCGCGCCCGCGGCCTCCAGTGCACGGGCGGCTTTTGCCAGAACGTGGCCGGCTTCCGCCCAGTCTCCAGCTTGTTGCAGGCGCTCGATGGCGTGGAAATCCACGCTGTACAGGATGATCGGGGCGGAATGCAGGCCGCCCAGCCGTTCCCGAACGGTTTCGTTGATGATCCGGTAGTACGGGATAGTGGATTCCCAGCTCATGCCGCCGAGCAGGCCGAGGGTCTTCATGCATTCACCGTGATGTCGCCCACGAGCATCCTCACGCACACCCCGGATGTCACCGCTACAGCAGCGCCGGACCGAGCATGCCGACGATCCGCCAGGCGCCGGCGCGACAGACCACGGCCTCCGGCCGATAGTCTACCATGGCGAGATCCTCGCCCAGCACCAGTCGCGAGACCAGGTGGCCCAGAAACGGTTGGTAACCGACCAGCAGACGGTCTTCCGTCCAGCCATTTATCAAGGGGACCCAGGGTTCGACCGGATCGTTGGGATCGAGCACGGCTGCCGCATCGACGGGCTGACCCGGCGTCGGGTGGTCCGCCAGCACCTCCGCCGTTTGCCGGGCACCGGCCCGCGTCGGTCAGCGGCCGGTCGGGATGCTCGGCCGCCAGGAAAGCTTGACCGTGCTGCACCAGATAGAGCCTCATGAGTTGATGATCCTCCACGTTGGAACTCGAACCGCCAGATCAACGGTCCCAGGGATTGGGCTGATCCGGGGCGATGCCGTACCGGGCCATGGCCGGCACGACCTAGCTTCGGTCGAGCGTGCCCTGGTCGGCCAGGGCTTGGAGGGCGGCGGTGTCGAACTATCGCTGGCGATGTCGCCCCCCGGTCGGTCGCGAAAAGGGTTGTCCGTATCCCTATCGCGAGCGCGCTCCCCGTCTGGTCTGCCCGCGCCTTCAACTGGTCACGTGCAGCACGGCGTATATGTCTTGATCCTTCTGGTCGGCCAGCAAGCGACAGGCGGTTTCCGTAGGTACGACCACCAACTCGACCTTCCGCCGCGCCGCTTCCTGGCTCACCTCCGGCAGGACCGGCAGCCGGCCGTACATTCCGGTCCCGACGATCGGTTGCCGGCCATCCCAGGGCAGGTTTTCCCCCAGCGATAACGGGGTGTGGTCATACGCCGCGCGGTAGACTTTGGACGCCTTTTTGATCCGCTTGTGGATTTTACCGCCGTCGATCACGACATCGTGGTAGTACCGCTGACCGGCGATCTCGGTCTCACCGAACGCGATGAGTTGGGCTTTCATGGCAGGTTCTCCTCGCCGGGGCGGTTAGCTTGACCGCGATCAGTGGCCGTTGCCGAGCAGAGCCGGATGAGGGGGAAGCGGTCTCGCCCGTGCGAGAGGGTTATCGGCGTTTCCGGAGGGTAGAGGGTTCGACGGGGCAAGGACCGGGTTTCGCCACGCGGGAACGAGTGGGAGGTCTGGCGCGTTGTTGCCCGCGCGCGCGGAACCGTGCCACGATCGCCCGCAACGGGCCTCAATCGCGCAACCCCTCAAGAAAACTCTCGACGTTTCTTCCCAGGAC
>JAVMKJ010000002.1:0-8379 GCA_031732855.1 Candidatus Competibacter sp.
ATCACGAGGAGAGGAGTCGCTTGATGAACACGATCGATCGTAACGTCCTGAGCGCCGCGGTCGGCGCCATCATTTTGAGTCTGGGCGGTGTGGCGCAGGCCGAGGACACCATCAAGATCGCCGTCGCCGGCCCCATCACCGGTCCGGTCGCCCAGTACGGCGACATGCAGATGAGCGGCGCCAAGATGGCGGTCGAACAGATCAACGCCAAGGGCGGCGTCAACGGCAAGAAGCTGGAGGCGGTCTTGATGGACGACGTGTGCGAGCCCAAGCAGGCGGTCGCCATCGCCAACCAGATCGTCAACCAGAAGATCAAGTACGTGGTCGGCCACCTGTGTTCCGGCTCGACCCAGCCGGCCTCCAAGCTGTACGAGGAGGAAGGCATCCTGATGATCACCCCGGCCGCCACCAACCCCGCCATCACCCAGCAGGGCTACAAGATGGTGTTCCGCACCATCGGCACCGACGACCAGCAGGGACCCACCGCCGGCAAGTACATCGCCGAAAAGATCAAGCCCAAGAAGCTGGCGATCATCCACGACAAGCAGCAGTACGGAGAGGGTATCGCCAAGGAAGTCGACAAGACCGTCAAGGCCGCCGGCATCACGCCCGTCCTGTTCGAGGGCGTCAACAAGGGTCAGACCGACTTCTCCGCCCTGATCACCAAGATGAAGAAGGATGGGGTGGATTTCGTCTACTACGGCGGTTACCACCCGGAACTGGGCCTGCTGCTGCGGCAATCGCGCGAGCAGGGTTTCGACGCCAAGTACATGGGTCCCGAGGGGGTCGGCAACAAGGACATCAGCGCCATCGCCGGCCCGGCCTCGGAAGGGTTGCTGGTGACCCTGCCCGCCGATTTCAGCACCGACCCCGCCAACGCCGGACTGGTCAAGGCCTTCCAGGACAAGAAGCAGGACCCCACCGGGCCGTTCGTCATGCCGGCCTACGCGGCGGTGCAGATCATCACCGACGCGATCAGGGGCGCCAAGACCGAGGACGCGGTCAAGCTGGCCGACTACATCCGCAAGAACAGTTTCCAGACCCCGATCGGCAAGGTGGCCTTCAAGGATAATGGCGATCTCAAGGAATTCGATTTCGTCATCTTCACCTGGCACGCCGACGCCACCAAGACGCCGGTTAAATGACGGTGTAGGTAGCAGGTAGGAGCGCAGCGAGCTGCGCCCCTACTGTCTGCGCTGGGACCTAGCGCGTTGCACCCCAGCGATTTCTTGTTCTTTGCCCCCCCAGATACGACCCTCATGTCCGGCTTCTCCCTCCTCGAATTCATCCAGCAGATCATCAACGGTCTGACCCTGGGCAGCATCTACGCCCTGATCGCCATCGGCTACACCATGGTGTACGGCATCATCGGCATGATCAACTTCGCCCATGGCGAGATTTACATGATCGGCGCCTACGTCGGCCTGCTGGTCATCACCGCGCTGGGTCTGTTTGGCGTCGACAGCATCTCGGCCGTCCTGCTGGCGACGCTGGCCATCAGCATCCTGGTCACCGGTTCCTACGGCTGGACCGTGGAGCGACTGGCCTACCGGCCGTTGCGCGGCAGTCCCCGGCTGGTGCCGCTGATCTCCGCCATCGGTGTTTCCATCTTCCTGCAAAATTACGTGCAGCTCGGCCAAGGCGCCCGCGATGTATCGATGCAGCCGGTCCTGACCGGCGGCTGGCGCTTCGGACCGGACGATGGGTTTCAAGTCTACCTGTCCTACATGCAGGTGTTGATCGCGGTCGTCACGGTGGCGTTCATGACCGGCCTGACCCTGTTCATCGCCCGCTCGCGGATGGGCCGCGCCTGCCGCGCCTGTTCCGAGGATCGCGCCATGGCCAACCTGCTCGGCATCGACACCGACCGGGTAATCTCGGTCACCTTCGTGCTCGGCGCCGGGCTGGCGGCGGTCGCGGGGGTGCTGGTCAGCATGTACTACGGTCTGGTCAATCCCTTCATCGGCTTCATGGCGGGACTGAAAGCGTTCACGGCGGCGGTGCTGGGCGGAATCGGCAGCATTCCCGGCGCGATGCTGGGCGGGGTCGTGTTGGGTCTGGCGGAAAGTTTCGCCTCGGCCTACCTGCAAACCGAGTACAAGGACGTGGTGGCGTTCGCCCTGCTGATCGGGGTCCTGCTGGTGCGACCCACCGGCCTGCTGGGCCGTCCGGACGTGGAGAAGGTGTGAGCCATGCGCCGCGTGCTGCCTGATGCTCTGATTGCGGCGGTGCTGACCGCCGTATTGCTCGTCCCGATCTTCGGCCTGCGCATCCATGTGGACGGCGTCAACGTTTCGCTGAACCGCACGCCGATGCCGGTCGTCGTCGCGGTTGCGATCATCTTTCTGCTGCGACTTTTTCGCCAGCCGCTGCAACGAGTCTGGGCAACGCTGCGCGTCCCGGATTCCTGGCGTGAAAACGTCCTCACCACCGCCCTGCGCCGCGCGAAACAACAACCGCGCCATCGCCTGGCGCTGTGGCTGTTGTTGCTGGCCGCCGCCGTGATCTGGCCGTTCACCGCTTCGCGCGGCGCGGTGGACGTGATGACGCTGGCGCTGATCTACGTCATGCTGGGGCTGGGCTTGAACATCGTGGTCGGTTTCGCCGGCCTGCTGGTGCTCGGTTACGCCGCGTTCTACGCGGTCGGCGCCTATACCTACGCCCTGCTGGCCCAGCACTTTGGCCTGTCGTTCTGGTTGGGCCTGCCGGTCGCGGGGGCGCTGGCGGCCTCGACCGGCTTCCTGCTCGGACTGCCGGTACTGCGGTTGCGCGGCGATTATCTGGCTATCGTCACCCTGGGTTTCGGCGAGATCACCCGGTTGTTGCTCAACAACCTGAATTTCCTGACCGGTGGCCCCGACGGCATCGGCAACATTCCGCGCCCCACCCTGTTCGGGCTGGAATTCGGCCGCCGGGCCCGCGAGGGCGGCACCACTTTCCACGACTTTTTCGGAATTCAATACAGCGGTGACTACGGGGTCATCTTCATGTATTTGCTGGGACTGGCCCTGGTGCTGCTCGTCCTGTTCGCGATCGACCGCCTGTTGCGAATGCCGCTGGGCCGGGCCTGGGAAGCACTGCGCGAGGACGAGATCGCCTGCCGTTCGCTGGGATTGAGTCCGACCGTCATCAAGCTGTCGGCGCTGACGCTGAGCGCCGCCTTCGCCGGTCTGGCCGGCGCCTTTTTCGCCGCCCGCCAGGGCCACATCAACCCCGAATCGTTCACCTTCATCGAATCGGCGATGGTGCTGGCGATCGTCGTGCTGGGTGGGATGGGGTCGCAGCTCGGCGTGATGCTGGCCGCCATCGCGATCACGGCGTTGCCGGAACTGGCGCGCGAGTTCGACGAATACCGGATGCTGGCCTTCGGTCTGGTGATGGTGCTGATGATGATCTGGCGGCCGCAGGGCCTGATCCCGGCCGCCCGGCCGCGGCTGGAACTGCCGGAGACTTCGGAGACGGCGCGATGAGTCTCCCACCGAGTCAGCCTTCCGTTGTCGAACCGGTCGACCGGCCGCTGTTGGAAGTCCGCAATCTGAGCATGCGCTTCGGCGGCCTGCTGGCGGTGGACAACGTCAATTTCGACGTCCGCCGCGACCAGATTTTCGCCATCATCGGCCCCAACGGCGCCGGCAAGACCACGGTATTCAACTGCGTCGGTGGTTTCTACCGTCCCACCACCGGCGCCGTGGCGCTGAGTGGCCAGCCCATTCACCACCTGCCCAGCCATCGCATCGCCCGGCTGGGCCTGGTGCGCACCTTCCAGAACGTGCGGCTGTTCAAGACCATGACCGTGGTCGAGAACCTCCTGGTGTCGCAGCATACCCAGGTGGAGACACGACTGCTGCCCGGTCTGTTCAAGACCCCGAACTATCGCCGCGCCGAAGCCGAGGCACTGGATCGGGCGGCGTTCTGGCTGGAGAAGATCGGGTTATCGGCCATGGCCAATCGCGAAGCCGGCAACCTCGCTTACGGCCAGCAGCGACGGCTGGAAATCGCCCGCTGCATGATCACCCACCCCAAGCTGCTGATGCTGGACGAGCCGGCGGCGGGTTTGAACCCGCAGGAGACCCGCGACCTGGACCGGCTGATCAACGAATTGCGCGCCGGGCATGGCGTGGCGGTACTGTTGATCGAGCACGACATGAGCCTGGTGATGGGCATTTCCGACCAAATTCTGGTCATGGAGTACGGCCGGCCCATCGCGACCGGCGCTCCGGCCGAGATTCGCCGCGACGCGCGCGTCATCAAGGCCTACCTCGGAGAAGAGTGATGATGCTGAAGCTGGAGAACGTCCACACCTTCTATGGCCAGATCGAGGCGCTCAAGGGGGTTTCGCTGGAAGTCCATCCCGGCGAGATCGTCACCCTGATCGGGGCCAACGGGGCCGGCAAGAGCACGCTGTTGCTGACGATCTGCGGCTCGCCGCGGGCGGCGAAAGGCACGGTCGCTTTCGAGGGGCAGGACATCACTCACAAACCGACTCACGTCATCATGCAGTGCGGGCTGGCGCTGGTACCGGAGGGACGGCGCATCTTCCCCGGCTTGACCGTGCGGGAGAACTTGCAAATGGGCGGGTTTTTCGCCGACAAGGCGCGGCTGGAGACCGATCTGGAGCGGGTGTTCGCCCTTTTTCCACGTCTGAAGGAGCGACACGGCCAGCGTGGCGGCACCCTGTCCGGCGGCGAGCAGCAGATGCTGGCCATCGGCCGGGGGCTGATGAGCCGGCCCAACCTGCTGCTGCTGGACGAACCCTCGCTGGGGCTGGCGCCGCTCGTCATCGCTCAGATCTTCCAGATCCTGAAGGAAATCCGCGAGGAAGGCGTGACCATCTTTCTGGTCGAGCAAAACGCCCACCGCGCCCTGCAACTGGCCGACCGGGGCTACGTGCTGGAAACCGGCCGGATCGTGCTCGCCGACACCGGCGCCGACCTGCTGGCCAACGATGCGGTGCGGAAGGCATATCTGGGCGGTTGACGGCGCCACCGAAAAAGTCATGCCCCGGCTCGCTCCGGCGCGAGGCAAGAGCCAGGGCAGGCGCGGGGTTTGCAGCTCAGGCGATTTCGTCGAGCACCGCGTGGATGCGCTGGCCGATGTCCTCGATGGTCCCGGTGCCCTTGACGGTCCGCAGCAGACCCTTCTTGGTGTAGTAGTCGATCAGCGGCGCGGTCTTCTCCTCGTAAACCCGCAGCCGGTTGCGGATGGTCTCCTCGTTGTCGTCGGCGCGACCGCGACCCAGCAGGCGCTTGACGATCTCCTCGTAATCCACGGCGAAGAACAGCACCAGGTCGAGCGGTTGGTTGATCTTGGCCAACAGCTTGTCCAGCGCCTCGGCCTGCGCCAGATCGCGCGGAAAGCCGTCCATCATAAAGCCCTTCGGATTGGTTTTGGCGAGCGTTCGCAGCCCGTTTTCGATCATGCCCAGGACGATATCGAACGGCACCAGTTCGCCGGCATCCATGTACGGCTTGGCCCGCTGACCCAGTTCGGTGCCGGCGGCGACCTCGGCGCGCAACAGATCGCCGGTGGCGACCGTGGACATGCCGTAACGCTGGATGATGGCGTCGGTTTGGGTGCCCTTGCCTGAGCCGGGGGCGCCTAGCAGAACGATTCTCATGATGGTTCACTCTTTAATTGTGGGCGGAAAATTGTCGGGAATCCGAGGATGGCCAAACTTAAATCTTGCACATTCACCGGGCGCGCGCAAGAAGCGGGATCCGGCGCAACCGGCGCGGGTGGCCGCCCGATTCCGGTCCATGCCGGGGACCGCCCCACTCCGCCCGGCGCGTTCGCGCCGGGCTGTCAAGCGTTCGGCCTTGTTGTAGTATAGACACGCCTTGCCAAACACTCCCTACACCACCCCAACCGCGGCACAAAGGGCAACACCATGATTCTGGACAGAGTGGATGCCGGTCATCATCTCCCCGACGAATTCAACGTCATCATCGAGATTCCAGCGCATTCGGATCCGGTCAAGTACGAAGTCGATAAGGAAACCGGAGCGCTGTTCGTGGACCGCTTCATGAATACCGCAATGCACTATCCCTGCAACTACGGTTACATTCCCCACACCCTGGGCCAGGACGGCGATCCGCTGGACGTGCTGGTGGTGGCTCCCTTGCCGGTGATCAGCGGTTGCGTGGTGCGCTGCCGCCCGCTGGGGTTGCTGAAGATGACGGACGAAGGGGGTGGGGACGCCAAGCTGCTGGCCGTGCCCATCAAGCAGGAATGCGCCTTGTACGATCACATCGAGTCGGTCGAACAGATGTCCAAGGCGCAGTTGAACCAGATCGCCCACTTTTTCCAGCACTACAAGGATCTCGATTCGGGCAAGTGGGTCGAACTCGACGGCTGGGCCGGCGTGGAAGAAGCCAAGGCCGAGATCTTGCAAAGCGTGGAACGCTATAACAACCAACATTAAACCAACCATTCGGCCGAGCGTGGCCCGATGCCATGGGTTATTTTTCCCAGGACTCGGACGGCGCGGTCGTTCCGAGGCGTGGATGTTGGCGGTTGCCGACCACTCGATTGTTTGTTGTGGTTGTCCTTGACCTATTCTTTATGGGGAGCGTGGTATGCTGGTTCGGGCTACCGATGCCCGGCGACCTGGACGTGGTGTCCGATCGAGGTTCGGACCAGGATTCGCCATGCCAGTCGCAAGAACGAATATCATAAACATCACACAATAATTCGGAGAAAATCATGCTGTTGAGTTATTCACCCTGCGGAGGAAATCTGTCATGGCGACGGTAGGCTTGATCGTTGCGCTACTCTGCGCCATCGGCGCGCTCATCTACGGTGTCCAGTCGGTCAAGTGGGTCTTGTCCAAGGATGCCGGCAATGCTCGAATGCAGGAAATCGCCGCCGCCGTCCAGGAAGGCGCTCGCGCTTACCTGAACCGGCAGTACACCACCATCGCCATCGTCGGCGTGGTGGTCGGCGTCATCATCCTGTTCACCTTGGGCGCGCTATCGGCCATCGGCTTCGTGATCGGCGCGGTCTGCTCCGGCGTCGCCGGCTACATCGGGATGTACGTCTCGGTGCGCGCCAACGTCCGCACCGCCCAAGCCGCCCACGGGGGACTGAACGCGGCGCTGGAAGTCGCCTTCCGGGGCGGCGCGATCACCGGCCTGCTGGTGGTCGGTCTCGGTCTGCTCGGCGTGGCCGGCTATTACGTGTTGCTCTACGCCTTCGCCGGCAAGGTTCCCGATCTGGGCCCGCTGGTCGGGCTGGCTTTCGGCAGCTCGCTGATCTCCATCTTCGCCCGTCTGGGCGGCGGCATCTTCACCAAGGGCGCGGACGTCGGCGCCGATCTGGTCGGCAAGGTCGAAGCCGGTATCCCCGAGGACGATCCGCGCAATCCGGCGGTGATCGCCGACAACGTGGGCGACAACGTCGGTGACTGCGCCGGCATGGCCGCTGACCTGTTCGAGACCTACGCCGTGACCATCATCGCCACCATGCTGGTGGGCAGTTTGATGTTCGCCGGAGACCTGATCCAGAACGCCGTCGCGCTGCCGCTGGTGATGGGCGGCGTGTCGATCGTTGCCTCGATCATCGGCTGCGGCTTCGTCAAGGCGCGAGAAGGCGAGAAGATCATGAACGCCTTGTATCGCGGGCTGGCGGTGGCCGGCGGCATATCCGCTGTAGCCTTCCTCCCCGTCATCTGGATCCTGATGGGCGGCCAACATCTGTGGGGCTTGTGGGGCTCGGCGCTGGTGGGACTGGGCTTGACCGCCGCCATGGTGGTCGTCACTGAATACTACACCGCCACCGAGTTCAGTCCGGTACGAAAGCTTGCGGAAGCCTGCACCACCGGCCACGCCACCAACATCATCGCCGGTCTGGCGGTGTCGATGAAGGCGACCGCGTTGCCGGTGCTGGCCGTCTGCCTGAGCATCGGTCTTGCGTATTCCTGGGCCGGGCTGTACGGCATCGCCATCGCCGCCACCTCGATGCTGTCGATGGCCGGCATCATCGTCGCTCTGGACGCCTACGGCCCGATCACCGACAACGCCGGCGGCATCGCCGAAATGGCCGAGATGGACGAGAAGATTCGCAGCATCACCGACCCGCTGGATGCGGTCGGCAATACCACCAAGGCGGTCACCAAGGGCTACGCCATCGGTTCGGCCGCGCTGGCGGCGCTGGTGCTGTTCGCCGACTTCGAACACAAGCTGGCGCTCTCAAACATTAAAGTTGATTTTTCCCTGACCGACCCGGTGGTGATCATCGGCCTGTTCATCGGCGGCATGATCCCGTTCCTGTTCGGGGCGATGGCGATGGAAGCGGTCGGCCGCGCCGCCGGCGCGGTGGTGGTCGAGGTGCGCCGGCAGTTCCGGGAAATCGCCGGCATCATGGAAGGCACGACCAAGCCCG
>JAVMKJ010000003.1:0-3720 GCA_031732855.1 Candidatus Competibacter sp.
CGTCCGGGTTGACCAGGAACTTGGGCACGATGAACAGCGAGATGCCCTTGACCCCCTCCGGCGCGTCCGGGGTACGAGCCAACACCAGGTGAATGGTGTTCTCAGTCATGTTGTGCTCGCCCCAGGTGATGAAGATCTTCTGGCCGAAGATCCGGTAATGATCGCCGTGGGGCACCGCGCGAGTCCGCACCGCCGACAGATCGGAGCCGGCTTGCGACTCGGTCAGGTTCATGGTGCCGGTCCATTCGCCGCTGACCATTTTCGGGAGGTACAGCGCCTGCTGCTCCTCGGAACCGGCGCGGCTGATCGCTTCGATGGCGCCGGCGTTGAGCAGCGGGCACAGCGCGAACGACATGTTGGCGGAGTTCCACATTTCCTGGGTGGCGGTATTGATCAACTCCGGTAGTCCCTGCCCGCCGAATTTGGCGTGGCAACCAACGCCGTTCCAGCCGCCTTCGGTGAATTTGCGATAGGCTTCGGTGAAGCCGTCGACCGGGATGACACCTTCCGGCGATAGGCGCGCGCCCTGCACGTCGCCGACATGGTTGAGCGGCGCCAGCACTTCCGCGGCCAGCTTGGCGGCTTCCTCCAGCACGGCTTCCACCAGTTCCGGGCCGATGTCCTGCGCGGCGAAAACCGGCAGGGCGGCGACTTCGGACAGGCCGGCCAGTTCGTTGATGACAAACTGCATGTCGCGGGTTGGGGCGAAATAGGCGGTCATGGACGCCTCCTTGGATATGTTCGGGATATGGAGTTGCGCTGCGGGGGGAGAAGAAGCGCCGCCAGAACGGCGGCGCGGGCCGTGATGACGGTGAGGGTACTCAGCCGGCGGCCTTCAACTTGTCCAGTTCCTGGGAGAGTTCGGGCACGGCTACAAACAGATCGGCAACCAGGCCGTAATCGGCGACCTGGAAGATCGGCGCTTCCTCGTCCTTGTTGATGGCGACGATGACCTTGCTATCCTTCATGCCGGCCAAGTGCTGGATGGCGCCGGAAATGCCGACGGCGACGTACAACTCGGGCGCGACCACTTTGCCGGTCTGGCCGACCTGATAGTCGTTGGGCACGAAACCGGCGTCCACGGCGGCGCGGGACGCGCCAACCGCCGCGCCCAGCTTGTCGGCCACATCTTCCAGCAGCTTGAAATTCTCGCCGTTGCCCATGCCGCGCCCGCCGGAAACGATGATGCGGGCGGCGGTCAGTTCCGGCCGGTCGGACTTGGTCAACTGCTGGCCGACGAAGCTGGATACACCGGCGTCCGGCGCGGACGCGACCGCTTCGACGCTGGCGCCGCCGCCGGTCGCCGCGGCGGCGGGGAAGGCGGTGCCGCGTACGGTGATGACCTTGATTGGATCCTTGGACCGAACGGTGGCCAGCACGTTGCCGGCGTAAATCGGCCGCACGAAGGTGTCGGCGCTTTCCACCTTGATCACGTCGGTAATTTGCGCCACGTCCAGCAGCGCCGCCACGCGCGGCAGCATGTTCTTGCCGGCGGCGGTGGCGGGAGCCAGGATATGGGTGTAACCACCGGCAAGGCCGACCACCAGCGCCGCCACGTTCTCGGCCAGTTGGTTGGCGTAGTGGGGCGCGTCGGCGACCAGGACGTTCTTGACCCCGGCGACCTGGGCGGCGGCCTGGGCGACCGCGCCGCAGTTGTGACCGGCCACCAGCACGGCGACGTCGCCACCGAGTTGGGTGGCGGCGGTCACGGTGTTCAGGGTCGCCGCCTTGAGGGCGGCGTTGTCGTGTTCGGCAATGACCAGAATACTCATGATTCGATCCCCAAGGCGTTAGATGACGTGGGCTTCTTTGTGCAGTTTGTCGACCAGCGCGGCGACGGTGTCCACCTTGATGCCGGCCTGGCGCTTGGGTGGTTCCTGCACTTTCAGGGTGACCAGACGCGGCGCGACGTCCACGCCCAGTTCGGCCGGTTTGAATACGTCCAGGGGTTTCTTCTTGGCCTTCATGATGTTGGGTAGTTTGACAAAGCGCGGCTCGTTCAAGCGCAGGTCGGTGGTGACGACCGCCGGCAGTTTCAACGCCACGGTTTCCAGACCGCCATCGACTTCGCGCGTGACCGTGACCGTGCCGGCGCCCGCCTCGACCTTGGAGGCGAAGGTGCCCTGCGCCCAGCCGAGCAGAGCCGCCAGCATCTGGCCGGTCTGGTTGGCGTCGTCGTCGATGGCCTGCTTGCCCAGGATCACCAGGTCGGGTTTTTCCTTCTCGACGACGGCCTCGAGCAGCTTGGCCACGGCCAGCGGTTGCAGTTCGGCATCGGTTTCCACCAGAATGCCGCGGTCGGCGCCCATCGCCAGCGCGGTGCGGATGGTGTCCTGACAGGCGGCGACGCCCAGCGATACCGCCACGATCTCCTTGGCCTTGCCGGCTTCCTGCAGACGGACCGCTTCTTCCACGGCGATTTCGTCGAATGGGTTCATGGACATCTTGACGTTGGCGGTTTCCACGCCGGAACCGTCGGCTTTCGCTCGAACCTTGACGTTGTAGTCAACGACCCGCTTTACGGCGACTAGAATTTTCATCGTTCACCTTTGCTTGGTATTGCTCGCATTTTGGGAGGTTGGCGCGGGCGAGCCACTGGAAAAAACTGCGCCCGGCTTGGAAATAAGCAACATGAATGGAGTGGTTCAACGCTCGAACGACCGCCGCGGATAGGACGTGGCCTCGAATCCCCCGGTTAAACCCTGACGAGTTATGGTATTTAGTCCCCCCCGGCGATGCAATGCATTTATTGGCTACTGGGTCGCCGGCGGGGGTGACCGCGCGTACGACCATCGGAGCACAAGACCATGACAGAATCCGCGACCTTCAATGCCCTGGTATTGAACCAGCACGACGGAAAAACCGTTGCCGAACTCAAAAACCTGCGCGATTCCGACCTTCCGCCGGGGGAGGTGCTGGTCGCCGTGGAATATTCCTCGCTCAACTACAAGGACGGGTTGGCGGTGACCGGCAAGGGGAAAATCGTCCGGCGGTTTCCCCTGGTGCCCGGCATCGATTTGGCCGGGACGGTGCTGGAGTCATCGGCGTCGGCCTACCAACCGGGCGACCGGGTGGTGCTGACGGGCTGGAGCGTGGGCGAGAGCTACTGGGGTGGCTACGCCCAGCGGGCGCGGGTGCGGGCCGACTGGCTGGTGCCGCTGCCGGAAAAGCTGGACAGTCGCCGCGCCATGGCCATCGGCACCGCCGGCTTCACCGCCATGTTGTGCGTGATGGCGCTGGAGCAGGGCGGCGTCAAGCCAGGCGCGGCCAAGCCGGTACTGGTGACCGGCGCCAGCGGCGGGGTCGGCAGCGTGGCGGTAGCGTTGCTGGCCCATCTCGGTTATCGGGTCACCGCCGTGACCGGCCGGCCGGAGAACGAGGCTTACCTGCGCGAGCTGGGCGCGATGGAATTCGTCGCCCGCGAGGCCATGAACCAGCCCTGCCGACCGCTGGAAACCCAACTCTGGTCGGGGGTGGTGGACACCGTGGGGGGTCGGGTGCTGGCGCGGGCGCTGGCGGAAACCGATTACGGCGGCGCGGTGGCGGCCTGCGGTTTGGCCGGCGGCGCCGACCTGCCGACCACCGTTATGCCATTCATCCTGCGCGGCGTCAAACTGGTGGGGGTGGACTCGGGGTTGTGTCCGCCGGAACCGCGCCGGATGGCATGGGCGCGGCTGGCGCGCGACCTGCCGGCGCCGCTGCTGGAACGGATGACTCAGG
>JAVMKJ010000003.1:3820-8307 GCA_031732855.1 Candidatus Competibacter sp.
TGGGCGCGGCTGGCGCGCGACCTGCCGGCGCCGCTGCTGGAACGGATGACTCAGGGGATTTCTTTGGCGGAGGTGCCGCAGATGGCGGAGGCGATTCTGGCCGGTCGGGTGCGGGGGCGGGTGGTGGTCGATCCGAATGCGTAGGTTTGCGCTGAAAATTCCCACGTATCCGCCCGTCGTGTAGGCTATGCGCCGCGATCGTCTGGAACGATGCGGAACACCATCCCCCTCAAGCGGAGAAGCCAATGTACCCCACCCACGAAGGCTATAACGATACCTTGCACGGCTACTATCTGGAAGATCTCCAGGTCGGCATGAGCGCCTCCCACGCCAAGACCGTCACCGAAACCGACGTGGTTCTGTTCGCGGGGCTGACCGGCGATAACAATCCGATTCATTGCAACGAGGTCTTCGCCGCGCAGACCCGGTTTAAGGGTCGCATCGCCCACGGCATGTTCTGCGCCGGCCTGATTTCCTGCGTGGCGGGCACCCGCCTGCCGGGACCAGGCGCGGTGTACGTGGATCAACAGTTGCGCTTCACGGCGCCGGTGCGGATCGGCGATACCGTCACCGCCCTTTGCACCATCCAGGAAATCATTCCGGAGCGTCGGCGGGTCATCATGCGCACGATCTGCACCGTGGCGGACAAGGTGGTGGTGGAGGGTAGCGCCACCTTTCTGGTCAGCCGCCGAAACCCTCAGGCCTGACCGGGATTCGGCCGTTCGCGCGATGGTCGAGCCACCGCCTCATTCTTCCATGACCAGCCGGAATCCGGTCGTGGGATCGCGGTAATCGGGTTTTCGGGGCAGGCGTTTGGCCGAGCGCAGTTCGGCGGGGCCGTTGTTCCAGGCACCGCCGCGAACGACCCGCTGGCCCTCGGTGGGCCGGCGGGTCGAGCAGCGCTGTTCCTCGCCGCCGAAATTCGGATTGTATTCCGAACAGGTCCATTCCCAGACGTTGCCGGCCATGTCGTGCAAGCCCAGGGTGTTGGGCAGATAGTTGCCGACTGGAGACGTGACGGACTGGCCATCGTCCAAATTGCCGATGGACGCGCCCGTTGGGTCGTTGCGGTCGGAGAAGTTGGCGTGGCGGGGATCGATGTCGTTGCCCCAGTAGTAACGGGTTGCCGCGCCGGCGCGGGCGGCGTATTCCCATTCGGCCTCGGTGGGCAAACGGAAGCGTTTGCCGGGGCCTGCTTCCCAGGACAGCCATTCGGCGAAGGCTTGCGCGTCCTGCCCGTTCAGGTTGACCGCCGGCTGGTCGTCCCCGTTCAGGGGGCGTCCCTGAACGGAGCCGCTGTCGTGACCGGGCCTGAATCGCCGGTACTGGCTGTTGGTGACCTCGGTTTTCCCGATCCAGAATCCCTTGACGCAGACCTGATGAGAAGACTCGTCGTTGCCGTGATCCCGTTCGTTGACAGGACTGCCCATGTTGAAACAGCCGCCCTCGACCCACTTGAGTTCCATTCCGGTCGTGTTATCGGTGTGGGTCTTGCTGGCGGAGCCCGGGCGCTGGATGGAGAGCAGTTCGGATTGAAGCGCGACCACGGCCGGATGCTTGGGGTCCAACACCGCTGCCCGATCCAGATAGATGCGGGCTCGATCCCATTCCTTGTTGGCGATGGACGCGCGGGCCTGCTCGAGATAAGTATTGATTTCCGCTTCGCGCTGTTGCGATTCCTCCCGGGCGAGGCGGGTCGCCTCTTCCTCCTGCCGTCGTTGCAGTTCGGCGGCCTCGCGCTGGCGCGGTTCCTCGGTACTTCGGTAATACTCGTAACCAAGCAGCCCGATTCCGGACAATCCCGAAATGGCGAACACCGCAACCAACGTTCGTGTCCAGTTAACGGTCAGGGAACCGGGAATGGATTCCATTGCCGACCACAGTCGTTGCGAAACGCCGGGTTCCTCGTGGCCGGCTGGTGGGTGGACGGATGTTGGGGATTCCGGGTGCGGGGGACTGGGGCTCGAGATTCCATCTCGCCTGAACGAGGCTTTCCTCAGGTGTTCGACCGCCGAGTGAGTCGACCGCTTGAGCAAGGGTTCCGAGGGTTCCGACGGAAGCCGCGCTGGCGTTTCCGCCCCGGGCGCGCTTTGGGAGGGGGGTAAAACCTGCTGTGCGGCGGCTTCGTCCAGGTGTTCCCAGATGTTTTCCAGCATCGGCAGGGACAGGTCGGCATCCATGGCCAGATCCGGCTCCAGCGATGTGCTCGCATCAGCCGCCATGGATTGGACGAGGGGTCCTAGAGTGTCGAAACCGCCTCGCTGGGAGGGACGAGACGGGGATGCTGGTGGTTCGGGGACCTGGGGGAGCGCGGCCTGCCGGCGGCGTTCCGACTGCCAGGCGTCGCCCCCGAACCACTCGTCGCGGACCGCGGGCGAGGAGGACGTCGCTCCCGAGCCGTCGGACAAGAGCTTGAGTGGTGGAATGCCAACGGACGATGGCAGATCCAGAAGCTCGGGCTGGATGGGTGGTATTTGTGAGAAATCCGGGGTATCGCTCGACTGATCGGCGGCCAGCAACACCTCCCGCATGGTGGCCACGCTTTGAAAGCGATCCTCGGGACGAACCGCCAAGGCCTGGTCGACTACTTGCAACAGCGCCCGCGAGTAAAGGCCGGCGCCGACCTCGATGGCCGGCTGCACCGGATCCTTGAGCACCCGACCCGGTGCTTCCACCGGCGGCGCGCCGGTGATACAACGATACAAGACGGCGCCGAGAGCGTAGATATCCGTCCAGGGGCCGTAGTCCTCGCCGACCGTAACGTATTGTTCGATAGGTGAATACCCGGGGGTGACGACGCTGGTGACGCTGCGGGAACGCCGTCCCAGGGCCTGGCGGGCGGCTCCGAAGTCGATCAGCATGACGTGGCTGTCGCGGCTGCGGATATAGAGATTGCTGGGTTTGAGATCGCGGTGCAGGTAGCCCTGGGCGTGGACGGCTTCCAGCGCCGGTATCACGTTGTTCAGCAGGCGGCGTAATTCCTGCTCCGGCAGGATGCCGCCACGCTGCAGCGTGGCGCTCAGCGATTCGCCTTCCTCATACTCCATGACGATGTAGGCGCTGCCGTTGGCCGTGAAGTAATCCCGTACCCGCACGACGCCAGGATGATTGATCTGCACCAGAATCTTGGCTTCGTCGAGGAATCGTTGCAGGCCCCAGTTGTAGCAGGGGGGCTCGCCGTCCTTGGCTGGGATTTGACCTTGGGAGTTGGGGCGGACGGTCGTGCCGTTGTGGTCGCGGTACGCCCATTCGGCCGGGAAGTATTCCTTGATCGCGACCTCGTTTTCCAGTGCTTCGTGCATCGCCCGATAGGTGATACCGAAGCCGCCGGCGCCCAGCACGCCCTCAATCTGATAACGGTGCAGGCTGTAGCCTGTGGGCAGGGCGTTCGTTTCTTCGGTCATCGGGTTTCGTGTTCGTCGGTGGCGTAGGTACTGAGCCCGGAATCGGTGGAATAAGCGCGGAATACGCTAACGATCGAACAGGGACGCGAATCCCACTGACAGCCGCCGCAGCCAGCCCGGATTACCGTCGGCGGCGTTCGCCTTGGGGCGAAGCAAGACCAGGGTGGCGTTATCGGCGGCCGAGCCGCCGAGCCGCGCGGCTTGTTCGGTCAGCATCCGGGCGGCGAGCGCCGGGCCGTTGGCGAGGGTGGTGGTCCAGATCTCGGGTTCGGTTACGTGCTCCCAGATGCCATCGGAGCACAATGCGAGCAGATCGTCGGGCTGGATGGTGAAATCGCCCATGTCCGGTTTGGGTTGGTCCTCGCCGCCCAGGCAGCGGTAGAGCCGGTTCTGCGCCGGATGGGACGCCATCTGGGATTCGTCGATTTCACCCAGATCCATCAACAACTGCACGGCCGAATGATCGCGGGTGCGCATCAGCCGGCGGCCGCGGCGGAAGTGGTACAGCCGGCTGTCGCCGATGTTGAGCCAGTGGGCCCGATCGTGGTCGAGCCAGACCATTACGACGGTACTGCGGGCGGTTTCCGACTGGCTGTTGATGGCGTCGTGCATCCGCCGGCACAGTCGATCGAGCGCGGCCGACGGATCGGCATGGAGTGGAACACCGGCATTCTGCACGAAGTTGCGGGCCGCATCGATGACGATTTGGGCGCCCAAGGCGCCATCGAGATGACCGCCCATGCCGTCAGCCACGATGGCCAGCAGCCCTTTTTGGTCGGGGGGCTGGAAAATGCCCCAGCGATCCTGCTGTTCGTGACGTCCGCCCACCTGACTGGCGGCTCCCTGATCCCACTGGGGGGGATTGCCCTTTTCGCGGAGGGTCACATCGGGTTCTCCATCGGCTTGGCGGTCGCGGAGCCAGCGAACGCCGTGAGGGGGTCAGGAAATAGGGTGGATGGCCAGTAACGGAGGGTCCGGATGGGAACCCGGCCGGTGGAACGATCGACGTTGCGAGCATATCGCCCGGGCATGCAAATCTCCTCGGCAACACTCTGGTTGAGGATGACAACGGCCATATTTTAT
>JAVMKJ010000004.1:0-37431 GCA_031732855.1 Candidatus Competibacter sp.
CGCTGCGTGGCATTCTATCTAAGCCCCTGGTCCATTTTCCGGGGTCCACTTTAATCCTCAACATATTCACGCTCGATTTCATGAGGATGAATGATAGTCGGTGCTGAATCAGAAAATCGCTCCGCTCCAAACTTTTGCAGTTTTTCAATAATAGCAAGATGCGACTTAAGGTTGAATTCACTATCAATTCGAAAAGCAATATTATCTTCATACAGCTTCGATAGTAGTAGTACGGTCACTTCCAGCCCCTCCAACAACGCCCGATACCGGACCTCGTCAAAGGGGCGACTCAAAAAAAACCGAGTTTCTCCTTGGCCGCGAATTCCGCGAACGCTTCGGCGATGCCGTCTTGAGTTAGCCCGTCGTGGTTGAAAAAATCATGCTGGACCACCCAATGACCGTGGCGGTCGCGCAGCGATTCGCCGTTTGCGCCCTTGGCAATGATCTTCTCGCCGCTGGTGTCCTTGGATTCCAGCTTTTGGGTCGCAAAGAAAATGGGATAATCGTCCACCTTCAGGCAGTGATAGCGCGGATCGCTGGCGTCATCGTTCCACTTTTGCACGAACAACACGCTGGTCTTGGTGCCGGTGTGCGGCTTGAACGTATTGGGATGCAAACCGACCACGGCGAGGATGCGGCAGCGTTCGGCGATGAACTCCCGCACCCGCTTGTCGCTGGCGTTGTTGAAACGACCTTGCGGCAGCACCACCGCCATTCGCCCGCCGGGCCGCAAAAAATCCAGATTGCGCTCGATGAACAGCAAATCGCGCCCCACCTTGGTTTCCAGCTTGCCGTTGGCTTTGTGGCCCAGTTCGTAGGGCGACAACATGTCGCTTTGCTTGATGTCTCCGGCAAAGGGCGGATTCGCCATCAGCACATCAAAGCTGAAGGCGCGGTTGTCATTCCGGGCGGCGCGCAACTTCTTGAGCTTTTTCCAGCCTTCCCCGTAAGTATCACGCCAATCCTCATCCTGCTTGATCCGCTCGTCCCACTTGGTCCAGTCCAGAGTATTCAAGTGCAACACGTTGGTTTGCCCGTCACCAGCAATCAAGTTCAGGCAGCGGGCCACGCGCACGCTCTTTTCGTCAAAGTCGATGGCGAAAACCTGATTCTCCACGTAATCCTTGCAGCGTTGCGGCTTGGCCTCCATCGTGAACAGATGCGAAACGGGCAAACCCTCATCTTCCAGGATTTGTTTCCAGACATGGAAAATGGCGTGAACGGTGAAGCCCGCCGAACCGCAAGCGGTGTCGATCACCGTTTCCGACTCGTGCGGATTCATCATCTTGACGCAAAGATCGATGACCCAGCGCGGCGTGAAATACTGGCCCTTCTCGCCCTTCGACGATTTATTGACCAGATACTCGAACGCCTCGTCGATCACGTCCAGATTGGAATTGAACAGCTTCCATTCTTCCAGGGAGCCGACGCAGACTTGCAGATGTTCCGGGCCGAGTTTGATCTTTTCATCTTCGGAAAAGACGCCGGGCCATTGCTTGCGGGCATCGTCGAATAACGCCTGGATATTGGCTTTGAGTTGAGCGGCGGTGTTGCTGTTGCGGAAGCGTAAATGCTTGTGCCGACCCCGGAAGCAATACATTTCGTCGTAAAGCTTGGTAAAGATCAGTTTGAACACTTCCTCGAATACATCCACACCGGCATTAGCAAGAACTTCATCCTCCATATCCTCGATCAATTGCTTGAGGCTACGCGCGCCGTAGTCGTTCACCCCCCCGCCGTTGACTTCCATCCGAAGGGGATGCATGGGACACTGAAAACCGAGCAACCGAGCCGAGTATATCTCCCTGCCATGCACCTGAGCGACCACAGCCTCCGCCAGATCGACGACGTCTACCTCCAGTCCTTGGAGGTCGAGGCGTTGCGCGGACTGTCGGTGCGGCTGCTGGCGGATCTTAAGGAAGCGCGGGACCGGTTGAATCAGGGGCCGGAGAACAGCTCGCGGCCGCCGCGCAGTCGGGCGCCGTGGGAACGGCCGGACGACGGGCGGGAATCGGACGCTGACGCGGCGGCCGAGGCCGATGCGGCGGCGGACGACCGCGAACCGGGGCCGGCGGAAGCCAACCCGGCGGAAGCCAGTCCGGCGAAGACTCCATCGGCCCGCCACCCGGGCAAACAACCGGGGGCGCCGGGGATCGGCCGGACCCAGGTGTTTCGGGCGCACGAGGAACGCCCACACTATCCGGGAATCTGTGCCGGCTGCGGTCGCGCGCTGGACCCGGCGGGAGCGGTGGCCTACACCGGCTTGCAGACGGTCGACCTGCGCTGGCGCGAGCCGGGGCGACCGGGACTGACCCTGTGGGTGGTGGATCATCGCTATTACGAGGCGCCCTGCACTTGCGGCCATCGCACCCGGGCCACGGCGGGCCAGGGGGTGGTCGACCCGCTGCTGGCCGGAGTGGAACTGGGCGAATGGCGGCTGGTGGGTCCGGGGTTGGCGGCCCTGATCGTAGCGTTAGCCCTGCGGTTTCGCCTGTCGCGGGCGCGGATCCAGGAGTTCCTGGGTGAGTGGCTGGGGCTGGAGTTGAGTATCGGCACGATCCATCAGACGCTCCACGAAGCCGGCGCGGCGGTGGCCCCGGCGGAAGAGGAGTTGGTGCAGGCGGTTCTGGACAGCGCGTTGCTGCACGCCGACGAAACGTCCTGGCCCGAAGCGAAGCAGACCCTGTGGCTGTGGGTGTTCGTCGCGGCTACCGCGACCCTGTATTACGTGGCCGGGCGGGGTAAGGAACGGGTCGAGAACGTGCTGGACGGCTTTCGCGGCTGGCTGATGAGCGACGGCTGGGGGTCCTACCGCCACTACCCGCGCCGGCTGCGCTGCTGGGCGCACCTGATCCGCAAGGCGCGGGGCCTAGCCCAGAGCTGCGACCGCCCAGCCCGCGCGTTTGGCCGGCTCGTCTTGGACACCTTGGAAGCTCTGATGGCGGCGGTGTACGCCGCCCGCGAAGGCCCACCCCCGGTCGATCTGCCCACCCAACACGCACCGCTCTTGACGGCGTTGCGCGCCGCCTGCGAACGGCGCCAGCAGAGCGATCACGCTAAAACCCACGCGCTGGCGATCGAGTTGCTCAACGACTGGGAGGCCATCTTCCAGGTCCTGAGCCATCCCGCGCTGCCGCTGACCAACAACGACGCGGAGCGGGCGCTGCGGCATTGGGTGATCGCCCGCCAGATCAGTCACGGCACCCGCACCGCCACTGGCTCGCGGGTCTTCGCTCTGCTGGCCAGCGTCATCGACACCTGCCGGCAACGCGGCCACTCGCCCTGGCCCTACCTTGCTGCGGCCATCGCCGACCGACGCGCCGGCCGCCCCCTCGCACCCCTGCCGCTGCCAGGGGGGTGAATGATTACCGCGCGCCCTTGCCTTCCGCCTCGCGCTTTCTTTCAAGTTCAATCAATGTATCCACCGTCCACGGTTGGCCGGCGATATCGTCGATGGTCTGGGCGGCGCTGGGAATATCCGGGATTTCGACAAAATAATTCGGGTTCTTGCGATGCCAGGCGACGGCTTGCACCCCATTGCACCACAGAGCGAGCGGAGCGCCGGTGGCGTGGGTATAAGAGCGTAATTGTTCCTTGCCATCCTTGACCTTGCCCTGTTTGACTTCGACGATGAGATAGGGGACCGTGGGCCGGTCCGCGTCCATGACCACGATATCGGCCCGCTTGGAACTGTCGCGCCCGAAAGTAATGGGATATTCGACCGCCAATCGGGCCAACGGGTATTGATAGTGCATCGCCAAGCGCCGCAGCCAAAGCTGGCGTACCAATTCCTCGCGCTTCACCTGCACAAGCTTATTGCGAACCAGACATTGCACATAAGGTTTGCCGGCTTTCTCGGACAGATTGGCCTCCACACCCCGCACAATCGATAAGCCAAACCAATCCACCAAGGCATCGCGGCTCAGGTCGTCAAGCACTTCGTTGATAAACATGGTCGTTTAATTTCTTTTGGGGTAGGGACGGCGCCTCAAGCACCGTCCAGATAAAACCACTTCCCATCTTCCCGCACGAACCGGCTGGTTTCGTGGAGTCGGTGCGCCTTGCCACCGACCTTGTAGCGGGCCACGAACTCGACCATGCCCCGCGCGTCGTCGGGACCGCCGGCTTCCGTGCGAACGATCTTCAAACCCAGCCAGTTGACAGTACCGGCATCGCCACTCAGGTCGAGTTTTTCGGGTCGGGTGGATTCGTGCCAGGTGCGCAGCAGATAATCTTCCCGCCCGAGGACATAGGCGGAATAGCGGGAACGCATCAGGGCCTCGGCCGTGGCCAGTGGTTGCCCGTGGTCGAGGTAGGCTCTACAACAGACGGCGTAAGCTTCGCCCGAGCCGCAAGGACAGGCGCTATCGGCGTTCATTCGGGTTCTCGCGACGATCCGACCGGCCGGCGGGCCTGCTTTTTGCCCCCCAGCCGCCGCTTTTCATCCAGGCGCCGTTCTCTGGCGGCCCGCGAAGGTTTGGTCTTGATTCTCGGCTTGGGCGCCACCGCCGCTTTCTGGATGAGGGCGATCAAGCGCTCGATCGCATCCTGACGGTTGCGTTCCTGGCTGCGAAAACGACGGGCGGTGATCAGCAGTTCCCCATCCTGGGTCACGCGGCTCCCGGCCAGGATCAGCAACCGCGCCCGCACCGCCTCCGGCAACGAAGGCGAACGCGCGACATCGAAACGCAGTTCCGCCGCGGTCGCAACCTTGTTCACGTTCTGGCCGCCGGGACCAGAGGCCAGTTTGAACTGAAACTGGAGTTCGTCTTCGGAGATGCCGATGGTGGGCGTTACGTCGATCACGGCTTCGGACAGGCAACGATCCGGCGGGCCCGTGGCCCACGGGCTTCGCTCGTTTTGCTAGGAGTTGCGAGGCGGGCGGATGCATTCACAATAGGTTCCCAGATTGAACCGCCCGCCCGCGTTGAAGTGAAGCTGTCCCGCCGAAAAGCCTTTTGCCACGCAGGTGTCGGCGCATTCCCGACCGCGATGCCACCATGCGAAAAGCAAATAGAGGCAGACCACCAGGAAGAGGGGTCCGAAAAGCCAGCGAATCACTTTCCACTCGGCGGCGGTGGTCGGGGTGGTCGGACCCATGAGTATTCCTGCCCGCTCGCGTTCGCGCGCGCTGGCGGCAAGTCGAAACTCCGGACGGTGTGGACCGTCCAGTCGGCGAGAGGGTTAGGACAGGGAACCCTTGTTTTCCTTTTTCGACTTTTTTTCAGCCTTTTTTTCCTTCAGGGTCTTCGTCGGTTTTTTCTTGGTTTCCTTCTTAATATCAGCGCCTTTACTCATGATGTTCGCTCCTTCTGGTTCGGATGGAATCTCGACTACCGTACCCACAAATCCCGGACGCGCCGCCACGCGGTCGGCTGGGGCCTTGGAGGTTCATTTTAAGTTTAGCGTGAGTTCCTTGGTAGGGGTCAGCCGTTTCGCTCGACAATCAGTATGATCCAGATCCAATGAAAAATTCCGCCGCAATCTCCCACGCCCTGCTGGCGGGGGTCTTGATCCTGGCCTGGACCCTCTGGCACCGTCCGCTCCCCGCCCCACTCCGCCACGCCGCCTACATCTGGCAGCGGGAATGGACCGACAGCGTGAAGGAAGCAATACGGCGAAACCAGCCCTTCGTCGCCGAATGGGCGGTGATGGTCGCGGAGGTCGAATTCCGCCCCGACGCCGCGCCTCGGGTGGCGCGGATCGCGCCGGACTACGCCGGCCTGCGGGAATCCGGCCGACCGGTCAGCCTCGCCATCCGGGTCGCGCCCTGGGCCGGCCCCTTCGACCCCGGCCGGCCGGAAACCGAATTCCTCGCCCACCTCGCCCGCGACCTTCTCGAGGATGCCCGGCGACACGATCTCCAGCCGGCGGCCCTCCACCTGGATTTCGACGCCGCCACCCGCCAGCTCGACGGTTACCGCCAATGGCTGGAAGCCTTGCGGGCCGCCATCGTCCCCACCCCGCTGGTTCTCACCGCTCTGCCGACCTGGCTGGACAGTCCCGCCTTCGCCCGGCTGATCCAGGCCGCCGACGGTTACGTGCTGCAAGTCCATTCCTGGAAAGCCCCCCGCGCGCCGGACCAACCCTTTACCCTCTGCGATCCCGAACGGGCCAAACGCGCGATCGGGAAAGCCGCCCGACTCGACCGGCCGTTCCAGGTCGCCCTGCCCACCTACGGCTACCGGGCCTGGTTCGACACCCAAAACCGACTGCTCGGCCTCTCCGCCGAAGGGCCGACCCTGACGACGGCCGGCAACGCCAGGGTGCGCGAAGTCCGCGCCGACCCGGTGGCCATGGCCGGCTTGGTGCGCTGGCTGCAAAGCCATCGTCCCGGCGCGTTGCGCGGAGTCATCTGGTACCGCTTGCCCCTGCCCGAAGACCGGCTAAGCTGGAACGAACGAACCTGGCAAACCGTGATGCGGGGCAAGACGCCAGCGGCGAAAACCGAACTGATGCTGGAGCGATCGACCGACGGGCTGGTCGAGGTCGCCGTCCGCGCGGCGGGCGACGCCGACAGCCTGCTCGATGCGCCGGTTGCCCTGCAATGGCGCCAGGCCCGCCTGCTCGCCGCCGACGGTCTGGCCGGATTCACGGTGGCGCGTACCACCCCGGAGTCCGTTCAACTTCAGCCGCCGCCCGGAGAGCCACCGCGACTCGCCCCTGGCCAGCACTTCACCCTCGGCTGGCTGCGCTTCAACCAACCGCCGGAGATTTCGGCCCATGTGGAACCCTCGCCGCCTCGCTAGCACCCTGCTCGGCGCCCTGCCGCTCGCCACCCTGTCGCCGTCCGCCGACGCCTGCGGCCCGTTCCTGCCGAGCCGGATTCTGATCGAAAAGGACGACGCCTTCCTGGAACTGCCCTACTCCACCTTCGCCTACGAGGCGAAGCGGGTGCCCGCGCCCAACCCGTCGCCGTTCCGCGCCGTCCCACCGCCGCTGGGCGAGAACGACACCTTGGGCAACGCCCAAGTGACGCAGACCGAAACCATCGACCTGGAAGACCTGAACCAGGCGCTGGCGGCCACTCAGCCCGACCCCACCCGACGCGAGAAAACCCTGGCGGACTACACGGCGGTACGGCGGGCACTGACGGTCCATGCCCAGAAGGTAGTGGCTCGGGAGGAAGAACTGTGGAGCGGAATGGCCGACGCCACCCGGCCGCCGGAACCCGATCCCCCGCCGGGGCTGACGGTTCCCGAGGGCTTGCCGGGCGAATTCGCCGATTACCTGCGCGGCGCCATCGCTTATCACGGTAGGCAGACCGACGTCGCCCGGCAGGTCTGGCAGGCGTTGCTGAATCGGCCAGCCGAGCAGCGCCGCCAGCGTTCCATCTGGGCCGCCTACATGCTCGGCCGCAGCTACATGAATGATAATCCGGCCGAGGCGCGGCGCTGGTTCCAGCAGGCGCGGGAACTGGCCCAGCAGGGCTTTCCCGACCGCCTCGGCCTGGCCGCCGCCAGTCTCGGCTGGGAAGCGCGGATGGAACTCAAACAGGGTCGCTACGCGCCGGCGCTGGAACAGTTCCGGCTGCAACTGGAAGCAGGCGACCCCGCCGCGCCGGTCTCCCTGCTGCTGGCCGCCCGTCGCGCCGCCGCCGACGCCAATCCCGAGGCCCGGATCGAATGCGCGAAAAATCCCACCGCCCGCCGGCTGGTCACCGGCTATCTGCTGTCCGCCAGCCTGCTGAAGGGCGACCCCCGCGTGCCCGCCTGGCTGGATACTCTCAAGGCAGCCAACGCCCCGGTCGAGGAAGCGGACCGGCTGGCCTGGGCCGCCTATCAGGCCGGCAACTTCGAGCTGGCCCGGGCCTGGCTGGCAAAGGCTCCCGCGCCGGCGCCCATCGCCCAGTGGTTGCGGGCTAAATTGCTGCTGCGGGAGGGCAAGGTAACGGAAGCCCTGCCGCTGATCGCCGAGGTCGCCGCCCACTTCCCCCACGATCCAGGCTTCGCGATCGGCCGGGACCAGTTCGACGATCCCGAAGTGTTCGACGCCCGGCGGGCTCATGCCGAAATCGGCGGCCTCCGGCTGGCGCGCGGGGAATACCTCGCCGCGCTCGATGCCCTGCTGCTGGGCGTCGACGGTGAAAGCGACAACCACTGGCTCGATGCGGCCTATGTGGCCGAACAGGTGCTGACGCTCGCGGAGTTGCAGGACTTCGTGAACCAGCGCTGGCCGAACCCCGTCCCGCCGCCCGCCGAAGGGGCGCGTGCCGGCGCGGACGCCCGGATGCGTTATCTGCTCGCTCGCCGGCTGGCGCGGCAGGGCCGTCTGGACCAGGCCGCGCCCTATTATCCCGCCGACCGGCGGGCGAGCTTCGATCGCTACGCCGATATCCTGCGGCGCGGCAACGACTCGAAAAACCCCGGTCCCCAACGCGCCGAGGCGCTCTGGACCGCCGCCCAAATCACCCGCGACCAGGGCATGGACCTGCTCGGCGCCGAAAGCGATCCGGACTGGGCCATTTTCGGCGGCAGCTTCGATCTCGGCACCACGACCGCCGACCGACCCAGGGATGGGGTGAATCGGGCCACGCCCGACGAGATCAAACGCGCCGCCGACAATCTCCCCACGCCGGACCGGCGGTTCCACTACCGTTATCGCGCCGCCGATCTGGCCTGGGCCGCCGCCCAACTGATGCCCGACCAGTCCGACCAGACGGCCCTGGTGCTGGCCACCGCCGGCAACTGGATCAAGAACCTCGATCCCAAGGCGGCGGAGCGCTTCTACAAGGCCCTGGTGAGTCGCTGCGCGAAAACCGAACTGGGCAAACAGGCCAGCGCCAAACGCTGGCTGCCGGAGATCAAGCCGGCGGCGGCCAAGTAAGTTCCCACCCCGGCCAACCCCTCGACGCCCCCCCGCGGCTTGACTACACTTTTCATTTCAACCCCAACAAAACCGTGGAAACCGCCATGCGCCGAGTCGTCTTCAACCAGAAAGGGGGAGTGGGCAAATCCACCATCGCGTGCAACCTGGCCGCCATCAGCGCCGCGCGGGGCCGGCGGACCCTGCTGGTGGATTTGGACCCGCAGGCCAATGCATCCCGTTACCTGCTGGGCAACTCCCTGGAAGAGCAGAAAAAAACCATCGCCCACTTCTTCGATGACATCCTGGCCTACAAGCTGTTCGCCGACAAACCGGCCGCCTACATCGTCCCGAGCCCTTTCGCCAACCTCGGCGTGCTGCCGTCCGATCCCCGGTTGGAAGACCTGCAAATCAAGCTGGAATCGCGCTACAAGATGTACAAGCTGCGGGAGGCGCTGGACACCCTCAAGGAGTTCGATGAAATCTTTATCGACACCCCGCCGGCGCTGAACTTCTACACGCGCTCGGCCCTGATCGCCGCCGACGCCTGCCTGATTCCCTTCGACTGCGACGACTTCTCGCGCCGCGCCTTGTACACTCTGATGGACAGCGTTCGCGAAATCCAGGCCGACCACAACCGCAACCTGCGGGTGGAAGGCATCGTGGTCAACCACTACCAGGCCCGCGCCAACCTGCCGGTGCGGCTGGTCGAGGAACTGCGCGCCGAAGGGTTACCGGTGCTGGAAGCCTTCCTGTCGGCCTCGATCAAGATCCGCGAATCGCATGTCCAGGCGCTGCCGATGATCCATCTCGACCCCCGCCACAAGCTGACCCGCGAATTCGAGGCCCTCTACAGCCTGCTGGCGGCCTGAACGTTCGGGTCGCCCACTATCTCAGCGAGGCCGCGCCATGTCCGAACCCAATCCCGCCATCGTCGCCCGCGTCGCGGAAGAACTGCGCCGCGCCCGCCGGCTGCTGTTCATCACCGGCGCCGGCATTTCCGCCGACTCCGGCCTGCCGACCTATCGCGGTATCGGTGGGCTGTACAACAACCAGATGACCGAAGAAAACTTTTCGATTGAAACCGCTCTGTCCGGATCGATGATGGAAGCCAATCCGGCCATCACCTGGAAATATCTGCATCAGATCGAGCACTCCTGCCGGGGGTCCCGGTTCAACGACGGCCACGCCATCATCGCCGAGTTGCAGGATCGCTTCGAGGTCTGCGTGCTGACCCAGAACATCGACGGCTTCCACCGCGACGCCGGCAGCCGCAACCTGATCGAGATCCACGGCGACATTCACGACCTGTACTGCACCCGCTGCAACTACACCACCACGGTGGCGGACTACAGCGAGCTGGACATGCCGCCGTCCTGCCCGCGCTGCCACGCGCTGGTGCGACCGCGGGTGGTGCTGTTCGGCGAGGTGCTGCCGTCCCACGCCATCCAGCATTTGTATGCGGAGCTGGACCGGGGCTTCGATCTGGTGTTCAGCATCGGCACCACCAGCGTGTTTCCCTACATCGCCGGCCCGGTGGTGCAGGCCAGCCAGATGGGCGTCCCCACGGTCGAGATCAACCCCACCGACACCAATGTCACCCGCTTCGTGGATTACAAGCTGACCTCGGGCGCGGCGGCCAGCATGCGGGCCATCCGCGCGGCGTACCAGCAGGGGTTGAATTAGGCCGATCCCGAGTTCAACAGGCTATCAGCCGCTCCAGCCAACCGGCTGCCTCGGCCACGCCATCCGGCGCTACCGGCGGCTTGGCGGGCTGGGCCAGCAATTCCCGCAGCGGTCCCGCCAACTCGCCGGTCGCCAGCAGCCGGCGACCGATCTTGACCCCGTTGCCGCGCTCCAGCAGCCAGCGGCTCAGCCACGGCTCCTCCGGCCAGTCGTCGCGCTCGACGTAGAGCACCCGCGTTCCATTGCAGGCGGCCTCGGTGAAGGCGCCATAGCCAGGCTTGGTGAACAGCACGTCGCAGGAGCGGATCAGATCCAGCATGGAGCAGTCGTTCAGCATCGTCCAATCGATCATGTCGGCTCGCTTCACCTCCCAGCTGGGCGGAGTCAACCACCGCACTCCGGGAAATTCCGGCCACCCCTCCAGCGGCGGACGCATGTCCACCCCGCCCAGGCCCATCAGCACCAGCGTTTCGCCAGCCCGCGATCCGAGCTGGCGGTCGATTTCCGGCCGCCGGTTCCGGCCCAGCGCGGCGATGGGACCGATGGGCCGGCCGTTGGCCAACTCCGGCATCGGCATGGACGGAGCCGGTTGCAGGAAGGCGGCGGCGCTGTTGTAGGCGGCCAGCATCGGCGCGCGCAGCACCGCCAGATCGGGAGCATCCGCGCAATAGCCGGCGAGTATGTCCGCCCAGTTCAGCGAACACAGCGCCAGCGACGGAATCTCGAGCCGGGCCGCGGCCGCCAGGCTCAGATACGGCACATCGGCCAGCACGAGGTCCGGCGCCGCCTTCCGCAGCACGCTTTCCTGCCAGGCCAGCCGCGCGTCCCATTCGGCGTGGAAAACCCGATAGGCCGCCAGACTCTCCGCGACCTTCGCCTCCAGGGCGTCCACCATCAGCATGCCGAAGTCGACGGCGCCGGTCACGACCGCGAATTCGCCGGCGACGCGCCCGCGCAACATCGGTTCCGGCAACACGGTCTGCAGGGTCAGCCGCGCCTCCGGCCGCCGCCGGCGGAATTCGTTCAGCACCGGCGCGACCTGAGCCAGATGGCCAAAACCATGCCCTGACAGCGCGACGTACAAATGAGGTTCATGGATCATTCAAATAGCTCCGCGTCGTCGGTTGCGGTTTTTTTCATCCCAGCTTGCCTTGCTTTCCAGAAACTTCTAGACTTAATTACAACAAACTGTCTCGTTTGGGCAAAAAGTGGCATTAGTGGTATTTTGGCCACACACGCCTTGCGGGATTTATTTTTAGGGTCGCTTCATCCATATCGAGCGCGAGGGCACGACCATGGCGCAGACGCTCACCCTGAATACCCTGGAAGCCGACAATCGGTTTTTCGCCGGCACTGGCGGCATCAGCCAGGGAAACTGGCATTGTGGCTTCGTTCCCGGTTTCCTGGACCGGGAAACCGGCGCGATTTACCGCTCCCGCCGGGCCGACGGCAGTCCGGCATCCTTTCACGCCCTGGACGGCCTGCCGGATCACCTCATTCTCGCCCGGGATCCCGGCGGTCGCGTCGTGGCCATCAAACCCACCGTCGTGGCCGGTTTCGTCCGCTGGGGCTGCTTCTACACCCGCGAGCAGGCGGCCCACTGCCTCGAACAGCACGTTTGGGGATAGTGTTGGTACCCACCTGCCACGCCCGGCGCCTCGGCCGACCGGGTTGCGGCGTCCGCGGCATCGTCGCCGGCTATTGTACCGGCAACGACCGCTCCGTTACCGGATATCCGCGGCCAGGACCCGGCCCGACCCGGAAACATTGCCGATTGTCGCGACCGACCACTTGCAATTGAAAATCGTCCGACTATCGTTTCTATGATGTTCGTCGCTCGCGACGAGCCACGGTTGAAAGCCACCAAAGCGTCTCCGATGCCATCCGGACCGGCCCGACCCACCGGGTGTTTCCGATCCTCCAGCACCAGCAGCGGACCATACCGACATGTCGATCAAAATGTTAGAAAAAAGCACGCCAGCCGCTTGGCTGACGGAACTTCCACCCCTGGGCATGGACGCCAAGAGCATCGTCGCCGACTTCCGGCGCTACTTCAGCCATACCTTGGGCCGCGACCGGCATACCAAGTATGCCTACTATATGTACGAGGCGCTGGTCCTGACCCTGCGCGACCGTTTGTGGGAGCGCTGGAAGAATACCCGCTATGCCTACGAACAGGACGGCGGCGTCCGCCGGGCCTACTACCTGTCCATGGAATTCCTGATGGGGAGGGCGCTGAGCAACGCCATGCTCAACCTGGGCGTCACCGAACCGGTCAACAAGGCCCTGTACGAAATGGGTCTGACCATGGAGGAAATGGCCGAATGCGAGAACGACGCCGGTCTGGGCAACGGTGGCTTGGGGCGGCTGGCGGCCTGCTTCCTGGACAGTTGCGCGACCCTGCGGCTCCCGGTGGTCGGTTACGGCATTCGCTATGCCTACGGCATGTTCCGCCAGCGCATCGAGAACGGCTACCAGATTGAGGAGCCCGATCACTGGCTGCGCAGCGGTAACCTGTGGGAACTGGAACGACCCGAGTACACCCAGCGGATCAAGTTCGGTGGCCGTAACGAGGCTCATCTGAAAGCCGACGGTACGATGGGCTGGCGGTGGATGGACACTCACGACGTGCTGGCGGTGCCCTACGACGTGCCGATTCCCGGCTACCAGAACGGCACGGTCAACACCCTGCGGCTGTGGTCGTCGGCCGCCACCGACGAGTTCGATCTGGAAGACTTCAACTCGGGCAGTTACACCGAGGCCGTGGGCGCCAAGAACATGGCGGAAAACATCACCATGGTGCTCTACCCCAACGACGCCACCGAGAGCGGCAAGGAATTGCGGTTGCGCCAACAGTATTTCCTGGCTTCCGCCAGCCTGCAGGACGTCCTCCGGCAGTGGGTGCGCGTGCACGGCGAGGATTTCAGCCAGTTCGCGGCGAAAAACTGCTTCCAGCTCAACGACACTCATCCGACCATCGCGGTGGCGGAACTGATGCGGTTGCTGATGGACGAACACGACATCGGCTGGGACAAGGCCTGGGACATCACCCGTCAGGTCATGGCCTACACCAACCATACCTTGCTGCCGGAGGCGCTGGAGCGGTGGCCGGTGCGCCTGTTCCGACAACTGCTGCCGCGCATCCTGGACATCATCTACGAGATCAATGCCCGTTTCCTGGCCGAGGTGGCGCGCCGCTGGCCCGGCGACATCGAATGCCAGCGCCGGATGTCGTTGATCGAGGAAGGCTACGAACAGCAGGTCCGCATGGCCTATCTGGCCATCGTGGGCAGCATCTCGGTCAACGGGGTGGCCGCGCTGCACTCGGAACTGCTCAAGCAGGGGCTGTTCCGCGACTTCTACGAACTGTGGCCGGAGAAGTTCAACAACAAGACCAACGGCGTCACCCAGCGCCGCTGGATGGCCGACTGCAACCCCGGCATGAGCGCGCTCATCACCGAAACCATCGGGCCGGACTGGGTCACCGATCTGGATCAATTGCGGCGGCTGGCACCTCATGCCGACGACGCCAAGTTCCGGGCGCGCTGGCGAGCGATCAAACAGGACAACAAGGTCCGGCTGGCGACGCTGATCGAAGCCGATTGCGGCGTGACCTTCAACACCAGCGCCATGTTCGACGTGCAGGTCAAGCGCATCCACGAGTACAAGCGGCAACTGCTCAACGTCCTGCACGCGATCCACCTGTACGACCGCATCAAGCGCGGCGACACCCCCAACTGGACCCCGCGCTGCGTGCTGATCGGGGGCAAGGCGGCGCCGGGCTACTACATGGCCAAGCAGATCATCAAGCTGATCTGCAACGTCGCCAAGGTCATCAACAACGATCCCGACGTCGGCGACAAATTGAAGATGGCGTTCCTGCCCAACTACCGGGTCTCGGCGATGGAAATCATCTGCCCCGGCACCGACCTGTCCGAGCAGATTTCGACCGCCGGCAAGGAAGCCTCCGGCACCGGCAACATGAAGTTCATGATGAACGGCGCGGTCACCATCGGTACCCTGGATGGCGCCAACATCGAAATCCGCGAGGAATGCGGCGATGAGAATTTCTTCCTGTTCGGCCTGACGGCCCAGGAAGTCGAGACCCACCGGCAGAACTACAATCCGGTGGCCATCATCCACGGCGACTCCGACATCGCCCGGGTGATGCACCTGCTGGAGAGCGCCCACTTCAACCAGTTCGAGCAGGGCATTTTCGACCCCATCCTGCACTCGCTGACCAGCCCGCACGATCCCTGGCTGACCATCGCCGACCTGCGCGCCTTCATCGACGCCCAGCAACGGGCCGCGCAGGCGTATCAGGATCGGGAGCGGTGGACGCGGATGAGCATTCTCAACACCGCATCCAGCGGCAAGTTCTCCACCGATCGCACCATGCGGGAATACAACGCGGAAATCTGGAAGCTGGCTCCGCTACCGGAAATGCCGCTGGCGTAAACTCCCGACCCCATCTCCCACCCTTCTCCCTCACCGGGGGAGAAGGGTATTTTTTTGCGCGGAGCGACCGGGTTCGGGCAAAACCCGACGCAGGACACCTTATTGAGGCGGCACGGTCAAGGCCGGGTCGATCCGCGCCTCGCGCCAGTTCATCCGCCAGTCCAGATGCGGCCCCGTGACCCGGCCGCTCGCGCCGGTCGCGGCGACGATGTCGCCCTTGCGCACCCGCTGCCCGGCCCGGACCTCGATCCGGCTCAGATGCATGAGCGTGGAACTGAGCCGATAGCCGTGATCGACGATCAGCGTGGCCCCGGTGTAGTACAAATCCGGTTCGGCCAAGGTCACGATGCCGTCGGCCGGGGCGCGCACCGGAGTGCCGACCGGCGCGGCGATGTCGACCCCGTAATGCGGCTGGCGGGGTTCGCCGTTCAGAATGCGCTGGCTGCCGTACACTCCGCTGATGCGGCCTGTTACCGGCCAGGCGAAGCCGCTCAGGAAATACGGCTGCGCGATGTCCCGCCGGCGGGCTTCGTCCACCAGGGCATTCTCCCGGCGGATGCGCTCCAGCAGTTCCGGCGGCGGCGTAACCTTGTCCGGCGGCAGGCCGTCGAGGCGCTGGATAGCGTACTGGCGCGGCGCCACGTCCAGAGGCCGCTCCTCGCGCCGGCCGTCCGGGAAAACCGCGACCAACCGGGCCCGGGGCGGCGCGTCCCGGCCGAAACCGAACACGAAGGCGCCTTCGGGCGCGACCGGCACCGGCTGTCCGTCCAGTTCCAGCCGGGTTCCCGGCGGCGCCCGACCGACGATCAATCCACCTTGGGTCAGTTGCCCCTGCCAGCTCAATTCCCCGGCTCCGGCCCACGACGGGCACAGCAGCGCGCCCAGCAGTCCGAACAGCATTCGCATCGACATCACCCGATTTCTCCTTCGATCCGCACCACCCGGACAGGCACAACCGCCGGACCCAAGCTATAGTAACGACAAACTGGAATTCGCCATCAATCATCCCACCATCACCAAGCTCATCAACGGAGGGTGAATGGCCAAGCATTACGATCTCATCGCCATCGGCGGCGGCAGCGGCGGCCTGTCGGTGGCGGAGCGAGCGGCCCACTACGGCGCCCGCTGCGCCGTCATCGAGGCCGGCCGGCTCGGCGGCACCTGCGTGAACGCCGGCTGCGTGCCCAAAAAGATCATGTGGCATGCCGCCCATCTCGCCCACGCGCTCGACGACGCTCCGGGCTACGGCTTCAAGCTCGATTACTTCGGCTTCGACTGGCAAGCTCTGAAAACCGCCCGCGACGCCCACGTACTCAAACTCAACGAATGGTATCTGGGCTATCTGGCCAAGGCCGGGGTGGATCTGATTCGCGGTTCCGCTCGATTTGTGGCCCCCCGTACCCTCGCGGTCGACGGCGATCGCTTCACGGCCGATCACATCGTCGTCGCCACCGGCGGCCGGCCGCGGGTTCCCGACGTGCCCGGCGCCGAATTTGGCATCACCTCGGACGGCTTCTTCGAATTAACCGCCTGCCCGCCGCGGGTCGCCATCGCCGGCAGCGGCTACATCGCCGTCGAACTGGCGGGGATGCTGCATACCCTGGGAGCCGAGGTGACCCTGCTGGTGCGCAAGGATCAGGTCCTGCGCTCCTTCGACGCCATGCTCCGCGAGGAGTTGATGGAACGGCTGCGGGAGGACGGCATCACCGTGCTGACCCGCACCCAGGTCCGCGCGGTGGCGCGGTTGGCCAGCGGCGGGCTGAGCGTGCACTGCGAGGGCCAGCCCGCGCCGTTGCCGGTGGACAAAGTGCTGTGGGCGATCGGCCGCGACCCCAATACCGACCGGCTCGACCTGGCGGCGGCGGGCGTGACGACGACCCCGGACGGCGCCATTCCCACCGATCCGTACCAGAACACCAACGTCTCCGGCGTCTACGCCATCGGCGACGTGACCGAGCGCTTCCATCTGACTCCCGTCGCCATCGCCGCCGGCCGCCGGCTGGCCGACCGGCTGTTCGGCCAGCAACCGGAGCGGCGGCTGCCCTACGAAAACATCCCGTCCGTGGTGTTCAGCCACCCCCCCATCGGCACGGTCGGTCTGACCGAGCAGGAAGCGCGGCGGCAATACGGTGGCGCGGTGAAAATCTACCAGACCCGGTTTCGACCGATGTACCACGCCTTCACCGCCCGCCCCACGCGGACCACGATGAAACTGGTCTGCGGCGGCCCGGAGGAGAAGATCGTCGGCTGCCACCTCATCGGCGAGCACGCGGACGAGATCCTGCAAGGCTTCGCGGTCGCCATCCGCATGGGCGCCACCAAGCGCGACTTCGACGACACCGTGGCCATTCATCCCACCAGCGCCGAGGAACTGGTGACGATGCGGTGAAAACTTCAAGTTTCAAGTTTCCGTTCCATAACTGATTTTTTCCATGAGGTTTTATGGCCGTTCGTTCCTTTGAACAACATTCCCCACGCATCCATCCCACCGTCTATGTCGATGAAACGGCCCTGGTCATCGGCGATGTCGAAATCGGCGAGGACAGCTCGGTCTGGCCGATGAGCGTGGTCCGCGGCGACATCCAGAGCATCCGCATCGGCGCCCGCACCAGCATTCAGGATGGCACCATCGTCCACGTCACTCACGACAGTCGTTTCTGTCCGGGTGGCCAGCCGACGGTGATCGGCAACGATGTCACGGTCGGCCACAAGGTGATCCTGCACGCCTGCACCATCGAGGACTACTGCCTGATCGGCATGGGGGCGATCGTGATGGACAAGGCGGTGGTGCAATCGCGGGTAACCGTCGGCGCGGGCAGCGTGGTGCCGCCCGGCAAGGTGCTGGAAAGCGGCTACCTGTACGTCGGCAGCCCGATCCGGCAGGTCCGGCCGCTCAACGACCGCGAACTGGAATTCCTGCAATATTCGGCCGAAAACTACCAACGACTGAAGGAACGACACCGGTGGATGGCCGAAGCGCGATGATCCGGTAACGGAAACGCTGCTCCTCGCATTGGTTGATTCCCTTGATACCACGTTATGTCCCCCCGCGCCAAACCCTATTCCGAAGCCTGCGAACAGAACAAGGCACCCATTCTGACCGTGTTGCGGGAGGTTTTCAGGGAACCGGGCCTGATTCTGGAGATCGGCTCGGGCACGGGACAACACGCGGTTCATTTCGCGCGGGAGCTGCCGCATCTGGACTGGCAACCGACCGATCAGGCGGATTACCTGCCCGGCATCCGCCTATGGATCGCCGAAGCCGGTCTGTCAAACCTGCGCCAGCCGCTGGAACTGGATACCCGCCGCGAACCGTGGCCCGTCACTCAGGCAGCGGGCGTATTTTCCGCCAACACGACTCACATCATGCACTGGCCCGCCGTCGAAGGTCTGTTCCGGGGGATCGGTCGGGTATTGCAACCGGGCGGCGCCTTCTGCCTGTACGGGCCGTTCAACTATGGCGGTCGCTACACCAGCGCCAGCAACACCGAATTCGACGCCTTCCTCAAACGCCGTGACCCGGCCAGCGGGATACGGGATTTCGATGATCTCGACCCGCTCGCTCGGAGCAACGGCCTCCGACTGTTGCGGGATTATCCGATGCCGGTCAACAACCGTACCCTGGTTTGGGTGCGGGATTAACTCAGTCAGCAGGATTTACAGACGATGACCAATCCGCTACTCACCCCCGCCGATCTGCCCTCCCACGCCGCCATCCGGCCGGAGCACGTCGAACCGGCCATCGCCCATCTGTTGGCCGAAAATCGCGCCGGGATCGAGCGCCTGCTGGCGGCGAACGCCACCTACACCTGGGACAACCTGATCCGCCCGCTGGAGGAACTGGAGGACCGACTCAACAAGGCCTGGTCGCCGGTCAACCATCTCCACTCGGTGCTGGATTCCGAAAGCCTGCGCGCCGCCTACAACGCCTGCCTGCCGCTGCTGAGCGCCTACCACACCGAACTGGGCCAGCACGAAGGACTGTATCGCGCCTACCAGCAGATCGCCGAGGGACCGGAATACGCCCGGCTCGACTCCACCCAGCGCAAGGTGATCGACGACGCTCTGCGCGATTTCCGGCTGTCCGGCATCGCCCTGCCGCCGGAACAGCGCGACCGTTACAAGGCGATCCAGCAGGAACTGGCGCAACTGAGCGCCAAGTTCTCGGAGAACGTCCTGGATGCCACCCAGGCCTGGACCCGACACCTCACCGACGAGGCGCAACTGGCCGGTCTGCCGGAATCGGCGCGGGCGCTGGCCCGGCAGACCGCCCGCCAGCGCGAACTGGACGGCTGGCTGCTGACCCTGGAACTGCCGTCCTATCTGCCCGTGCTGAATTACGCCGACGACCGCGAACTGCGGCGGGAAACGTACGCCGCCTATTGCACCCGCGCCTCCGATCGGGGCCCGCGCGCCGGCCAATGGGACAACGGTCCGGTGATGGAGCGCATTCTGGCGCTCCGCCACGAACTGGCCCGGTTGCTGGGTTTTCAGGATTTCACCGAGTATTCGCTGGCGACCAAGATGGCCGACTCGCCCGGGCAGGTGCTGGACTTTCTCGACGACCTCGCCCGCCGCGCCAAACCCCGGGCGCAACGGGAACTGGATGAGTTGCGGGCGTTCGCCCGCGAACAGTTCGGGATAAAGGAGCTGGAAGCCTGGGACATCGGCTACTACTCGGAAAAGTTGCGCCAGCACCGCTACCAGTTGTCGCAGGAAGAACTGCGGCCCTACTTCCCGATCAGCCGCGTGCTGCCGGGGCTGTTCGCGGTGGCGGAACGCCTGTTCGGGATCGCCATCCGCCCGCTGGAAGGGGTGGAAACCTGGCATCCCGACGTGCGGGTTTACGAAATCGTCGATTCGGCCGGAACGCGGCGCGGGCGGTTCTATCTGGACCTGTACGCTCGCCCCCACAAGCGCGGCGGCGCGTGGATGGACGGCTGCCTGGCGCGGCGGAGGCTGGGAGATGCCGTCCGACTGCCGGCGGCCTATCTGGTGTGCAATTTCACCCCGCCGGTGGGTGACGATCCGGCTCTGCTGACCCACGGCGAAGTGCTGACGATGTTTCACGAGTTCGGCCACGGGCTGCACCACCTGCTGACCACGGTGGACTATCTGCCGGTGGCCGGCATTCATGGCGTGGAATGGGATGCGGTGGAACTGCCGAGCCAGTTTCTGGAAAACTGGTGCTGGTCGCGGGAGGCGCTGGCGCTGCTGGCCGGCCATTACCGGACCGGGGAACCCCTGCCGGAGGAACTGTACCGGCGAATGCTGGCGGCCAAGCACTTCCAGGCCGGCATTCTCCTGATCCGGCAACTGGAGTTTGGACTGTTCGACTTCCGGTTGCACCGGGAATACGATCCGTCGCGCGGGGGGCGGGGGCTGGAGGTGTTGGACGCGGTGCGCCGCCAGGTGGCGGTCATCATTCCGCCGGACTTCAATCGCTTCGCCAACGCCTTCACCCACATCTTCGCCGGCGGTTACGCGGCGGGGTACTACAGCTACAAGTGGGCGGAGGTGCTGTCGGCGGACGCTTTCAGCGCCTTCGAGGAAAGTGGGATCTTCGACGCCGCGACCGGAACGCGTTTCCGGGAGAGCATCCTGGAGGTGGGCGGCTCGCGACCGGCGTTGGCCAGCTTCGTCGAATTCCGGGGCCGGGAGCCACGGATCGAGCCGCTGCTGCGACTGAACGGGATCGCGGCTTGAGGGAGGCGGGCCTCCGGAGGCCACCGCGCCCCTCAGTTCGCTGCTTGCGACTTCAGCAGCCGCTCGAACTCTTTCGATGGCACCGGCCTGCCGAATAGATAGCCCTGCATTCGGTCGCAACCCTCCGCCTGCAAAAAATCGCGCTGTGCGACCGTTTCGACGCCTTCGGCCACCACCCGCAAGCCCAGACTGTGCGCCAGCGCGATGATCGCCCGCGCGATATCGCAATCGACCTCGTCGTCCGGCAGATCCTCGACAAAAGACCGGTCGATCTTCAAGGCATTCACCTTGAACCGTTTCATGTAGCTCATGGACGAGTAGCCGGTCCCGAAATCGTCGATGGCGAGCTGTATCCCCAGTTCGCGCAGCTGTTGCAGGATGCCGAGCGACTGCTCGGAATGCCGCATCAGGGAGGTTTCGGTAATTTCCAGTTCCAACTGCTCGGGCGTGATGTCCCACTCGGTCAGCTGCGCGCTCACGATAGCTGGTAAATCGCCCCGCATGATTTGCTGACCCGATATATTGACGGCGATTGGCGGAGGGGCCAAACCCGCCTGCAACCAAGCGTGGGTTTGAGCGCAGGCCGCGCGCAGAACCCAGGCGCCGATCTCATGGATGTGTCCGGTTTCCTCGGCGAGCGGGATGAAGAGGCCCGGCGAGACGAATCCGAATTGTGGGTGTCGCCAGCGCAGCAGGGCCTCGGCCGCCACCAGCCGGTTTTCCGTCGAGGAAAGCTGGGGCTGGTAGTACAATTCGAACTCGCCGCGCTCGGCGGCGCCGCGCAAGCCGCGCTCCAGTTCGAACCGCTCGACCAACTGGTCGGTCAGATCGCGCTGGTAGCGCTGATAGCAGTTGCGCCCCCCCTCCTTGGCACGGTACATCGCGGTATCGGCGTTGCGGATCAGTTCGGTGGCGGTCTCGCCATCCTCCGGAAAGAGGCTGCTGCCGATGCTGATGCTCAGGGACATTTCGTGTCCGGCGACCGAGAACGGCTGCGCCAGCAGGTCCAGAATCTTCTCCGCCACCATGACCGCATCGTCCGATTTCCGAATGTCTTCCAGCAACAGGATGAACTCATCGCCGCTGAGCCGCGCTACCGTATCGGTCTCGCGAATGTTGTCCCGCAAGCGCCGGGCGACGGCCTGCAACACCTGATCGCCCACCGGATGGCCCAGGCTGTCGTTAATCGTTTTGAATCGATCCAAATCCAGGAACAACAGCGCGATTCGGCCACCCCTGCGCCGCGCGCGGACCATGGCGTGTTCCAGCCGGTCGAAAAGCAGATCACGGTTGGGCAACCCGGTCAGGGTATCGTGGTGGGCCAATTGATAAAGCTGCAGATTTTTTTCGGCCAGATCCTCCTGGCGGCGTTTTTCCTCGGCAACGTGCATCTTGAGGACGAGATTCTGATTGTCCATTCGCCACAGAAAGAACGTCCCTAAAAGAACGATGCCCGACAGGAGACCGGTCAACAGCAAGAGTTGTTCCGGTCCGGCGCGACCGGAAATCCGCTCCGCCGGAGTAAAAGTGGCCAAGGCCAACGGCGTATCCCGGATGCGCGCCGCCATCCCATAAAACCGCCCGTCCGCCGGCATTGCCGAATCCATCTTCAGCAAAACCGGCTGGCCGAAGGCGGCCGCCGGTAATTCGACGGCAAACACCGCGCCCGCTGGCTTCGACCGGTCGGCTAACAACCGCAGGCAACGATCGGTCAGGACCAGACAAAACTGGCGATTTTGGTGGTCGACGATGGCAAGCAACCGTGCGTGCAGCGTGGTTGAATCCAGTTGCGCCAGCAGATAACCCCGATATTCGGCCTTGAAGAAGTATGGAAGCACCGCGTAAACCGACGCGGGTTCACGATCGGTGGGAATCCAGAAAGCGAAGCCGGTCGCGACCGGGTCGAACGGTAGCGGCGGTGGTCTCCAATGATTCGTGGTCGGCGGCGGGTCGAACCCGGTCCGCGCCAGAGGAAGGCCCGAGGGGCTCTCCACGAAAGCGATCCAGTCGAACAGTCCGGTAACGGTCCCGGCTTCGCCGTTCTGTCGCACGGTCTGTTCCAGTCGCCGGTGTAGCTCCAGCAGGCTGGAACGCAGGCCATACTGCATGGACATTCCCAGCGCCCTGTTGGCGAAATAGGCGGAGAACTCGCTGGCCTTCGTCAGGTTGTTCAACTCATCCCTGGCCGTCTCGAAAAAAAAGCTCAGCGTCTCGGCGTCCCGATCGGTGTCGAGCCTGACCTGTTCGAGGAGAACATCCCGCAACCGAATCTGGGAGAGGTAGTTGGCGCCGAGCAGGAATATGCTCAGCACCACCAGCGAGACTCCCGCGAGGACGATTGCGATACTCCGGCGGCGGACCCGTTGGTGGAAGCGTCGTCTCCACTTTTCCAGGATGTGGCCGAAGGCCCCTGCCACGTCGGCTGACCGGTATTGGTGGAAGCGCTGTTTCCACTCATCCATGAGACGGCCCACCTACTGGCCCACCGTCATCCGCTTGAAATAATCCGGGTAGTAATCCAGGACGGACGGGTAATATTTCCGAACCAGTCGCGGATAAATACCCTCCCGATTGATCTTGGCGAAGAACTGGTCGAAGGCTTCGCGAAGCTGGGGGCTGTCCTTGCGGAAACCGACGCCCATATCCTGCGTGCCGGTGATCGGCCCGATCACCTTGATCTGGCCCGGCCATTTGGCGAGGGCGACCAGCGCATCGGGTACGTCGAGAATGGTGGTGTCCGCCTCGCCCTTGAGCAGAGCCGGCACCATTTCGTTGAGGTTGCGGATGGTGGGCAGTTCGCGGACCGTGGCGCCGGTCTCTTCCAGGTTGTGCAATTTCGGGTCGAGACAGGTGTTCGAGAGCACCAGCACGCTGCATTCGGCCAACAGCAGTCGGGTTGCCTTGATATCGGCTTGCGGATCGCTGCTGGGTTTGATGGGCTCGAGCGAAGAGTCGGCGCGGGCGATCAACCATACGCCGGATGGAAAGGTCGGCGTGGAATAATCGAGTACCTGCTGGCGTTGCGGCAACACGGTCAGCCCGTTGGCGATGGCATCGCCCCGAACCGGCGTTTCATCCAGCCATTCCACCCGCTTGCCGTCGAAGCGAACCCGGCGCCCCAGCAGATCGCCCAGCACATCCGCCCAGGTGGTTTCAACGTATTCGTAGCGGACACCGAGATGACGAGCGAACAATTGCATCATCTCGACATCCAGCCCGTCGCCGCTACCGGTGACGAAGTTGGCATAGGGGATACCCAGATGACGCAACACGCCGTTGGCGCGAATCTCCGGTAAATCCCAAGCCCAGACCGTCGTCCCAACCAGCAAGCTCAGGAGCAGAACCAGTTTGCCCGACCACATTATTGAGGAACGGTTGCTTGGGTACCGCATGATAATGCTCGCTCGGTCAAGGTTGAGAGGGGCAGTCCGGCAACAATTGTCAACCATTAAATACAAGTCTATTTTCCTCAAAATGAGATGGATGTCAAAAGACCATTTTTCCTTCATGCCGGGTCCTGTTACGATCGTTGTCGAAAAATCTCATTGATAATCGAGCAGTTACGGATCGCCTTCAGTATTTTGACTTCTTTCGATCCCTTTCGAAAGCGCGCGTATCAATGAGAGCGATAGCCCGCGAATGAACCGTTCGTCGTCCTTGATCCCGACTCAGGAGAGTATTGCATGAAGCCCAAACGCCCCGAATCCGACCCGCTGGCCCGGGTCGTCGCCTACCATCAGGCGAGCAAGCACCACCTGGACCGCTACGCCCCCGGACCGGGCGGGCTCGACTGGTCCAACCAGCCCGACCCGTTTCGCCGCTACGCCGGGACGCCGCGAATCGAACTGCCTTTGCGGGCCGACTCCCTGGTTACCTCGTTCGAGTCGGTACGCCAGGGCGAGCGGTCGGCCCACCGTCCCCTCGAACGCGACTCGCTGGCAATCTTGTTCGAACTCGCGCTGGGCCTGTCGGCCTGGAAACAGCACGGCGGCTCGCGCTGGGCGCTGCGCTGCAATCCGTCGAGCGGCAACCTGCATCCGACCGAGAGCTATCTGATCTGCCCTTCCTTGCCCGGTCTGGCTGCCGGCGTTTATCACTATCTGAGCCACGATCACATCCTCGAACGACGCGCCGCACCGAATTCCACAAGCTGGGGAACCGATCTGCGCGGTGGGGTGGTGCTGGCGCTGACCGGCATCCACTGGCGCGAAGCCTGGAAGTACGGCCTGCGCGCCTATCGTTATTGCCAGCACGATTGCGGCCATGCCATCGCTGCCGTCGCCTACGCCGCCGCCGCGCTGGGCTGGCGGGTGCGACTGCTCGGCGGCTGGGGCGACGACGAACTCGCAGCCTTGCTGGGACTGGATCGGACGGAAGATTTCGCGGATGCCGAACCCGAAAACCCGGAGGTCGCGCTGTGGGTGGGACCCGAGCCACCGCCGGCGGATTTGTTGCCCAATGCGCTATCCGATGGGCTCTCCTTTGTCGGCCGCGCCAACCGGCTGAGCCATGCCCGACGCGATTGGCGCGGCATCGAGGAAGTCGATCGAGCCGCCCATCGGCCCAATGCGATGCCGTTGCCCGCCTTCCAGCCACCGTTCCGACCACGCTTGGCCGAGTCCGGCCGCCAAGCCAGCGCCGCTACCCTAATCCGCCAACGGCGCAGCGCGGTGGCGTTCGACGGCGTGACCACGCTGCCCGCCGAACGTTGGTTTGGAATGCTGGACGCGCTGCTCCCGCGCCCGAACGTGCCGCCGCTCGATGTCTGGCCGTGGCCACCGCGCGTGCATCCGCTGCTGTTCGCCCATCGGATCGAAGGAGTACCGTCCGGCCTTTACCTGCTGGCGCGAACGGCGGATGCGCTGGCGGAATTGCGGGGAGCGCTACGCGGCGAATGGGCTTGGTCGCGTGTCGAACAGGCACCGGAACACCTGCCGCTTTACCAACTTATCGCGGGCGACGCCCGCGACGCGGCGCGCGCGATTTCCTGCCATCAGGACATCGCCGCCGATTCCTGCTTCGCGGTCGGCTTCCTGACCGAGTTCGCCGGTCCGCTCCAGGGCGCGCCGTGGGTATACCGGGAACTGTTCTGGGAAACTGGCCTGTTGGGACAGGTGCTCTACCTGGAGGCGGAAGCCGCCGGCATTCGCGCCACCGGCATCGGCTGTTTCTTTGATGACGCCGTGCATCGGCTGCTGGGGCTCGATGGCCTGGGGTGGCAGTCGCTTTACCATTTCACCGTCGGCGGCCCGGTCGAGGACCGGCGGGTGCGGAATCTGCCGCCTTACGCACATTTGCGCCGGTCGGGCGAAGAACGCCCTGACAGCGACGTCCTTGCAGGAAAATCCAACTCGTAACCGTCTGAAATCAAAAACCGCGGCGCACCGTGGCGATGGGCCATTAGCGGCCGGAGCGGTCAAGCTGCTGCTCGACGGCCAGCAACGCATAACCTCGCCCTACGGAGTGGTGCGCGGTGAGCCGCCGAAATTCTTCGACGGAAATGCCCATTCAACCTCGATTGGCTACTACGCCCGGCGAGTCTGGCTCGACCCGGAGTTGGCGAAAAAGCCGATGCAGCGCCTGGAATGCTGCTCGTGTCGAACATCCGAACCTGTGGCGAAATCAATAACCGCCCGGTTGCCGAACCGGGCAGTCGCGAGGGAAAGCGGCGCCGAACCAGATCCAGCGAACGCTCGGAACCATCAAAATACTATTGCGCGGGTGGCTGATAATCCGGCACACGGTTGCGCACCGGCGGCACGGTTTGCAGATACCGGAATATCGCCCGCAAATCATCCTCGGTCAGGCGCGACATGGCCGGCCAAGGCATGGGTGGCATGATCGGCCGACCGACACCCGCGTGCTTGCCGGTCTTGATCGCCTGGACGAACTCGTCCTCTTTCCACTTACCCAGCCCGGTTTCCTTGTCGGAGGTCAGATTGATCGCGTAACTGATTCCCCAGGGACCGGCATAGGCGGTATTGGTGGCGGCGCCGAACCAAAGCCAGGCGCCATCAGTCTTGGGCGGCGGCGGCAGTTTCAGTTGCTCGGGATGACCCGATAGCTGGCGGGACATGTCGGGCTCGGGACCGTTCGGTCCCACTTTCATCGGCGTATGACAATCTCCGCAGCCGAATCCATGTACCAGATAGGCGCCACGCGCGGTCGCGTCGTCGCCGCTTGCGGCCACGGCCGGCGTGCCGGCGGAGCCAACTCCGAGGATGCCCAGCACCAGGAGACCGGCCGCCGCCAGCGGCGGCCGCGACAACCAGGCGGATTCCGAATGCGTTAAAATGGTTTGTCGCTCCATAAATTCACCCCATGACCTGATCGGAGGAGTTCCACTCCAGGATACAGTCCTTGGAGAACCAGTATAGATCGCGAACAAGCTGAACTGACAGCAAATGGGAACAATTCGCATCGGCGACCATTTCGACGATCCCTGGATCGGGCTGGCCGGAGCCGCCGTGGTGTTACCGCGGACAGATGCCGCCAGACCGCGACCGACTATCCTGCGCAACTCGAATCTCCGGCGGGCGTTGCCGGCACGGTGACACGAGCCGCCCCTCTCCGCTTCAACCCGGCGGCCAGCCCATTTCCCGGCCCGCCAGCAGGTGCATGTGAACGTGGAAGACGATCTGGCCGGCATCGCGGTTGCAGTTGATCACGGTCCGGTAACCGCGTTCCGCCACGCCCAGTTCCGCCGCCACCTGCTTGCCGGCCAGATACAACCGGCCGATCAGCGCCGCGTCGGCCTCGTTCAGATCGTTGAGGGTGGAAATATGCCGCCGGGGAACGATCAGAAGATGAACGGGCGCTTCGGGATTGATGTCGCGGAAAGCCAGCACCTCGCCATCGTCGTAGAGCATGGTCGCGGGTATCTGGCCGGCGGCGATCCTGCAGAAAATGCAATCGGACATCACGGTTGCTCCGATAAGTTTCACAAATCCCGGCGACCCGCGAAGGCGTGCGCCAGCGTGCCGCCATCCACGTATTCCAATTCACCGCCCAACGGTACGCCATGGGCGATCCGGGTGGCGCGAACGCCGCGCTCGCGGGCCAGCTCGGCGATGTAGTAGGCGGTCGCCTCGCCTTCCACGGTCGGATTGGTGGCGAGGATGACCTCGCGGACCTCACCCCCGGCCAGCCGCGCTTCAAGGGTCTCCAGTCCCAGTTCCGCCGGACCGATACCGTCCAGCGGCGACAGATGACCCATCAGCACGAAATACACACCCTGAAAGCCCGTTGCCTGCTCGACCGCGAGCACGTCGGCCGGGGTTTCGATCACGCACAGCAGGGAATGGTCTCGGCGCGAATTGGCGCACAGGGCGCAAATCTCGGTTTCGCTCAGGTCGCGACACAGCCGGCAGCGACCGATGCCGTCCACGGCGGCCTGCAAGGACTCCACCAGTCGCCGAGCGCCGTCGCGATCTCGTTCCAGCAGGTGCAGGGCCATCCGCTGGGCGGATTTCGGACCCACCCCGGGCAGACAGCGCAACGCCGTCATCAGCCGGTTCAGCAATGGTGAGGCGGCCATGCGCCCGACGTCAGAACGGCATCTTGAAATCGCCCATCAGGCCCGGCGGCAGCCCCATGCCGGCGGTCAAGCCGGACATTTTCTCCTGAACGGTCCGCTCGACCTTGTGGACGGCGTCGTTGAACGCGGCGGCGACCAAGTCCTCCAGCATGTCCTTGTCGTCACCCACCAGGCTGTTGTCGATCCGAATCCGCCGAACCTCGTAACGGCCGGTGATCGTCACGCTGACCAGACCGCCACCGGATTCACCGTTGATCTCCATCGCCGCGATTTCCGCCTGCGCCTTTTGCAGGTTCTCCTGCATCTTCTGCGCCTGCTTCATGATGTTGCCCAAACCGCCTTTCATCGTCTCTCTCCTCTCACTCGAAATCGGGTCGAATTATTGATGGAACCGCTAGTCCTCGGCTTCGTCAAGCGGATGAATCGCGGTGATCCGCGCATCGAAAGCTTCCTGCATGGCCCGAACGTGTGGATCCTGGGCGATCCGCTCGGCGGCGGCCTGCCGCAGTTCCGCCTGCCGCCGCTGCCGCTGATGGGCCGGCGTCGCCGCCGTCACGTTGCCGATCTGGAACTTCAGAACAACCTCGGCACCCAAATGCTGTTCCAGTGCCGCCTTCAACCGTTCCTCGGTGGACTTGTTGAGCATCTGAGCATGACGGGGATCCAGGGCCAAATGAAAGTGATGGCTCTCCCGCTCGACCAGCTCGCAGTTCAAAGCCAGCTGTTTGGCCATGGCGCTCAGACCCAGCCGCTCGACCAGCGCGTTCCATTCCGAAGCCGGTCGAACGGAAGCTGGTGCCGGGGGCGATGGAGCGGACCGCTCGCAGGTTGCGGCAGGGGGAACCGGAACGGGCACGGCAGCGCGGGTTGTCACCGCCGGCCCGGGCACCACCGGTGCCGCCGCATCCAAAGCCGCTGGTCGGAAACATAGCATCCGCAGCAGCACCATCTCGAAACCGGCGCGCGGATCGGGGACCAGCGGCAGATCGCGCCGGCCGAGCAAGGCAATCTGATAAAACAACTGTACATCCTCCGGCGGCAACCATTCGGCCAACCGCCGCAATTCTTCGGGATCGACCGTGCCGTCATCCGGTATCGCCCCGGGCACGGCCTGAACCAGCGCCACCCGCTGCAGCAGGGACAACAGTTCGGCCAACACCGCCGCGTAATCGGGCACGGCCTCATCCAGTTCCGCCACCTGCCGTAGCAAGGTCGATGCATCGTTGGCCGCCAGCGCCTCCAGGAGGCTCACTACCCGCCGCCGGTCGATGCTGCCGAGCATGGCGCTGACCGCCACTTGTTCCACCCGGCCGCCGCCGAAGGCGATGGCCTGATCCAGCAGGCTCAGGGCGTCGCGCATGCTGCCGTCACCGGCGCGGGCGATGAGCCGCACCGCGGCGTCATCGCCCGGGATGCCTTCGTTCTTCAGAACCTTGTCCAGATAACCGGCGATCATGGCCGCCGGCAACCGCTTGAGACTGAATTGAAGGCAGCGCGACAGAATGGTGACCGGCAGCTTCTGGGGATCGGTGGTTGCCAGCAGGAACTTGATATGCGGTGGAGGTTCCTCCAATGTCTTCAACAGGGCGTTGAAGCTGTGGGTGGAAAGCATGTGCACCTCGTCGATCAGGTACACCTTGAAGCGGCCCCGGCTGGGCGCGTACTGCACGTTTTCCAACAGCTCGCGGGTATCCTCGACCTTGGTGCGGGAGGCGGCGTCCACCTCGATCAGATCCACGAAACGGCCGGCGTCGATCTCCCGACAGGCGGCGCATTCGCCGCAGGGCGAGGACGACACGCCAGTCTCGCAATTCAGCGACTTGGCGAAAATCCGGGCGATGGTGGTCTTGCCGACCCCGCGGGTGCCGGTGAACAGAAAAGCGTGATGCAGGCGTTGCTGGTCGAGAGCGTTGGTCAGGGCGCGGACCACATGTTCCTGGCCGACCAGTTCGTGGAAGGTGCGGGGCCGCCATTTACGGGCCAGAACCTGATAGCTCACGCGGCACCCCGACGGTTCGAAAGAGTGGCGCCCGACACCTGAAGCCTGGGACCTGACTGCTTGGGAAGGGTGGCGACCCCTACCGGCCTTGCCCCGGCGCCCGAGTCCGCTGCTGCCGCTGCTCCCTTCCGGGCCTGACGGGGTTCACAGTTTGTCGTCGCGGGGGGACCGATACGGGCCGCCATTGAAACCGGGGAGTCCACGAGCGCCGGCGGAAGCACCACCGGCGCGTGGGAGGATAAATTGGCGGAGAGAGAGCCTCTCGAACTCAACACACAAGATATTGTATCGTATCGCGATTTTATCGAGGTATCAGCCGGGTTCCCCCTGAAAGCAACCCCTGCTCGCGCCATCATGCCCATGGTCTCCATGGTACTCCATGGCTATCCGCCTTGTCATCAGTGGGGCGGGTCGCTCAACTCCAACCGCCGTTCGATGCGTTCCACGCGGGCGGCCAGCTTGTCGAGGGTGATTTGCTGGCGGATGTCGGTTTCATCGCCGTGGGCAACCTCACGCTTGACCAAGAGCAGCGCGTTTTCGATTCCGCTCATGCGTAGCTTCAGGTCGGTTACGTCGTCCGCGATTTGATCGACGCGGGCGCGAATGTGGCGCAAGTGTTCCAGGGTGACGCTGGCGAGTTCTTCGGCGGTCATGGTTGGCGCTCCTTCCGTTGCTGGCGGACCAGCTTTTTCAACTCCTCTACAACCGGAACCAGTTCGCCGGGTATGCGAACCATCTTGGCACCATGCGGGTTTGGTTTCGGGCCGGGTTTGCGGCGGGGGCGGTTGACGGGCGCGGTCATCGTCTGTCCCAAAGTAACACTGATGACGATATTATAGACACAATTGCAGCAATTTACAGACTACCTACCCATGATTATTTATTCATGATTAGGTAGAAAGGCATGAAAAAACCCGCGCTTGGGCGGGTTCGTTTTCGGTTGCGGACAGCTATGGGTTAGAATTTGGCGGAGAGAGAGGGATTCGAACCCTCGTTAGAGTTACCCCTAAACAGCATTTCCAGTGCTGCGCCTTCGACCGCTCGGCCACCTCTCCGGGGCACTGCCGTTTCCTCGACAGCCGGGTCGGGAAATATACTCGAAGTGGCCGCGCCCGGGCAAATCACCACGGCTCGCCACCTCCAGGCCTCAGTTCAGGCCCTTCATGCTCAGACGGATGCGGCCCTGCTTGTCGATTTCCATGACCCTGACTTTGACCATATCGCCGACCGCCAACTTGTCGCTGACGTTCTGCACTCGCTCGTCGCAGATTTGCGAGATGTGCACCATGCCATCGCGACCGGGCAGAATGGCCACAAAGGCGCCGAAGTCCATGATCCGAACCACCTTGCCCTCGTAGATCTGACCTGCTTCCACATCGGCGGTGATCTGCTCGATGCGGCGGCGGGCCTCGTCGCCGGCGGCCTTGTCCACCGCGGCGATCTTGACCGTGCCGTCGTCGTTGATGTCGATGGTGGCGCCGGTTTCCTCGGTGATGGAACGAATGGTCACGCCGCCCTTGCCGATCACGTCGCGGATCTTCTCCGGGTTGATCCGCAGGGTGGTATAACGGGGCGCGTACTCGGACAATTCCTGACGCGGCCTGACGATGGCCTCGTTCATCCTGTCGAGAATGTGCAGCCGCCCCTCGCGGGCCTGGGCCAGCGCCCGCTCCATGATCTCGCGGGTGATGCCGTCGATCTTGATGTCCATCTGCAGGGCCGTGACGCCGTCGCGGGTACCCGCCACCTTGAAATCCATGTCACCCAGATGGTCTTCGTCGCCGATGATGTCGGTCAACACCGCAAACCGGTCTTCTTCCTTGATCAGACCCATGGCGATGCCCGCCACCGGCGCCTTGATCGGTACGCCGGCATCCATCAGCGACAGGCTGGCGCCACACACCGAAGCCATGGAGCTGGATCCGTTGGATTCGGTGATTTCCGACACCACCCGCACCGTGTACGGGAACTGCTCGGGTTTCGGCATCACCGCCTGCACGCCGCGCTTGGCCAGCCGGCCGTGACCGATCTCCCGGCGCTTGGGGCTGCCAACCTGGCCGATTTCGCCCACCGAATACGGCGGGAAGTTGTAGTGCAGCAGGAACGGCTGGCGGTATTCGCCTTCGATGGCATCGATGATCTGAGCGTCCCGGTCGGTGCCCAGGGTGGTCACCACCAGCGCCTGGGTTTCGCCGCGGGTGAACAGCGCGGAGCCGTGGGTACGCGGTAGCACGCCAGTCCGGATGGTGATCGGTCGCACGGTGCGGGTGTCGCGACCGTCGATGCGGGGCAGGCCGGACAGAATGCGGCCACGCACGATTTCGCTCTCCAGCGCCGAGAAGGCTTTTTCGACCACCGACGCGGTCCAGCGCTCCGGTTCCCGCGCGGTCACTTGCGCGACGGTTCGGTCGCGGATTTCCCGCACCCGTTGCTGGCGATTCAGCTTTTCGGCGATCTGGTAAGCATCGGTCAGATCGGCCTCGGCGGCGGTCCACACCGCGCTTTCCAACGCCGCGTCGCCGACCGGCGGCTGCCAGTCGTGCCACGGCTGCGCGCCTGCTTCCGCCGCCAGTTCGTTGATGGCGCGGATGGCGACCTGCATCTGCTCGTGGCCGAACACCACCGCGCCGAGCATGATGTCCTCGGGCAATTCCTCGGCCTCGGATTCCACCATCAACACCGCCCGCTCGGTCCCGGCCACGACCAGATCCAGCCGCGAGGTCTTCAGCTCGCGACGGGTGGGATTGAGCAGATACTGGCCGTCGCGATAACCGACCCGGGCCGCGCCGATGGGACCGTCGAACGGCACGCCGGACAACGCCACCGCCGCCGAGGCGCCCAGCAACGCCGGGATTTCCGGATCCACTTGGTTGTTCAAGGACATCACGGTGGCGATGATCTGAATTTCGTTGGTGAGACCGTCGGGAAACAACGGGCGCAGCGGCCGGTCGATCAGCCGGGCGGTCAGGGTTTCACTCTCGGAAGGACGTCCCTCGCGGCGAAAAAAGCCCCCCGGAATGCGGCCCGCCGCGTAAGTGCGTTCCTGGTAGTCCACTCGCAGCGGCAGAAAATCCCGGCCTTCCTCGGTTTCCCGGTCGGCGACCACGGTAACCAGCACCACGGTATCGGCCATGTTGACCAGCACCGCGCCGCTGGCCTGGCGGGCGATTTCACCCGTTTCCAGGGTCACGGCGTGCTGGCCGTACTGAAATGTCTTTTTGATGGGCGTCACGAAAGCGTCCTGTGCGGCGAAAGAACGGCGGAAAACCTCAGCGGCGCAAGCCGAGGCGACTGATCAAGTCCTGATAGCGCTGCAAATCCATTCCTTTCAGATAGTCCAGCAGCTTGCGGCGCTGGTTGACCATCTTCAACAGCCCGCGCCGGGAATGATGGTCTTTCTTGTGCGCGCCGAAATGCGACTGCAAGCCATTGATGCGATTGGTCAGCAACGCGACTTGGACTTCCGGCGAACCGGTATCGGCGGGGCCGCGCTGGTAATCCCGCACGATCTGAGATTTTTGCTCGGTGTTAAGCGGCATCGGGTCAAGCTCCAATTCGAATTCGTTCAGTCAATTGAGCTAAATAAGAGATATTACCCCCAACGGGGGGAAATCAACAAGCAAGCCTAGGATCCGACGGCCAGCAGCCGTCGCGGCGCGACTCGGCCATCGTCGAGGATTTCGCCGATGCCCAGAAAAAGCTGCTCGCCCTGGTACAGGCGCACCCAGCCCCGGGTCGGGGCGTGCGGTACCAGTACCGGCTGGCCCTGCCGCAGGAAGAAGACGGCATCGCCTTGCATCCGCACCGCCGGCCAGGCAGACACCGCGCTATCCAGCGGCAGCAGCAATTCGTCCAGCGCCGCCAAACCCTGCTCCGCCCGCGCGCGCAACACCTCCAGCGTCACCATCCGCGCCGCATCGCAGGATTCCACTGCGGTGCGGCGCAGCGTCGCGATGTGAGCGCCGCAACCCAACGCCGCGCCGAGATCGGCCGCCAGCGTCCGGACGTAGGTCCCCTTGGAACAACGCAGTTCGCATTCCAGCTCCTCGCCCTCCCATCGCAGCAGTTGCAATTCATGCACGGTCACCTCGCGTGGCTCGCGTTCCACCTCGATACCCTTGCGCGCCAGCTTGTACAGCGGCTGACCGTCGCGCTTCAAGGCGGAATACATGGGCGGAACCTGCCGGATCGGACCGATGAACTGCCGCAACGCGGTTTCGACCCGTTCGCGGTTCAGGAATCCGATCGGTTGGGTGGCGACGATTTCGCCCTCGGCGTCGCCGGTAGTGGTGGTCGCTCCCAGCCGGCAGGTAAAACGATAGGTCTTGTCGGCGTTCAGCAACAATCCGGACAGTTTGGTGGCTTCCCCCAGACAGATCGGCAGCAGGCCGCTGGCCAGAGGATCGAGGCTGCCGGTATGACCGGCCTTGGCGGCCCGATACAGTCGCTTGACCGCTTGCAGCGCCGCGTTGGAAGTCCAGCCGACCGGCTTGTCCAGCAGCAGCACGCCGCTGACATTGCGGCGGTCGCGGCCGGTCACCCGCCACCTTCCGGGCCGGTGTCTTCCGCCGCTTCACCGGGATGCCTGCCGGCATCGGCGGCGACTGCGGCGTCGATGAGCGCCGACAGCCGCGCGCCGCGTTCCACCACCTCGTCGTAGCGGAATTCCAGCTTCGGCACCGTGTGAATGCGCATGCGTCGGCCCAGTTCCCGTCTCAGCAACGGCGCGGCACGGTTGAGTTCGGCTACCCGTTCGGCCCGTTCGGCCGGATCGCCCAGCAGGGTCACGTAAATCCGGGCATAGGCCAAGTCGGGGCTGACTTGGACGCTGGTCATGGACACCAACGCCAGCCTCGGGTCGCGAAGTTCGTCGCGGATCAACTCCGCCAACTCCCGGCGAATCTGCTCGCCGACCCGGCGGCTGCGTGGGGATGCCTTCATCATCGTTCGGTCTCGCTCCAAGCCGACGCCTAGAGGGTACGTTGCACCTGCACCCGCTCGAACACCTCGATGTGGTCGCCTTCGCGGATGTCGTTGTAGTTCTTCACGCCCATGCCACACTCCATGCCGGCGCGCACTTCGCCGACGTCATCCTTGAAGCGCCGCAGCGAATCCAAGGCGCCCTCGAAGATCACCACATTGTTGCGCAGGACCCGGATCGGATTGTTGCGGCGCACCACGCCATCCACCGCCATACAGCCGGCCACCACTCCGAACTTGGGCGAGCGGAATACTTGGCGCACCTCGGCCAGCCCGATGATTTCCTCCTTGAATTCCGGTTTGAGCATACCCACCATCGCTCGTTTGATGTCGTCGATCAGTTCGTAAATGACGCTGTAGTAGTGCAGCTTCAGCCCTTCCTCCTCCGCCAGTTTCTTGGCCACGCTGTCCGCGCGCACGTTGAAACCGATGATGATGGCTTTCGCGTTTCTGGCCAGATTCACATCCGATTCGTTGATGCCGCCGACGCCGCTGGCGATGATCTTGACCTGCACTTCGTCGGTGGACAGCCGGGTCAGCGCATCCACGATGGCCTCGGCGGACCCCTGCACGTCGGCCTTGAGCACCACGTTGAGGACGTTGATCTGCCCGGTCTCGAACTGTTTGGAGATGTCGTCCAGGCTGATCGGCTTCTTGGCCTGTTCCTCGCGGAGTTTACCCTGCCGGAACAGCGCGATTTCGCGGGCCTTGCGCTCGTCGGCGACCGCGATCACCTCGTCGCCAGCCTTGGGCGTGCCCGACAGACCGAGAACCTCGACCGGGATCGAAGGCCCGGCCTCGTTCACGCTCTGACCGCTCTCGTTGAGCATGGCGCGCACCCGGCCATATTCGAGGCCGCTCAGGATTACATCCCCCTTGCGCAGGGTACCGTTCTGCACCAGCACGGTCGCCACCGGGCCGCGGCCCTTGTCCAGCCTCGATTCGATCACCACGCCCTTGGCCGATCCGTCCAGCGGCGCCTTCAGTTCCAGAACCTCGGCCTGCACCAGGATCTGATCCAGCAAATTGTCGACCCCCATGCCGGATTTGGCCGACACGTAGGAGAACAGGACATCACCACCCCACTCCTCGGAAATGACCCCTTGCACGGACAGCTCGCTCTTGACCCGCTCCGGATCGGCGCCGGACTTGTCCATCTTGTTGACCGCCACCACGATCGGCACGCCGGCCGCACGGGCGTGCTGGATCGCCTCCAGCGTTTGCGGCATCACGCCGTCATCGGCCGCCACCACCAGCACCACCACGTCGGTAGCCTTGGCGCCGCGCGCGCGCATGGCGGTGAAAGCCGCATGGCCGGGAGTATCGAGGAAAGTGATCACCCCCTTGGGCGTGCGGACGTGATAGGCGCCGATGTGCTGGGTGATGCCGCCGGCCTCGCCGGCCGCCACCCGGGTGCGCCGGATGTAGTCGAGCAGCGAGGTCTTACCGTGGTCCACATGGCCCATGATGGTCACCACCGGCGGACGCGGCATCGCCTCGCCGCCCCTACCGGCCTCGGCGGTCAACTCCTCCTCCAAGGCGTTTTCCTTGAGCAGCTTGTAGGTATGACCCATCTCCTCGACGGCCATCGCCGCGGTATCCTGATCGATCGTCTGATTGATGGTCACCATCAGTCCCATTTTCAGGAAGATCTTGATGACCTCGGTCGCCTTTACCGATATTCTCTGGGCCAGATCGGCAATGCTGATGGTTTCGGGAATGACCACTTCACGCACCATCGGCCCGGTGGGCTTGGCGAAGCCATGCCGCAGCATCGGTGACGGCGTACCGACCTTGGCTCCCTTGGCTTTCTTGTGCCGCGGAAACCGCTCTTCGTCGAATTCCTCTTTCCGGCGCTGGCCGACCATCTCGGCTCCACCTTCACCGCGTGCCTTACCCGTGGCCCGGCCAGGTCCCTCGAAACGCTTCTTGGCCTTGGTCTCCACCGCCGGCCTGGCAGGCTTCGCGGCCTTGGTCTCCGTTCCAGCTTGGCCAACCCCGGGACGCCGCTGAGCCTGGGTCGCCATCGATCCCACAACGGCCGGCCTGCGAGCCGGGGCTTCGGCGGACCGCGAAACAATCGGCCTTTCCGGTGGCTTTGGACGACTCTCGAGTTCGGGCCGGCGGCGCGATTCCTCCTCGGCCCGGCGGCGCGATTCCTCCTCGGCCCGGCGGCGCGATTCCTCCTCGGCCCGGCGGCGCGATTCCTCCTCGGCCCGGCGGCGCGATTCCTCCTCGGCCCGGCGGCGCGATTCCTCCT
>JAVMKJ010000004.1:37531-42606 GCA_031732855.1 Candidatus Competibacter sp.
CTCGGCCCGGCGGCGCGATTCCTCCTCGGCCCGGCGGCGCGATTCCTCCTCGGCCACCTGCAGTTTCATTGCCTCCTCTTGCTGCCTGCGGAGATCCTCCTCAATTTCTTTCCGGTGAGGTTGTTCCTCCACAGCCATCCGCCCCGGTACCTCGACCGGACTCTCGGCCTCGCGGCGGCGGGGAACCTCTTCCTCCACCAGACTGCGCTTGACATAAGTACGTTTCTTGCGTACCTCGATGCTGACGGTCTTGACCTGCCCGGCCGTACCGCCGCCCATCTTGATTTCGCTATGCGTCTTGCGCTTGAGCGTGATTTTCTTGGGCTCGACCACTCCCTGGACCAGCCGGTTGCCATGACTCTTGCGCAGGTGCGTCAACAGATCCACTTTCTGCTTTTCCGTGATCGTGGAATCGGCCCCGGCGACCGTGATGCCGGCCTCGGTGAACTGTTCCAACAGGCGATCCACCGGTATGCCGACGACCGTCGCAAACTGTTTGACCGTTACATCCGTCATTTACCACCCCCAAGACGAGCCCATCCTACCGCCCGTTCTTCGAAAACCAAGGCGCTCGCGCCGTCATGATCAGTCTCGCGGCCCGCTCCTCATCAAGGCCGGCGATTTCGTTGAGATCGTCCACCGACAGTTCGGCCAGGTCTTCCATCGTCGCGATCCCACGGCTGGCAAGAGTAAAGGCCAGTTCCTCGTCCATGCCCTCCATGCGCAGCAGATCCTCGGCCGGCCGGGTGTCACCGAGTCGCTCCTCCGCGGCGATCGCGCGAGTCAGCAACACGTCGCGCGCCCGTCCGCGCAACTCCTCGACGATCTCTTCATCGAATTCCGGAATCTCCAGCATCTCGTGAACAGGCACGTACGCGACCTCCTCCAGACCGGCGAATCCTTCGCGTACCAGAATCGCCGCGATCCCGTCATCCACGGCCAACTGTTCCACGAACATGCGCTGCAGGGCGTCGTCCTCCTGGCCGCGCTTGGCCTGGGACTGGGCCCGGGTCATCACGTTCAGGGTCCAGCCGGTCAACCGACTCGCCAGCTGCACGTTCTGCCCACCCTTACCGATGGCCTGGGCCAACTGCTTTTCGTCGGCGACGATGATATCCATGCCGTGCGTGTCCTCGTCGACGATGATCGACTCGACCTCCGCCGGCGACATCGCATTCATGACGAAGCGGATCGGATCGTCGTCCCACTGCACGATGTCCACCCGTTCGCCAGCCAGTTCGTTGGTCACGCTCTGCACCCGCGCGCCGCGCATTCCCACGCATGCCCCCACCGGATCGATGCGCGCGTCCTTGCTCTTGACGGCGATCTTGGCCCTCGAACCGGGATCGCGGGCGGCACCCTTGATCTCGATGATCCCCTGGTTGATCTCGGGTACTTCCAGGGTGAACAGGGCGATCAGAAATTCCGGTGCCACCCGGCTGACGAACAACTGGGGACCACGACTTTCGGTGCGGACGTCCTTGAGATAGCCCCGCACCCGCTCGCCGATCCGGAACGACTCACGGGGAAGCAAATCCTCGCGGGCGATCTTGGCCTCGACGTTGCCGCCGACGTCGATGATCGCGTCGCCGCGTTCCTGACGCTTGACCACCCCGCCGATCAGCTCGCCCTTGCGGTGCAGGTAGGCATCGACGATCTGCGCGCGTTCGGCGTCCCGCACTTTCTGGACGATCACCTGCTTGGCGGTCTGGGCGGCGATGCGACCGCCGAAATCGGCGTTTTCCAGGGGGGTTTCGACATGATCGCCAACCTGGACACCCGGCTGAAGCCGGGACGCTTCGGCTAGAGCGATCTGCCGATCCGGATTTTCGATCTGGGCGGTATCGGCCACGACCAGCCAGCGCCGGAAGGTGTCATAACTTCCGGTGCGCCGGTTGATCGCCACCCGCACGTCGGGATCGCCTTCGTAACGCTTTTTGGCCGCCGATGCCAGCGCCACTTCCAAGGCGCCGAAAATGATCTCCTTGTTGACGCCTTTCTCGTTGGAGACGGCATCCACCACCAGCAGAATCTCTTTGTTGCCTTCTTTGCTGTCTTTAACGCGCATGTCGTTCTGCCTCCCAGCCGGGTCCGCACGCTCTGTCATCCCATCCTAGAGTTCGGGTACCAGTCGAGCTTTCTCGATCCGCTCGAGCGACACCCGCCATTCCCGTCCCTCACCGTCAACGATCACCACGTCGCCGCCGCGCATTCCGAGCAGACGCCCGATCAGTTTCCGCCGCCCGTCCAGCATCTCGCGCAACTGAATCCGCACTTCCGAACCGGCGAAGCGCTCGAAGTGCGAGGCATCGAACAGCAGACGGTCCAGCCCGGGCGAGGAAATCTCCAGGGTATACCGACCGACGATGGGATCCTCGACGTCCAGCACGCCGCTCAACTGATGGCTGACCCGCTGGCAATCGTCCAGGGTGATCCCGTTTTCACTATCGATATAGACCCGCAACAACGAATTGGCATGGCGGGGATGAAACTCCACCCCGACCAGTTCGTAGCCCATGGTTTCCACCACGGCCGCCAATATCCGTCTGATCGTCCGAAGGTCCTGGCGCATCTCGATCACCGGAAACAAAAAATGGGCCCGCGGCCCACTCGTTCGCCAATCTGGTTGACCCCGCGCGGCACAAACAGCATGTTGACACAAGGGTCGGATGCCGCCCGTGGCGATTTGTCCCTCCGCCGACGGACATCGCCTACCCCGACTGCTCGCCATCTTGCCCGCGACGGGGCGGCCGGGCGCGGGATCAGCCCGGATGGCGCTGGAAGCAGCCGCATAAAAAAAGCCCTTAACGGGCTTCCTTGGAATTTTGGTAGCGGGGGCAGGATTTGAACCTACGACCTTCGGGTTATGAGCCCGACGAGCTACCGGACTGCTCCACCCCGCATCAGAGATAGATAATATAGCATCGATCACGGCTGTTTCGCAAGAGTCGAAACCTGCCCGCCGTCATTCACGATCACCCCCATGCTCGATAAGGCCAAAAGCTCGTGATTCGACCGCCGAAACCGTTTCGGGTTCGATGGCACGCACCATGCGCCGCTCGCGGGCCCGGACGCGAACGTACAGGATCGCCCCCAGAAACAGCAGTATGCTGAACCCGATTTCCAGCCAGGCCAGCCAGGATCGCGCCATGGGTCCCGCAGCGTAGAACACCCCGACCGTGAAATAGAACAGCGCCAGAAAACTGGTCCAGGCGTGGGTATAGGAACGACCCCGCAACAGGCCGCGCAGGGGTATCAGCAATGGCCCCGCCAGCAGGATCAGCGCCAGCGAGACCGGCATCCGGCGGGGAGGCTCCAGCCAGGCGAACCAGAGCAGCAGCAAGCCGAACAACCCAAAATAGCCCGCGAGCGCGACCGCATGCCAGAACCGGCTCATACGATTCCCAATCGCCGCGCCACTTGCGCCAGTCGCCGGCCCAGCGCCTGGCAAAGCAGCTTTTCCTCGGGGCTGAGCGCCGCCTTGGACTTCGATCCCGACCAGTGACTCGGTCCGTACGGCGTACCCCCGCTGCGGGTTTCGTTCAGCGCCGCCTCGGTGAAGGGCAGCCCCACCAGCAACATGCCATGGTGCAACAGCGGCAACATCATGGTCAGCAGAGTGGACTCGTGGCCACCGTGCAGGGTTGAAACCGAGGTGAAAACCGCCGCCGGTTTGCCGGATAGCGCTCCCGCCAGCCAGAGCCCCCCGGTGGAATCCAGAAAGTACTTGAGCGGCGCGGCCATGTTGCCAAAGCGAGTGGGGCTGCCCAAGGCCAGACCGGCGCATTCCCGCAGATCGTCCAAACTGACGTAAGGTGGACCGGCAACTGGAATTTCGTCCTCGGCCGCCTCGCAGACGGTCGAAACCGGCGGCACGGTCCGTAACCGCGCCATCATGTCTTCCACTTCCTCCACACCCCGAGCCACCTGTCGCGCCATCTCCGCGGTACTCCCGTTACGGCTGTAGTATAGAATCAAAATCTCCGCCATCGGCTCGCGCCCTCTCCGCAATCACCCGCCCTTCGATCACCGGATCGATCCGATCATCACCGACCAACGGCCTTGACATTCCCCAAGCCAGCTTGACGACCCGGGTAACCGGTGCTAGCTTGCATGGTGAATTCATCGGTTAGTTCGCAACTCATCGTTTTGCTTGTCCCATGCAGCGGCCCCGCCGCTTTCCCGGAACCTTGACCACCAAACTTACGCTACTCGCCGTGGCGTCTCTGGCACTGGCGGCTTGCGCGACGGCCCCCGTGCAAGAAATGAGCGACGCCCGGCAGGCCATCCGTTCGGCCGAGGCGGCCGGCGCAGCCGAGCGCTCGCCCGATATCCTGCGGGCGGCCTTGGGTCTGTTGCAACAAGCACAGACACGTCTCGATGCCGGCGCCTACGACGATGCCCGACGGTATGCCCTCGATGCGCGCGACGAAGCCATCAAGGCCCGAGAGAAAGCCTCTCAACCCCCCGTATCCCGATCCGTGCTTCCCTGAGTCCAACGCCACCCGCGGACCCGAGCGATCGAGACGCCGAGATGCCTGCCATCGCTTCCCCCCTCCCATTCCGTCTCGCTTTCCGCCTGGCGCTCCTGCTGGCGGCGGTCCACTCCGCCAGCGCCCAAGGGCTCAACTTCACGCTGCCCGATCTCGACAACCGGCCGGTGCGGTTAGCCGATTTTCGCGGCAAGTGGGTCGTCGTCAATTTCTGGGCGACCTGGTGCCCGCCCTGCCTGCTGGAAATGCCCGAACTGCAAGCGTTCCACGAGGCGCACGGCAACCGCGCCGCGGTCATCGGGGTCAACATGGAGGATCTTGCCCCCACTGAAATCCGTCCTTTCTCGGCACGGCTGGCCGTCACCTTCCCCATCGTGCTGAGCGGCGGGAAGCCGGTGTCCGGTTTCGACCTCAAGGGGTTGCCGACCACGTTTCTGGTTTCTCCCGCCGGCAAACTCGCCGATACCCACCTGGGTACCGTGACCGCCCCCATGCTGGCCGAACGAATGGCCGAACTTGACAAAGCGGACGCCCCGCCACGCTACTAGCCATGCCCCCAAACACCGAACCGGCTTCCTAGCA
>JAVMKJ010000005.1:0-7937 GCA_031732855.1 Candidatus Competibacter sp.
AAAAATTTATTGCGGGAGACACTGATCGATTATCGGGGACCGCCGAAGACGATCAGGACGGTTTCGTATTACCAGGCCCTCAACTTCGAACGGATGCTGCCGCCCGGGATTTTTGCCGGCAAAATCGTGCTGGTGGGTCGCCTGCTGGAAGCGATTCCCGAACCGCAGCGCCTGTCGGGCGACACCTTTCTCACCCCGTTCTCCTGGATTGCCGAGAGCCCGTCCGCCGGCGTCGAGATTCAGGCCAACATCATCGACAACGTTCTGGAAGGACAATTTGTCACCGAACTCGGTGAGGCCGGGCAACTGATCCTGCTGCTGGCGTCGATATTGGCCGCCAGTTTGCTTCTCGCATGGCTCAAGCCGGTTACCGCCCTGATTGCGACGGTGGGGCTGGCGGGCCTGTCGATAACGATTGCGTATGTGGTTTTTGCCAAAATGAATGTGTGGATTCCCATTGTTTCAGGAGTCATGGCCCTGGGGTTGGTCTATGGCGGTCATTTGCTGAGCCGGACGCTGATGGCCGAGCGCGAACGCCGCCGCTTGCTGGAGGAAGTCAATCGCGATCTGGAAATGAAAATCGCCGGGCGTACCCAGGAACTTTCCACGGCCAATTGGGAGCTTCAGCAGCGCCACCGGGAAATCGAAGCCGCTTACCAGGACTTGACCCGCGCGCAGGAACAACTCGTTCATTCGGAAAAAATGGCCTCGCTGGGTCTCTTGGTGGCCGGGGTGGCGCACGAACTGAACAATCCCATCAGTTACGTTCACAGCAACCTGGATTTTATCGAGGAGTATACCGAGCGTCTCGCCGGACTCGTCGGAACGCATCAAAATACCCATCCATCGAACGGTCACGATGATCGTCGCGATGGCGATGAAATGAAAAAGGTGGTCAATTTTGAAACCACCCTGAAAACCTTGCGGGAGTTGATCGCCAGTTGCAAGGAAGGCACCGAGCGGGTGAAAAAAATCGTGCTGGACTTGCGGATGTTTTCGCGCACCGACGACGTCGGTCTCGTGTTGGCCGACCTGCACGAAGGGATCGAATCCACCCTGAACCTGCTCGCCAAACAGTACAAGGATCGGATTACCATTCATCGCGATTATGGCAACCTGCCGCTGATCGAATGTTATCCAGGCCAGATCAATCAGGTTTTTATGAATCTGCTGCAAAACGCCGCCCAAGCCATTCCAAGCCAGGGCGATGTCTGGATCAAAACGCTCGCGGATGGCGGCTGGGCCAGGATCGTGATCCGGGATAATGGAGTAGGTATTCCAGACGAGCAATTGAGCCGGATCTTCGATCCGTTTTTTACCACCAAAACGGTCGGTTCCGGAACAGGGCTGGGACTGAGCATCAGCTATGGGATCATCGAGAAACATGGCGGTAAAATTCGAGTTTCGAGCAAAGTCGGTGAAGGAACCGAATTGATCATTGAGTTACCGGTGCGTTCGCGGGGGAGAATGACATGAGTCGCCATGGTTTGCTGGTCGTCGACGATGAGAAGGAAATCCTGCGCAGCCTTAACCTCACCTTCATGGATGAATATGAGGTGTTTATGGCCTCCAGCGGCGCCGAAGCGTTGGAAATTCTCAAACGGCAACGGATCGCCCTCGTCATCGCCGATCAGCGGATGCCCGAGATGACGGGCGCGGAACTGCTCGAAAAAGTTCTTGAGATCGACCCGCGCATCATCCGCATCATTCTGACCGGCTATACCGATACCGCCTCCCTGATCCAGGCCATCAACAGGGGCCACATTTATCAGTACATCACCAAGCCCTGGGAACGTCAGGAATTGCGGATACTCGTCAGGCGGGCGGTGGAAAGTTATGAACTGGCTTTGGAAAATCAGCGATTGCTTAAGGAATTGCAGGCCGCCAACGAGCGGTTGAAAAACGAAAATGTCTTCCTGAAGGACAAGGTGAGCAAGGAATTGCGATGCGCCGACATGATCGGAAGCAGTCCGGTGATGCAACGGGTTTTCGATCTGGTCAACAAGGTCGTCGATAATTCGGCGACCGTCCTGCTGACTGGAGAGACGGGTACCGGCAAAACTCTGCTGGCCTGTTATCTTCACCATCACGGACCGCGCAAGGATAAGCTGTTTATCGAGCAAAATTGTGGAACTCTCCCCGAGACTCTTCTCGAGAGCGAGCTTTTCGGTCACAAGCGCGGATCCTTCACCGGCGCGGCTCAGGACCGCAAGGGCTTGTTCGAAGTTGCCGATGGTGGGACGCTGTTCCTGGACGAAATCGGCGAGACGAGTCCGGCGCTTCAGGTCAAACTGTTGCAGGTATTGCAGGAAGGGCGATTTCGCCGGGTCGGCGATAATGAATTCCGCCAAGTCGATGTGCGGATCATTGCGGCGACTAACAAGGATTTGCGGATTGAAGTACAAAAGGGCCGATTTCGGGCCGACTTATTTTACCGGATCAATGTTTTTCCGATCTGTATTCCACCATTGCGCGAACGGATCGACGACATTCCGCTGTTGGCGGATTATTGCCTGAACAAATACCGCGGCAAACTCAACAGCCAGATTACCGGGTTTAGCGAAGAAGCTCTGGAAAGCCTGTGTGGCTATGACTATCCGGGTAATGTGCGGGAATTGGAAAACCTGATCGAACGAGCATTGATTCTGAGTACCGGTACCCAGATCGAGGCTGGTGAATGGTTGCCCAACTTGCCCATCAATGAAAAGGGCATAACCTGGCTGGAAAAGGTCGAACGGGCCGAAATCGAGAGGCTTCTGGAGCTTCATCAAGGTAGCCTGAGCCTGGTTGCCAAGGAACTGGGGATCAGCCGCACCACCTTGTGGCGTCGGCTAAAGGATTATCGCTCTCAACCCGTCAGGGTCCCGGCTGTTTCAGAATGAAACAGCCGCGAACGTCTTCGTTTCAAATTGCTACGTCCAGAGCTTAATTTTCCTCTTTCCACCCCCCATATCTTTTCCTTCCCGAAAAAAATTTTCTTTCCTCATTACCGGTTGGGTTTATCGCTGCCTGCTGTAACTTTCTGGCTTGGATGTTGCTCTCTCCATGGAACGAACAGTGACTATTGAGGGAGGGGTAGATACCTGTCCCGACTAAAACCAGCTTGATCGTTCAACAGGGGGGAGACCATGGCATTTGGAAACTATGCGCGACAGCTTCGCGAACAGCGCCGCGAAGTCAATCGCCGTTATTCGGTTCGACAGACAGCGCAGCGGATCGGCGTGGAGCCGGCCTATCTCAGCAAGATCGAACGAGGCGATGTGTCGCCGCCTTCGGAGGAGACCATCCGGCGGTTGGCGGCGGAACTGGGGGAGGACTCCGATTATTTGCTGGCGCTGGCGGGCAAGATAGCCAGGGATGTCCGTGAAGCCATCATCGGAAAGCCGGTGCTGTTCGCCGAACTGATCCGGGGGTTGAGCGACGTGCCCGAAAACGAATTGTCGGCCCTGGTACACAAGGTGCGCAACAGCGAATGGTAGGAGCGCGGGGAGAGGACCGTCGAATCAATACCTGCCGGCCGAACAGGGAGCAGGGAACGAAGGGAATCCAGCGATGCATCTTCCCTGGAATCCCGCTTGCGCGGGCAAGGCGGGAAGATGCAATTTTCGTATTCCCACGATCTTGTTTTAACTGGGTTTGGATCATTCATGCCCAGGGGGAATCATGGACCTGCATCGTTTCACTCAAATATCCGCCACCGAATGGCGTATCGAACCGCAGGGAGCCATGCGCGTTCCGGGGATACTTTTCGCAACCGAGAGCCTGATCCGCGCCAAGGACGATCAGGTCTACCGGCAGATCGTCCAGGTCGCCAGCCTGCCGGGTATTGTCCAGGCCGTCTATGCGATGCCGGATGCCCGCCCGGGCTACGGTTTCCCCAATGGCGGGGTGGCCGCGTTCGATCTGGAACAGGGCGGAGTGGTGGTCGGGGGCGGAATCGGCGTCGATATCGCCTGGGGGGCGCGCGTTCTGCGCACCGGCCTGAACGTCGCCCAGATCGTGCCCCTTCGGGAAGCGTTGGCCGATTCGCTCCACATCACGATTCCCAACGGCAACGGCGCCCGGGTGCTGCGTCTCACCCCTCGTGGACTGGACGCCATGCTGCTGGGCGGCGCGCGCTGGGCGGTGGAGATGGGTTACGGCGTCCCCGCCGATCTGGAACGGATCGAGGAACAGGGCTGCGTGGCCGGCGCCGATCCCGGCCAGGTGTCCGAGCTGGCCAAGACTCGGCAGCGGGATGAAATGGGCACGCTGGGTCCCCGCGATCACTATCTGAAAGTGCAGCGGGTCGCCCAGGTTCACGATTTCCGGATCGCCGGGGCGCTGGGTATCCAACTGGACGATATCCTGGTCAGCATCCACTGTGGTTCGCGCAGCATGGGCGGGCAGATCGGCGTCGATTATCACAAGCGGCTGGCGGTCGCGGCGGACCGCCACGGCATCGCGCTTTCCGATCGGGATTTGGCTTGCGCGCCGCTCGATTCGGAGATCGGCCAGCGCTATCTGGGCGCGATCCGCGCCGGAATCAACTGCGCGCACGCCAATCGCCAGATGCTCACCCATCTGACCCGGCGGGTTTTCACCCGCCTGTTACCGGAAGCCCGGGTGGAGGTGCTCTTCGGCCTTTCCTACAACACCTGCCGGTCGGAAACCCATGTCGTGGAGGGTCGGGCGCGCACGCTCTACGTCCATCGCAAGGGCGCCAGCCGCATGCTCGGGCCGGGCCATCCCGAGTTGCCCGCCGCGTGGCGGGAAATGGGCCAGCCGGGCCTGATCGGCGGCGCCACGAGCACGACCCACCATATCGTGATCGGGGCTCCGGCTGGCCCGAAACGGGCGTTTGGGTCGTCTTGCCACGGGGTGGGATCGGCGCCGCGACGGAACGGGGTGACACACCCCTGGCGGGGTCTGGTAAGCCAGGATGTGTTGATGCGGCTGGGGATTTTGATCCGGGGTCCCGACGCGCGGCGCGGGGTGCTGGTGGAGGAAGCGCCGGGCGCCGACAAGGACGACGGCGCGGTAGTGGACGCGGTCGAGCAGGCGGGCCTGGCCCGCCGGGTGGCCCGACTGGAACCGCTGATCTGCATTCAGGGCTGATCGATCCGATCATTGCCGGCGGTGGGAAAGGGGCCGCGATTGCGGCCCGCGTGGGTTCGTGGTGGTAAAGTTGCGAGCTTCTGTGGCATAAAGAACCGTTCGCAACCATAATCCTGGCGCGCGAGTCCAACTTCACCGACCTCCCCGCCCACCACGAACGCCCGCCATGCAGTCCGAATTCGTCAATGCCCTGTTCGCCTGGGTGGCCGCTCATCCGGGCTGGATGAGTTTTGTCATTTTCGTCAGCGCGGCGGCCGAGTCGCTGACCATCGTCGGCGTCATCATTCCCGGCGCACTGGTCATGTTCACCCTGGGCGCCTTCATCGGTCTCGGACATGTGGACTTCTGGTCGGCCTACTGGTGGTCGACCTGGGGCGCCATCATCGGCGACGCCATCAGTTTCTGGATCGGTCGGGTGTTCCACCAGGGGGTCCGCCGGGTCTGGCCGTTCACCAAGCATCCCGAGCTGATCGCCCGCAGCGAGGAGTTTTTCCGCAAGCACGGCGGCAAGGGCGTGCTGTTCGGGCGCTTCTTCGGTCCGGTGCGCGGCACCATTCCGACCGTGGCCGGCATGATGGACATGAGCTGGCGCGATTTCATGGTCGCCAACGTGATCTCGGGGGTTCTGTGGGCGCCGGTCTACCTGCTGCCCGGCATGGCCTTCGGGGCGTCGCTGGAGATTGCGTCGCGGGTGGCGGGACGGCTGGTGGTGCTGATCCTGATCGTCGTGGCGCTGCTGTGGGCGACGGCCTGGCTGGTGAAGCACCTGGTGCGGCTGTTCCAGGCCCACGCCACCGACTGGCTGCAGCGGTTTTATCGGTGGAGCCAGGGCCGGCGCTTCATCGGGCCGATCAGCGCCTCGCTGCTGGACCCGGAAAAGGGCGAACTGCGCGGGCTGGCGACGCTGGCGATACTGTTGCTGGGGGGCGTGGTGCTGGTCGGGCTGAGCCTGAGCGCCGCCGGCCAGCAACTGCCGAGCGGCCTCGATCTGAGCCTCTATCACTTCTTCCAGGAATTGCGCCTGCCCTGGGCCGACGCCCTGATGGTGTTCACCGCCGAGCTGGGTGATTTCCAGGTCACGTTGCCCCTGAGCCTGGTGGTGTTCGGCTGGCTGATCTGGCGGCACAATCATTCGGCGGCCTGGCACTGGCTGGCGGCGCTGGGCTTCGGGATGATGACCAACCTGTTGTTCCAGGGGCTGTTGCCGGTGTCCAGCCCGGTGGAGGTGTCGCAGGGCGTGCTGGGCTATTCGTTCCCGTCCAGCCACGCGACCTTCAGCACCCTGGTGTTCGGGTTTCTCGCGGTATTGATCGCCCGCGAAATTCCGCCGGCCCGCCGCTGGATCGTCTATCTCGCGGCGGCGTTCATGATCGTGCCGATCGCGTTCGCCCGCCTGTATCTCGGAATCCACTGGCTGACCGATACCCTCGCCGGACTGTGTCTGGGCTTGATCTGGGTGACGGTGCTGGGACTGGCCTACAACCGTCATCCGACGGCGGCGGTGAACTGGCGGGGTCTTTTGGCCGCCAGCGCGATCGCGCTGCTGGCGACCGATCTGCTGCACGTGAGCGCCAATTATCGCGCCGATTGGCAGCGCTACCAGCCGAAGCCGGTGGTCCAGATCCAGTCGCGGGACCAGTGGTGGCAGAGCGGCTGGCAACGGCTGCCGCAGCAGCGGCTGGATTTTCGGGGCAACCGCCGGCAGGACTTCGTGTTGCAATGGGCGGGAACCCGCGAGGAACTGGAAACGCGGCTGAAGGAAGCCGGCTGGCAACCGGCGCCGCCGCCGACCTGGAAGGGCATACTGCTGTGGTTGAGCCCGCAGGTGGAACTGCGGGAATTGCCGGTGCTGCCGCAGATTCATGATGGCAGCGAGGACGATTTGACGATGGTGCGCTACGGCGACGATCCGAACAGCCGGTGGGTGCTGCGGTTCTGGGACGTCGGCGGACGGTTGAAGGAGAGCGACCTCACGATCTGGGTGGGCAGCGTCAGCCATCAGAAACTGGAGCCGCGCATGAGTCTGTTCACCTTCGCCGTGGACGACCCGCAGACCCGCGCCCCGGTGGATCTGCTGGCGCCGGCCTGGCGGGGGTTGAAGACCCGGGTGGTGAAGGGGAGCAATCCCAGCGAACGGATTACCTTGATCGCGGATTGACGCGACCCGTGCCGGCGGGTTTCGAACCGGGGGAGAGCGCGATGTTGATGAGAGCCGAGACGTCCTGCCTGCTGGTGGTCGATTTTCAGGAACGGCTGATGCCGGCGATTCACCAGGCCGACCAGGTGGTCGCCAACGGTGTCTGGCTGATCCGGATCGCCCAGCGACTCGGCGTGCCGGTGCTGGCGTCGGAACAGTACCCGCGAGGGCTGGGGCATACGGTGGCGGCGGTTCGCGAGCTGCTGCCGGCGGAGGCGTTCGTGGAAAAGACGCACTTTTCCTGCGCCGCCGAGCGGGAATGCATGCGGCGGATCGATGCCCTCGGTCGCCATCGGGTGGTCGTGATCGGGGCCGAGGCGCACGTGTGCGTGCTGCAGACCGCATTGGACTTGCGGGCGGCCGGCAAGGAGGTGTATCTCGTCGCCGACGCGGTGTCTTCCCGTTCGCCGCGCGACGTGGAACTGGCGCTGGAGCGGATGCGCGCCGAGGGCGTGCGCGTGGTCAGCCGCGAAATGGTCGCCTTCGAGTGGCTGCACCAGGCCGGCACCGACCGTTTCCGCGAGATCAGCCGGGAGTTTTTGCGCTGAATGTCGAGCCTTCTCAGAGACTGTATAAAAACTCTCCTCGCCCTGCGGGAGCGGCGCGGTCGTTCCGCGAGCGGGGGGCGTCAGCCCCCTGTTTC
>JAVMKJ010000006.1:0-7930 GCA_031732855.1 Candidatus Competibacter sp.
GTATCACAGATAGACCGGTCAACCCCCTTAATCTTGTCATAAGCTCCCTCGAAGAAAGTGGGTGGCGAACTTCGGCAGTCTACGACGCAGGTTCCGCCACGAAAGGCAGACGTCAAGCTGATGCCTTTCTTCGCACAAAGACAAAAGCCTTGGCTGAGTATGATGTATGGGCGATTCGACACCAATAGAATTGCTGTAATTGTTCAATCTCGATCCCTGTTTTGGTAAGGAATCAGGAAACTGAGTGGCAACAGTGGGAATTTGGCATCATTAAGGCCATGAAAACCGACAAACAGATTCACGCCCTGCTGGCTTCCAGCCCGGCAGCGTTCCGCTTCCTGACTGATGGGATCGAACTGCCCGGTCCCTACCAGGGGCGCTCGGTGGCCTTCAAGGAACTGGAACGGCGGGCCGACCATGTGTTCGAACCCGCTGGCGGCGACGGTCCCACCTACATCATCGAAGTGCAGGCCCAGCACAGCGGCGATGTCTACGACCGGCTGGTGCTGGAACTCCTGCTGTACCGCCGGACTCACCCCGAACGCACCGTCTACGGCCAGGTCATTTTTCTCGATGCCAGCGGTGACGAACCGGACTGGCCCTGGATCGACTGGCTGGGACGGGGACCGTTGCGGATGCCGGTTTACCTGGACGCCGTGCTGGCCGAAGCCCGGCAACGCCAACCCGATCACCCGCTGCTGGCGGTGTTCCTGCCGCTCATCGCCAGCGACGAGGAACTGGCGCAACAGGCTCCGGCAGCGTGGCGGCGGCTGGAAACCCTCACCGAACCCGGTGCTCCGGCCCTGCTGGATGTCTTCATGTCGTGGCTGATGGAGCGCCATAAAGGCAAAACCTACGCGGAGATTCTCGCTATGTTGCACGTATTGACCCCCTTGGAAGAAACCCGCGCCTACCGGGAACTGGTGGGCATCGGGATCGAGAAAGGCAAAAACGAAGGACTCAAGGAAGGACTCAAGGAAGGCAAAGAGGAAGGCGAAAAGCTGGGGCGCCAGAAAGAAGCCCTGACGATTCTGACCAGGCTGATTCGCCGGCGCTTTGGGGCGCTACCCCGGTGGGCCAGCGCCCGCTTGCGCCAAGCCGACGCCGGGCAACTGGAAGCTTGGGCCGAGCGAATCTTCGACGCGAAAGATCTGACGGATTTGCTCGGGCCAAAACCGGATTGAAGTAAGCGTTCACCTCCCCCTTTCGTACAGGGAGGATTGAACGGATACCCTGGACAAAGCCACCACCAGATTTGCGCACTTCAAGACTTCTTCCGCAATCACCGGCATCTTTGCGGGCAGAGGCAATGGCTACGCGCCCAAACCCCAATCCGGCAAGGCCAAGACTGCCCGCGCCGCAGTCCAACCTGGCGCGCGAATTGCCATAAGGATCCTTACCGACTTGATCGGATAAAACCGGGACGCGGCCATCAGGCCGCATCCAACTGGCGAACCGGCGCCGGAGTCCGACGAAAGAGTTCGTCCAGCGGCACCGAGCGACCGGGACCGACCACGATCCGGCAGTGCTCGCGCCGCAGTTGCCGGGGAGTCACCGCGCCGCAGGCGTGAGCGATGGTCTCCACTTCCCGGCGCATGTTTTCCACGTAATGCCGCACCCGCTCGGCCTTGTCCGCCGGGTCCAGCCCCCGTTGCAGCCGGGGATCGTGGGTGGTGATCCCGGCCGGGCAGGTGTTTTTGTCGCACTGCATGGACTGGATGCAGCCGAGCGCGAACAGGAACCCCCGCGCCGAGTTGACGAAATCGGCTCCCACGCACAGCGCCCAGGCGACTTCGCCGGGGTTGATCAGCTTGCCGGAGGCGATCACCCGGATGCGCTCGCGCAAGCCGTGTTCGCTCAGTGCGTCCACCACCAGCGGCAGACTTTCCTGGATCGGCAGGCCCACGTAGTCGAGCAAACTCATCGGCGCCGCGCCGGTGCCGCCGTCGGCGCTGTCCACCGTGATGAAGTCGGGCGCGCTGGCCAGACCTCGACGGTGGATCTCCCGGCACAGTTCGTCGAACCAGCGCGGATCGCCGACCACCAGCTTGAAGCCGGCCGGCTTTCCAGTGATGGCGCGCACCCGGGCGATGAAATCGAGCAGCGCCGCCGCGTCGCCGATCTCCGGATGACGGTTGGGGCTGCGGGAATCCCGGCCGACCGGAATGCCGCGAATGGCGGCGATTTCGGGCGTGACCTTGGCCGCCGGCAGGATGCCGCCCTTGCCCGGCTTCGCCCCCTGGCTCAGCTTGATCTCGAACAACCGCACCCGCGGATGAGCGGCCACCGCCCGCAGCCTGGTCTCATCCAGGCCGCCTTGCCCGTCGCATACTCCGTACTTGGCCGTGCCGATTTGAAAGATCAGATCGGCGCCGCCTTCCAGATGATAGGGCGACAAACCACCCTCGCCGGTGTTCATCCAGCACCCGGCCAGCCGCGCCCCCGTCGACAAGGCCAGCACGGCTGGTTTGGAAATAGCGCCATAGCTCATGGCGGAGACGTTGAAAAAGCTGGGCGCCGCATACGGGTGGGGACAATCCGGGCCGATCAACACCGGCTCGGTCTCTGCCGGCTCGGAGTCAAGCGCCGGAAACGCGGCGTTGGCGAACAGGGGGGTACCCGGCGGGCGCAGATCGCGAGTGGAGCCGAACGGTTGGGTGTTGTCCAGGTTCTTCGCCGCCCGATAGACCCAGGCCCGTTGCGCCCGGTTGAACGGCATCTCCTCCCGATCCATGGCGGAGAAATACTGGCGGAAGAACACGCCCAGATGTTCCAGCCGGTAACGCAACCGCCCGATCACCGGGAAGTTGCGGCGAATGGCGTGCTGGGTCTGGGTGATGTCGATGACGTAGAGAACGGCGACCAGCAAAACGCCGACGCCGATGGCGAAGACGAACAGCGCCGCCATCACGGCGAGGAAGGTCGTGATAAAGCCAGGCAGATCGAGAGTGATCATGGCAAACCTCCGAATCGACAGCCGTGCGCTTGGAACGCTATTCTAGCGCGGGGCCGGCCCGATAGCTGTTGGGAATTTGCCGGAATGGATATCCGTGGGGGCGACTGGTGCGGTTGCCCCGCGCCACGCCTCCTTGGCCAAGGAGGGATGGTTCGAAACGGTGACTTCAAAAATCAGATAGGAGCGCTATATGTTCCGGGCGCTGAGGAAGCCAGGAAGACAACTCGAACCGTTCGTGGGCCCCGGATGTTCGAGCAGCGTTCCCTGGGTACGTTTTCGTCATCAGGTCTGCTCGCGGGTGGCGTCGGCCAACGGCCGGGGATGGGATGGTTCCGCCTCGAACCGGGCAACCCCGGCCAGGCTCCTGGCCTTGCGGCGCCGGGCCTTTTCCGCCGCCGCTCTCGCCGCCTCGGTGGATTTGAACATCTCCAGTTGCTCGAACTCCACCGCATCGACCGGCGTCATGGCGATATCCGTGTACGGGTGGTGGTCGCGCAGCACCCGCTTCAACGTCCGTCGATAGCGGAAGTAGATCGGGAGAAAGCGCGCGTACTTGGAGAAAGTTTCCCAGGCATGGCGCGCGTGGAAAACCAGAGGATTCTCGAGCGGCATGCCGTACCGCCGGTCCCTGCGATACTTGCGTCGGAAAATCCCGCCTTCCAGCGGGTGTACGTTTTCCAGCAGCGGTACGGCATGAAACGAAAGCAGTTTCCACATCATGTTGTGGGGATCGTAGCCCCAGTGCTTCGCCCGGCGCAGCACGGTTTCGACGTGCTCCGGCGTGTAATAGAGTTCCCAGGCCTTGCGATAGATCCCGAGCAGTTCATCGTCCGTCATGCGCGGGTGATGCGTGGTGACATGAAACAGGTCATATTGGTTCAGGTCTCGCTTCATCTCGACGCCATCGAGGTAAAGCCGCCGGTGGTCGGCCGAGCCGGGCAGCGGCGTGAGGATGAAGAACTCGATGATGTCGATGGGTAGTTCGCGCTGGATAATCCGGATGTCCCGCTCGATCGAGGCCGGCGTGTCGTTCGGGAACCCGAGAATGTAGGCCGCGTAAGTCAGCACGCCGTGACGATGCCACGCCTGCAGCAGCGCCCGGTACTCGGTGATCTGGTTCTGGCCCTTCCGGGCTTCCTTGAGCGAGTCCGGGTTGATGTTCTCGAGGCCGATGAATATTCGGTTGACGCCAGCGCGTGCCGCTTTCTCGATGAAACCCTTGATCTTGTGGCACATCGTGTCGACCTGGGCCACGATGTAGATGCGCTGGCCTTCCTCTTCGCGCAGCCTGATGAGCCGATCGAGGATTGCCTCCCAGTTCTGGTTGCGCGCGAGGTTGTCGTCGGTGATGAAGAAGTTGTGGATGCCCTGCGCGAGGTTCGTTCGCACGATGCGCTCGATGTCGTCCGGACTGCGCGTGCGCGACTGGCGTCCCTGCACGTTGATGATCGTGCAGAAGCCGCAGAGAAACGGACAGCCGCGACCGGCGTCGAAGCTCGTGCGCATCCCGCTCGTCCCGCGCACTACATCCGCCGGGAGGAAGGGGATCGGCGTACCCTCGATCCCCGGCAGGTCATTCATGTAATTGTACAGCGGCTCGAGCCGCCCGGCGCGGGCGGCCCGCAACAGGTGCTCGAACCGTCCCTCGGCCTCGCCCGCGAACAGCGTGATGCCGAGATCCATCGCGTCGCGCATCTCCGGTGGGATCGCCGGCAGCATCGCCAGGCAGCCGCTCACGTGGAAGCCGCCGATGCACACCGGGACGCCCGCCGCGCGCAGGGGGCGCGCGAGATCCACGGCGCGCGGGAACTGGTTGGTCTGCACGCCCACCAGGCAGACCAGACCGCTGTCCGCCTGGATCTCGCGGATGATCCGCTCGGGCCGGATGCGTGTGTTGGTTTCGTCCCAGGCGGTGACGCGGATCTCCACTTCGTCGCCCAGAACCCGGCGTTCGACGCAGTCGAGCGCGAGGCCGTACATCGCGGCGAGGGTATTGGACGGGATCGAAGACTTCGCCCACTGGATGACGTAGCCGTCGTCGTCGTAGTGCGACGGCTTGATCAGGAACAGGGAAAAGACCTTCCGGTTGAGGGGCGGCGCCGAGCTGACGCCGTCAGCGGCGCCGGGGTCGTTCTCCGCGTGGATGGGGTCGCGGGTCTTCATCGGTCTCTTCCAGCGTTTCGCGAACAATGTCTGATGTCCATCCTACACTATCCGATAAAAATGCTCGGTCATTCTTGCCATTTCACGACAATCGCAGACAAACCGATGCATATCTGGAAACCGGTTACCTCATCCATCGCTGCTGGCCTGGCATCTCAACCTCCGCAGCCGCATTTCTTCGACAGCGGGCTGGCGTACCATCTATATGGGGTATTCGCGAATCCGAGCAACTTCGTCTCCACCCCCGCGTGGCGCCCGGCAATCCAGAGCCGACCCGCTCGGAATTATTGGGTTACGCCCATTTTTTGTAACAACGCCCGCACCTCGGGATTGTCCGGCTCCAGCGCCGCCAGGCGGCGAGCGTAATTGCGTGCCGCGTCGAGGTTGCCGGCGTCCCGCTGGAACGCCACCAGCGCCAGCAGGCTGTCGCGGTTGTTGGGATGCTTCGCCAGCACCCCTTCCAGCGTCTGGATCGCCTTCGGTCCCTGACCGGCGCCGTTCAACGCCACTGCGTGCACATAGCCATAGCGGGGGTTGTCGCCGTCCAGCCGGGCGGCTTCGGCCAGCTCGGTGATGGCCTCCGGCAGCTTTTTCTGGCGGATCAGCAACAGCCCGAGCGCGTGGTACGCGGTGGCGTTGCGCGGATCGAGGTCCAACGCCTGGCGCAGCGTCTTTTCTCCGTCCGCGTCGCGGCCCTGAATTCGGTACAGATCGGCGAGATTGACCGCCGCCTGGGTGAAGGTGGGTTGCAGATCCAAAGCAGCGCGGTAGGCGGCTTCCGCCCGATCGAACTGACCCTGGTCGACGTGGATCAGCCCGATGTTGAGATACGACTCGGGGCGGTCGGCGTTGGTCATTTCGGCGGCGATGTACTCGGCCAAGCCCCGTTGGACGGCCAGACGTTGGGGCTCGTCGAGCGACTCCTTCGGCACGGCGGCCAGCGCCCGCGCCGCCTCGATCCGCACCAGCCGCACCGGATCGTGGAGCAGAGGCAACAGGTGGCGCACCTTCAACTCCGGCGGCAACGCCTCCAGCGCCCGCGCCGTGGTGCTCCGCAACAGCGGGTCGGGGTCGGTCAACAAGGGGCGGAGGGCCTCGAACCCGGCGGGATCGAGCCGTTCGCCCAGCAGGGCCGCCCCGCTGGCGCGGGCGATGCTGGGTTGCTCCGGATTCTTGACCAGCGCCAGCAGCAACTCCCGCGCGCCGGGCGCATCGAGCGCGCCGGCATGCAACGCCTCGGCGAACTGTTGATGGCCCGGCAGGGGCTTGCCATACCACGTCCGGACCTGCTCCGCTGCCCATTCGACCGGTTTGTCGCCATGGCACCGGGCGCAGGCATTGGGGACGCCCAGCTTGACCGTTAAATCCGGGCGGGGAATGCGGAAGCTGTGGTCGTGGCGCGGGTCCACCACCATGTAGGTCGTGGCGGGCGCGTGGCAGGCGACGCAGTCCGCGCCCTTGGAACCAGCCGGGTGAAAATGATGCCGCGGCGACTCGTATTTGGCCGCGATATGACATTGCAGGCAGACCTTGCCGCCAGCGGCGCGCAACCGGCCGCCGTGCGGTTCGTGGCAGTCGCCGCAACTCACCCCCTTCGCCTGCATCTTGCTTTGCAAAAAGGAGCCGTGATTGAACACTTCGTCCTTCATCTGCCCGTCGGGGTAATAGAGATCGGGCGTCAGCAGCGCCAGCCGGTGGGTGTCCAGCAACGGCTGGCCAAAGACGTAATCCTCCCAGAATTGCCCGCGCCGCGAATGGCAGCGGGCGCAGAGTTCCAGTTCGCGGCCGGGCGCGCGCGGCGCGCTACCCGGAGCGCTGCCCGCGGCCGGATCGGTCGTCCACAACACATCGGGCTGCGGGTTCAGCGCCGTAGCCGCCAGATTCAGCCCTTGCATGGCCAGCACGCGAAGCTGAAAGCGCAGGCCGCGCCGGTCGTCGAGGGCGATGGCCAGCCCCTTGGTCCGGTCCAGCTTTTGCCAGTCCCCCTCTTTCTTCGCCCAGGCGAGGTGATCGGCGCCGGGACCGTGACAGGCTTCGCAGGACACGTTGATTTCGGACCAGGTGGTGTTGAAGCGTTTGAGTTTCGAATCGTAATTTTTGCGCAAATTGGTGGAATGGCACTCGGCGCACATGTAGTTCCAGTTCTGCTGGTAGCCGGTCCAGTGCAGGGGATCCTGATGGGTGAGGTTCTGGTCGGGATAGAGGTGGAACCAGCGCTGCCCGCCCTGCTCCCGGGGCCGGCTGTCCCAAGCGATGCCCAGCGCCTGATAGCGGCCGTCGGGAAAACCGATCAGGTACTGCTGCAAGGGGTACACGCCGAAGGTGTAGGCGATCTCGTAGTCCTGCAGCTCGCCGTCCGGTCCGTCGGTACGAACCATGAACTTTCCGTCGCGCCGGAAGAAGGTGGAGGTGATGCCCGAGTAGGTGAAAGGCACGTCGTTGAAATCGCCGAGCACGGTCTCCTCGGTGGCGGGCTGCATCGCCTTGGCGTGCTGCGAGCCCTGCCAGTGCCGATATTCGGCCGAATGACACCCGGCGCAGGCCTGGGCGCCGACATAGCCGCCGCCGGATGGCGCGACCGGCGGATGGCGGGCCGGCAACGTCGCCGGCAAGGATTCCATCGGTTCGTCACCCGGCCAAGCCCAGCGGCTGGAAACGGCCGACCCGCCAAGGAAGAGGAACGCCAGCAACAAAGCCGCCCGTCTGGAAAACCGTTGGGTGAAATCAGTCATCGGGATTGGGATAGAGAGGTTGAGTAAAGTCTCAGGTCACGTTCCGCAGCAAGTCGCGCAGTGGTTTCCGGGGTATGCC
>JAVMKJ010000007.1:0-7870 GCA_031732855.1 Candidatus Competibacter sp.
CGCAAGCTGGTGCACGAACTCCAGGTGCACCAGATCGAACTGGAAATGCAAAACGATGAATTGCGCCGCATCATGAGCGAACTGGAGCAATCCCGCAATCATTTTTCAATCCTGTTCCATCAGGCACCGATCGGCTATCTGGTATTGAACGACGTGGGGCTGATTCACGAGGTCAACGACACGTTCTGCCGGATGGTGGGTCGCGACCGGAACCAGTTGTTCGGCAGCCCTTTCTCGGAATGCATGGAGGGGGACGACCGCGGCGTGTTTCTGGCCCGTTACCGGGCATTTTTCAAGAACCCGGCGGGCAAGAATCTCGAAGCCCTGATCCTGCGCGAGCGGGGGCCGGCGTTCTACGCCTACATGGAGGGCGCGATTCTCGGCAACGTCCTGGGACGCCAGCAGGCCAACGATGGCCCCCTGCTGTTGCTGGCGGTCAACGACATCACCGAACGCAAGTGGGCCGAGGAAAAGCGCCTGCAACTGGAACGGCAGATGCAGCAGACCCAGAAACTGGAGAGCCTGGGGGTGCTGGCTGGCGGCATCGCCCACGACTTCAACAACATGCTGACGATCATCCTGGGCAATGCCAGCCTGGCGCTGGACGAACTGCCGCCAATGTCCCCCGCCCGCGACAGCCTGAAGGCGATCGAGCAAACGTCGCTCCGGGCCGCCGAACTGTGCCGGCAGATGCTGGCCTATTCGGGCAAAGGCCGCTTCGTCATCGAAAATATCCGGCTGGGAATGCTGATCGGGGAAATGATCTCCCTGCTCAAGGCTTCCATCACGAAGAAGGCGATTCTCAACCTGAATCTCAAGGAGCCGCTCCCGGCCTTGCGCGGCGACCCCAGCCAGATTCGTCAAATCGTCATGAACCTGGTGATCAACGCCTCGGAAGCTCTCGGCGAAACCAGCGGCGTGATCACGATATCGACCGGTCTCATGGAATGCTCGCGCGAATATCTGGCCGAGGCTTATCTGGACGAGAGTCTGACCGAAGGACTTTACGTCTGGCTGGAAGTTTCCGATACGGGCTGCGGCATGGATTCGGAAATCCAGCGGCGCATCTTCGAACCGTTCTTCACCACCAAATTCACCGGCCGAGGTCTGGGGCTTTCAGCCGTACTGGGTATCGTGCGCGGGCATAAGGGCGCGCTGAAGGTTTACAGCGAGCCGGGCAAAGGCACGACCTTCAAGGTGCTTTTCCCGGCGGTGCAGCAGGAAAGACCCCCCGTGACCCGACCCAGCGAAGTGAAACCGGTCGACTGGAAAGGCACGGGCACCATTCTGCTGGTGGATGACGAGGAATCGGTCCGGACCCTGGGTAGCAGGATGCTGGAGCGGATCGGATTCAAGGTGCTGACCGCCGTGGACGGCCGCGAGGCGCTGGAGATCTACCGCTCGGGGCACGACGAGATCGCCCTCGTGTTGCTGGACCTGACCATGCCCGACCTGGATGGCGAGGAAACCTTCCGCGAACTGCGCCGGATCGATCCGAAGGTACGGGTGGTGATGTCGAGTGGCTACACCGAAAGCGAAATCACCCCGCGGTTCGCCGGCAAACGACTGACCGGCTTTTTGCAGAAGCCCTACACCATTACCGCCCTGATGGATTGCCTGCGCGGCCCTCTGAGCGGCGGCGAGTCCTCGGGAGACAAGCAATAGGCAACCACCCTCCGGCCCGGACCGGCCGGCGAACGCCAGCGTCCTGATGGCCGACAAAATCCCGATCGTCGTGCTCTACGCCCATCCGCACGGCCGGCGCTCGACCGCCAACCGCCAGTTGATCGAAGCGGTCGCCGGCCTGCCCGGGGTCGCGGTCCGCGATCTTTACGAACGTTATCCGGACTACGACATCGACGTGCGCGCCGAACAGGAAGCAGCGCGGGGGGCCGAACTCATCGTCTTCCAGTATCCGACCTACTGGTACAGCCTTCCACCCCTGCTCAAGCAGTGGATCGACTCGGTCCTGGCCCATGGCTGGGCATACGGGCCCGGCGGGACGGCGCTGGCGGGAAAACATCTCTGGTGCGTGACCACCACCGGCGGCGAGCAAGCCGCCTACGCCCCCGGCGGGATTCACGGGTATTCCTATGAGACGTTCATCCCCCCCTTGGTCCAAACCGCCCGTTTGTGCGGCATGATCTGGCTACCGCCCTGGATCATTCATGGCGTCCCGTACCTCGACGCCGATGTCATGCGGGCTTGGGCCGCCCGTTATCGAGACCGGCTCGACACCTACCCGGCCTGGGTCGCGGACACCGACTGAGAGGCGCGATGCACGAACCGGCCTGGCTGGGCAACATGCTGGTCTATCTCGCGGCGGCCGTGCTCTGTGTCCCTCTGGCGGTGCGGTTCGGGCTCGGCGCGGTGCTGGGTTATCTGGTTGCCGGCGTCGCCATCGGACCCGCTGGCCTGGGCTTGGTCAGCGATGTCGAGACGATCCTGCATTTCGCCGAATTCGGCGTGGTCCTGATGCTGTTCATGATCGGTCTGGAACTCGAGCCACGCCGGTTATGGAACATGAGGCGAGACGTGTTCGGTGGCGGTGGCGTCCAGTTGCTCGCCTGTGGTGGTCTGCTTGCCGGCGCGGGGCTGGCCCTGGGGCTGGCGCCGGGCGCCGCGCTGCTGATGGGCCTGACCCTGGCTCTATCCTCCACCGCCATCGTCGCCCGAACCCTGCACGACCGCAACCTGCTGCCCGCACCGCTCGGCCAACTGACCTTTGGGATTCTTCTATTCCAGGATATCGCCGCCATTCCGCTGATCGCGCTGCCCTCACTGTTCGGCCACGGCGGCGGAACCGCCGGCAATCACGTCTCGGTCGGTTTCGGGCTGGCCGCCATCGCCGGCATCCTGGCGGCTGGTTTGTTCGGCGCGGGTCCGGCCCTTCGCCTGATCGCCCGCACCGGCATCCGGGAACTGTTCACCGCCGTCGCGTTGCTGATCGTGGTGGTCATCGCCGTGTTGATGCAGCGCGCCGGCCTGTCGATGGCGCTCGGCGCCTTTCTGGCCGGCGTGGTGTTGGCGAAATCGGAATACCGGCACGCGCTGGAGGCCGACCTGGAACCGTTCAAGGGACTGCTGCTGGGCCTGTTCTTCATCGCCATCGGCATGTCCATCGATCTGTCGCTGCTGGCCGCGCGACCGGCCCCAGTGCTGTCCCTGACCGGCGGCTTCCTGCTGCTGAAACTGCTGGCGCTGCGGCTCATCGCCGGATCGCTGGGCGCGCCGCTCGCGCAGCGCTGGCTGCTCGCGGCGCTGCTGGCACCGGGCGGCGAATTCGCGTTCGTCATCCTGGGCATGACCGCCCAGGCCGGGATGATCCCACGGGAACTGGCTGCCCTGCTGACGCTGAGCGTCGCCCTGTCGATGGTCGCCGCGCCCTTTCTGCTGCTGGCCTGCGACCGTTGGCTCGCACCCCGTTACGCGGCGGCGCCCCCCGAACCCGAGGCGATCCCGATTCAGGAATCGCCGGTGATCATCGCCGGCTTCGGCCGCTTCGGGCAGATCGTGGGCCGCCTCCTGTTCGCCAACGGCATCACCGCCACCGTGCTCGATCACGACCCCGACCAGATCGCCATGCTGCGCCGGTTCGGCTTCAAGGTGTTCTACGGCGACGCCACTCGACTCGACCTGCTGGAAGCCGCCGGGATCGCCAGAGCCCGCTTGCTGGTGATCGCGCTGGATGACGTGGATGCGAGCCTGCGGCTGGTGGAAGTGGCGCGGGCTCGCTATCCCGAGGTGATCGTGGTCGCCCGGGCGCGCAACGTGACCCACGTGTTCGGTCTGCTGAACCGGGGCGTCGACCGCATCGAGCGGGAAACCTTCGAATCGGCGCTCCGGGCGGGAAGGCGGGTGCTGCGGGAGCTGGGTTTCGGCGCGCACGAGGCGCGCCTGGCGGCCGACACCTTCCGACGTCACGACCTGGCGGCGCTCGAGGGCATGTATCCGCACTATCAGGACGAGACGCAACTGATCTCGCTGGCCCAGACCGCCCGCGACGAACTGACGGACCTGATCGAACGCGATCGCGCTACCCGGGAGGGCGAGCGCGCCGCCGGTTGGAATTAGGGCTCCGGCTCAGCGATTGACCCAAGCCCTTCCGTGATTGTACCAACTACCGCCGCCGGGACGACGGTTGGCCCAGTTCCCTCCGGCATTATTGGCCCAGGCCCTGCCGCGATTGGCCCAAGCGCCGCCGCGATTGAACCAACCACCGCCACCGGAGTACCGATTAGCCCAATTATGATTGATCCAAGCCCCGCCGCGATTGAACCAACCACCGCCGCGATTGAACCAACCACCGCCACCAGGACCACCATTGACCCAAGCGCCGCCGCGATTGAACCAACCACCGCCACCGCGGTATCGCTCGGCCCAGCTCCCTTCCACCGCATGATTGTTCCAGGCGCCGCTGTTGTACCAGGCCGCCGCTTCCCGGGTCCTGCTCCCCAGGAAAATGCCTCCAATAACCGCCGGCGACCACCTTCCAAGGCCGATCAGAAATTCTCGCCTGCTCGACGCAACGTTATCGGAATTTTCTTCCGGATCCGGATTGAGATCATCGCGCATAAAAAGCCTCATGGTTTTTGAAAGACAAGATCTATACGTCTACCGTCGCCGACATTAAATTATCTTTACATAAAATCCACGCAACCAATAGCCGTTCCGTAACCGTTCGATCCCCTTTCCTCCATTCCAACGCCCCCCGCCCGTCAACCCCATTCAAGCGATGAGCCCCCCGAGTTTACCCGATGACCCATGCCCTTCTCTTCTCAGTCTTCGTTATCGCCTCCTGCGGGCTGGCCTACGAGCTGGTCGCCGGCACCTTGGCGAGCTACCTGCTGGGCGATTCGGTGACCCAGTTCTCCACTATCATCGGCACCTACCTGTTCGCGATGGGCATCGGCTCCTGGCTGTCGCGCTACGTGGTCCGAGGCCTCATCGCCCGTTTCATTCAAATCGAACTGGCGGTGGGCATCCTGGGCGGTTTCTCGGCCCCGGCGCTGTTTCTGATCTTCGCCTGGGCGGGCTCGTTCCATCTGGCGCTGTACGCGCTGGTGCTGCTCGTCGGCATTCTGGTCGGGCTGGAAATCCCCCTCGTCATGCGCATCCTCAAGCAGCAATTCGCCTTCAAGGATCTGGTGGCGCAGGTGCTGACCCTAGACTATTTGGGCGCGCTGGCGGTTTCGCTGCTGTTCCCGATCCTTCTGGCCCCGCACTTGGGACTGAACCGCACCAGCCTGCTGTTCGGTCTGCTCAACGTGCTGGTGGCGGCCTGGGCGCTGTGGCTGTTCCGCGAGCAGTTGCCGCAACCGCGCTGGCTGCGCGAACAATGCGCCGCCGCGATTCTCGCTCTGGCCGTCGGCTTCTTCGCCGCCGACTGGCTCACCACCCTGGCCGAGGATCATCTTTACGCCGACGAAATCGTGCTGACCCGCACCACGCCCTACCAGCGCATCGTGCTGACCCGCTGGAAGGACGATCTTCGCCTGTTCCTCAACGGTAACCTGCAATTCAGCTCCCGCGACGAATACCGCTATCACGAGGCGCTGGTGCATCCGGGCCTGAGCGCCACGCCGGGCGCTCGACGGGTGCTGGTGCTGGGCGGCGGCGACGGGCTGGCGGTACGCGAAATCCTCCGCTACGACGCGGTGGAATCCATCACCCTGGTGGACCTCGATCCCGAAATGACCCGGTTGTTCGCCCGCCACCCGCTGCTGGCTCCCCTGAACGACAACGCTCTGAATTCGCCCAAGGTAAGGATCGTCAACGCCGACGCGTTCCGCTGGCTGGAGCAGAATCCGGGGACGTTCGATTTCATCGTGGTGGATTTCCCGGACCCGACCAACTACTCGCTGGGCAAGCTGTACAGCAATGTGTTCTATCGGCTGCTGGAGAAGCATCTGGCGGAACGCGGCGCGGTTGTGGTCCAAACCACTTCGCCGCTGTACGCCCGCCAGTCTTTCTGGTGCATTGCCCGTACCATCGAAAGCGTCGGGTTGCGGGTAACCCCGTATCACGCCTACGTGCCGGCGTTTGGGGAATGGGGCTTTGCGCTGGCGACCCGCCAACCCTGGCAGCCGCCCGAACGCTATCCACCCGGCCTGCGCTTTCTGACGCCGGAGAGCACCGCGACCCTGCTCCAGTTCCCCCCGGACATGGGGCCGGTCGAGGCCGAGATCAATCGCCTCAACACCCAGATCCTGGTGCGCTACTACGAGCGGGAGTGGCATCAGGTTGCGCAGCAATAATCACAAGCCGATGAACCGTCGCCAGTTTCTGCTCTCGCTCGGAGCTGCCGCCACCGCGACGGCCGGCGGGGCCTACGCCTGGCGCCGAACCCGTTTCTCCAAAATGCCGCCCCTCCCGGCCGGTGAAATTCTCGGCGCGTCCAACGTCATCGGTCACCGGCTGCGGCGCATGGAATTTCCCGAGCCGACCGAGACGCAAAAGGTCCCCGCGATCATCGTCGGCGGCGGCATCGCCGGCCTGTCCGCCGGCTGGAAGTTGCAAAAAGCCGGCTTCACCGACTTCGTGATTCTGGAGCTGGAGCCGGAAGTCGGCGGCAACGCCCGCGGCGGCGAAAATTCCATTACCGCCTATCCCTGGGGCGCGCATTATCTACCCTTTCCCACCCGGGAATCCCGCGCGGTGCGCGAATTGCTGGCGGACTTCGGCGTCCTCCAGGGCGATCCCGACGCGACCGAGCCGATCTACGACCCGCGCTACATCAACTTCGCCCCGCGGGAACGGCTGTATGCCAACGGTGTCTGGCACGATGGGCTATGGCCGCACGTCGGCATTCGCCAGCGGGATTTCGACCAGTACCGCCGCTTTCAGGATTTGATGGATGCTTTTCAACGTCGACGCGAGGCGGAGGGGCGCAAGGCGTTCGCCATTCCCATCGACTTCAGCGCCCGCGATCCCGACCTGCTGGCGCTGGACCGGCTGTCGATGCGCGACTTTCTCTTGCAACACGGGCTGGATTCCGAACCGCTGCACTGGTACGTCAACTACGCCTGCCGCGACGATTACGGTTGTCGTTACGATGAAACCTCGGCCTGGATGGGGATTCACTACTTCGCCAGCCGCGACGCCCTCGCTCGCGAGGCCGACAACGACGACGTGCTGACCTGGCCCGAAGGCAACGGCTGGCTGGTCAAGCGACTGCGGGAACGGTTGGCGCCGCATCTGATTACCGATGCCATCGCCTGGAGGCTGTCGGAACTGGACCGGGCGGTGCTGGTGGACGCCTGGCAACCGAACGAGAACCGCTCGGTGCGGCGGCTGGCGCGCATGGTGATCTGGGCCGCGCCGGTGTTTCAGGCACCCCGGGTGTTTCGGGAGTTTTCACCCGAGTTGGCGGCGGCGACCGGAGAGTTCGAGTACGCGCCATGGCTGGTCGCCAATCTGAGCCTGCGGGGCTTTCCCAGGGAACGGCACGGCGCGCCCCTGGCCTGGGACAACGTGCTGTACGACAGCGACGCGCTGGGCTACGTGGTCGCCACTCACCAGCATCTGGCGGCGCATCAGGAGAAAACCGTGTTCACCTGGTACCACGCCCTCTGCGGCGGGCCACCGGACCAGGAACGGCGTCGGCTGCTGGAAACACCGTGGGCGGTGTGGGCGGAGAAGATTCTGCGCGACCTGTCGCGGCCCCATCCCGATATTCGGGAACAGATCACCCGGCTGGATATGGTCCGCTGGGGTCACGCCATGGTCCGGCCGCGCCCCGGCTTCGTCTGGGGCGAAGCTCGCCAGCGCCTCCTCCAAGCCCCTGACCGGGTGCTGTTCGCCCATTCCGACCTGAGCGGCTACTCCATCTTCGAAGAAGCCAACTATCGCGGGGTATCGGCGGCGGAAC
>JAVMKJ010000008.1:0-7833 GCA_031732855.1 Candidatus Competibacter sp.
CCTGCTGCAAACCCTGCTGCAAACCCTGCTGCAAACCCTGCTGCAAACCCTGCTGCAAACCCTTTTCCATACCCCTGCGCATTCCGATGCGCTCCACGCTGGTTACGTAGCGCATTTGCGTCGCCTCCTCGTGTGTTTGAATTTCAATCCACAGTTGATTTTCCAAGGCTTCCGGCAATCGCAACATCCAGTCGATCACTCGAAACAGTTCAAGAATATCCGACCGTTGCCAGCCGCGCCGATACAGACTCTTGACCAGTTCCAGCTTACCCCGGTACCGGGCCGTGGCATCGGCGGCGGTGGCCTGGGCCTGAAGATGGGCGTGCACCACCACCGCGAAGGGGTTGGTCGATTCAGCCAGTTCCACCAGGCGATCACGGTAGTCGTTCAGGCACGCCACCGGGAAGGTAAAGCGGGTTTCGCCGCCCCAACGACCATAGCTGAATTGCCCCGCCGTTTCACCGCGGCCCTCGCCCAGAACCGCCAGGCTCACCACCGGTCGGGCGTAGCGGTCGAACAGGCGGTAGTTATAGCTGAACATCCGTTGGGCGAATCGGGCTTCCCGCAGTCCCTGTACTTCGACATGCACCAACAGCCAGTCCTCGCTGCCCGCACGGGTGGTGACCTGTACCAGCTTGTCGGCCCAACGCCGCCCCAATTCCGCGTCGCGCACCACTTGTTGCAGTTCCTTGTCGAGAAAACGATGCCCGTGTTCCCAGGCAATATCGGCATGGGCCGCAGGGAAGAAAAAAGCCAAAAAGGCCGGAAAATACCGCGCCAACGCTTCTTTCCAGGGTGAGTCGTAGTCGTCGGTCCTGTCCATCACGTCATGCTTGCGCGGCGTGTAGCCGGATACCCCGTACTGGCGCGGCTCGTGCCGGACCCGCACGGCGGCGAACCGGGTCGTGGCCCAGGCACCGCCGCCCGCCCCACCTGCTGCTCCCGGTTTAAATGCGGCCCCATCGGCAAGCTCGATACCTCGCGGTGGAGGGCCTGGGCGAGCGGAAACGCTCCCGCCTTGAACCCCGGTTCCGCATAGGCCGGTTGCAAATGCGGCGGAATCGGATCATGGATCATCGTCCCGATTCCGGTCTGCTGCAACCGTTGGTCAAAAGTGAGAGCTTGCATCGAGGCTGGCAGAGAGTGAGTTGGCGCGAGCGGCGATTTCATCAATGCTCAGATCGGGCAAACCGTGTTTGCACCATTCGGTGTAGTCAAACTGCTCCCGGTTGATCGCCGCCAGGAAGCGTTCGGTCTCAACCAGACCCAGCACGTCAATCAGTACTCTCATGCCTTGCAGGTGAAGCTCAGTTTCCGTGGTCATACCAATGCTCCAGAATGGCCAGGGCAGTCAGTGGTGGCGCCACCCTGAGTTCTTGCCTAGTGTAAATTTTCCTGTGATAGGAAGCCTGACATCACTACACGCACTAACCAAGGTCGGTTACAACACAATATATTGTGCCTCATCTCCTGCGATCACAGGATTATTTACACTAAGAAAATTTTCCCACAGCTACTCCTCGGCATCGAGATCGATGCCGAGGGCGCGCAACCGGTTGGCCAGGCGCGTGGTTCGTTGTCGCTCCTGCTCGGCCCGCTGCCGCTCCTGCTCGGCCCGCTGCCGCTCCTGCTCGGCCCGCTGTCGCTCCTGTTGGTATTCCCGCCACACATACTCCCGATACACCGGGTCGGTCACCAGCGTGGCCAGCGCCGGTTGCCGGTCCAGATCCTCCCAGCGCCACTGGAATCCCGGCAGCACTTCGGAACGCATGATTCCCCCCGGCGCCACCGGCATCGGTTCGTAAATCCCGCGATCATTCAAGCGATAGAATTGCCGCAGTGGGTGAGAATGGTGCAGCAGATAATACTCGGCCACCCCGCCAGCGGCGTACTCGCCTTTCTTCACCACCGTGTCCCGTTCCCGCATGACCTTGCTCGACGTCGACACCCCCTCGATGCACAGATCGAAAATCCCCCGGTAACTTTGCGCCGGCCCCGTCAGGGGAACCGGATTGTCATGCAACACCAGGCCGTAATCCGGGCGGCGGATGGCGACCTTGTTCGGCAGCGTCAGGCGAAACCCCATTTCCAGCCCCACCCGGTCAGCGATGGGATGCGCGCGCAGGAACTCGATCAACAACTGAATGAACCAGTCAAACACCCGGAACGTCAGGTAATCCGACACACCCTTTTCCTCCAGAAGGCCGTCGTTCCATTCGTAGGTCACCTCGGGGCCAAGATAGTAAAATTCCCAGTAATCGGCCTCCGAAACGGGCATGCCATCATAAGGTTCGGGCGGATCGGCCGACGGCGGACGAGGCAGCAGCGCGGTGGTCATGGTTTGAACTCCCGTAAAGGCGCGACACGATTATAGAACAGCCCGATCGAGCAAGCAGTAGGCCTCCCGCCACACCTGCAACTCATGATGTCTCCTCACCCCTCACCCCTCACCCCTCACGGCCGCCGCCACCCGCGCCAGCTCATCCAACGTCAGATGCGGTCCCATCGGCAAACTGAGCACCTCGCGGTGGAGGGCCTCGGCGAGCGGAAAGGCCCCCGCCCCGAACCCCAGTTCCGCGTAGGCCGGCTGCAAATGCGGCGGAATGGGATAATGGATCATCGTGCCGATCCCGGCCTGTTGCAAGCGCTGTTGCAACGCCTCCCGCCGCGGATGGCGCGCCACGAACAGATGCCAGACCGGTTCGGCCCACTCCGGCACGAACGGCAACCCCAACTCGCTCCCCGCCAACCCGTCCCGATAGCGCGCCGCCACGTCCCGCCGCCGGGCGTTCCACTCATCCAGCACCGGCAGCTTGGCCCGCAGCAGCGCCGCTTGCAGTTCGTCCAGCCGCGAGTTGAAGCCCTTGACCTCGTTGTGATACTTGATCCGCGAGCCGTAGTTGCGCAGCACCCGCACCCGGTCGGCCAGTTCCGCGTCGTTCGTCACCACCGCCCCGCCGTCGCCCAGCGCGCCCAGATTCTTGCCCGGATAGAAGCTGAACCCCGCCGCGTCGCCCAGGCCACCGACCCGCCGGCCTTTGTACCGCGCCCCGTGGGCCTGCGCCGCGTCTTCGATCACCTTCAGCCCGTGGCGGGCGGCAATGGCGTTGATCGGGTCCATATCCGCCGGCTGGCCGTACAGATGCACCGGCAATACGGCGCGGGTGCGGCGGGTGATGGCGGCTTCGAGCAAGGCCGGGTCGAGGTTGTAAGTGCGGGCGTCCGGCTCGACCGGCGCCGGGGTGGCCCCGGCGTAACTGACCGCCAGCCAGGTGGCGATGTAGGTATTGGCCGGCACGATCACCTCGTCGCCCGGCCCGATGCCGCAGGCGCGCAGAATCAGATGCAGCGCCTCCAGCCCGTTGCCCACGCCGACGCAGTGCTCGGCCTCGCAATAGGCGGCGAATTCCCGCTCGAAGGCTTCGACTTCCCGGCCGAGAATGTACCAGCCCGAGTTCAGCACCCGGTCGCAGGCCGATTCAAGGGGAGAGCGGAGCTCGATCTGGGGTGCTTTGAGATCAAGAAACTCGACCGGACGTTGCGGGGCATTCAGCGCCAGGTACTGCTCGGGCGTCATGGCTCGGCTCGTTTTCCCAAGCAGCTCCTGGTCGCGGGTGAGCAAACTCATTTGATCCGCTGAAAAGCGATGCAAGGCGCGCAGCAACTGTTCGTCCTCGGGATCGCTCGCCGCAAAGACACCCCTACCCTCGCCGGACAGCGCGGAAAGCCAGTATTTGTCCTCGGTGAAAGCGTCCAGTTCGCGCAAGGCCAGTTGCAGGGCGGCCCGGTTGGAAACATGGGGACGAACCCGCTGGATTTCCCGGTGCAGGTTGTAAATCAGCGTTTGCACTGATCCCGCATACAGCCAAACCCGTCCGCCCTGTTGCGTGGCGTGCGCGATGGCTTGCCGCGCCGGGCCATGCCAGGGCAGGCGCGGGGCGCAAAGATCGAGGACGATATTGACATCGAGCAGCAGGTCCATGCCTAACGATCTTCACGCAGGGCAAAGGCTTCAAGATAGTCCTGTTGTTTGGGCGTCAGCGCGGGCAGATGCTCTTCCGGCATGGCCAGCACCTCCGCTTCGATGGCTTTCATCCGCCGCAGCCAGGGATCGTCGGGATACTCCCCGAGCAACCGGTCCAGCGCCGACGGCGCCGGGGTCGCGCCGGAGGGAACGGCGTCAATCCCCGGCGGAGGTTCCATCACTTCGTCATCGGGCAATTCAACGATCATTTTAAACCGATCACGTTTGAGCTGAATCGGCTTCAGGAATTCCACGCGCCCCTGCTGGTACAGGGCTTCTATTTGCATGGCTGTTCTCCGGCAAAAAACAGGTTGCTCGATCCCATCCGAATTTATTTGACTCGCAAGTTGTCGATCCCTTAAACCTCGTCCTTGACCGCCGCCAGAAAGTCCCGGTATTCCCGGTAATAATCCGCTTCGTCGTAATAGTTCGACGCCAGCACCATGCAGACCGAACCGGATGAAAAATTATCGATTTCGCGCCAGACCATGGTGCGAATATACAGGCCATAGTAGGAGCGGTTGAGATGAAAGCGCTGGCGAATATGGCCATCGTCCAAGACGACATCAAAACTACCGGACATGGCGATAATTAACTGCTCCAGTTCCCGATGGGCATGGCCGCCGCGCTCGGCCCCGCCCGGCACGTCATACAGGTAATAAACCCGCTTGATCTCGAATGGCACATGCCGCCCACCTTCGATGAAGGTCAGGTTACCTCGTGGATCGTGAACCTGAGGTAGCCCGATAATCCGGCAATCGGAGATGGACATGGTTATTTAACCCATTTAATGATTGTTGCTGGATTTCCCACTACAACCGCTCCCTCCGGCACATCCGCCAATACCACTGCCCCGGCACCCACCATGGCATGTTGACCAATCACCACGCCTGGAAGAATAGTAGCGTTCGCGCCGATAGAAGCATTTTTCCTGATAATAGTTTTTTTAAACGAAGTGGGATACTGCTTGCTGCGAGGGAATGGGTCATTGGTAAAAGTCGCGTTTGGCCCCACAAAAACATCATTTTCTATCTCGATGCCATCCCAAAGTTGTACACCGGATTTCACGGTCACTCGATCACCCACGACCACATCATTCTCAATCAGACAATGCGCGCAAATATTGCAATCACGGCCAATTTTTGCATTAGGTAAAATGACCACAAATTGCCAAATCCGGGTACCCTCACCAATATTCTGGCTTTGCACATCCGACATCGGATGAATCATCACGGTCATCAGCATTTCCTTTTAGCCCGCACAGATACACCGAGGAACGAAGCGCATCGTTTGTGCAAAAAAACGGGCGCTTACTCAGCCACTGTTATAACGTCCGCCAGAAAAGGCTAAAGGCTAAAGGCTAAAGGCTAAAGACGAAAAAAGTCTCACAACGCCTCTACCTCGGTCGAATCGCCGTAGGTCTCGATCCCCAGCCGCTCCGCCACCTTCCGCGCCCGCGCGTCGATCATCGGCGAAATCAACAACAAGCCGTTCTTGACGATCATGTCCAACTCCACCTGATCGGGCCGCCCGAACACCTCGCCCCAATCGTCGTACTCGTTGACATTGACGACCTGCACCCCAAAGTTCTTTTCCAGAATCCCGGCCGACGCGTCGCGGAACGCCTTTTCCGATTGCAGGCCCCAGCGCGAACCCAACGCGCCGATGCCCCGTTCGTGTTTCTGGGCCTGCGCCATGATCTCTTCGTGCAGCCGCCGCAATTCCACCTGGTTGGCTTCCCACCGCCGGTTCTGCTCGTCTTTATATTCGTCCCATTCGCGGGCTCGTTCTTCCCGGTCGCGGCGCAACTCGGCCAACAGGTCATAAAACCGGTCCTGGGTCTCCGCCCGGCCGGCGTACTCTCGCCGAGTCAATTCCAAAATGTAGGCGCGCAGGGCCGGGGCGTCCCGCAACAGGCCGGGCAGTTCCCGTTTGATCGTCTCCTTCAACAGTTCCACGTTCATCGCTCAAGCCTCTTCAGGCCACGTCTCGATCCGTGTCGGGGCATCATCCAGCGTCACGTCAGCGCAGTTCCGCCAACAGTTGGGCGATCATCCCCTCGGCCCGAGCGCGGTAGCCGCCGCCGAACAGGTTGAGATGGTTGAGCACATGATACAAATTGTACGGCGTCCGCCGACGCGGTCCAAAAGCTGTCCATCACTTACCGCAGGTTAAAGGGCAACCGTACTTCCATCGAGATCGGCAGGTGGTCCGAGAAGGCGCAGTCGAGTACCTCCACCCGTTCGACTTCGATGGTCGGGGATACCAGGATGTAATCCAGTTGCCGGTTCGGCCGCCAACTCGGAAAGGTGTACAGCCCCGGAGCCGGTTCGCACAAGCGGGCGCGCTCCAGCAGCACGGTCATTTCCGGGCTGTCCGAGCCGCAGTTGAGATCGCCCATCAGGATGACGTGGCGATAGCCGCTCACCTGCTCGGTCAGAAATTCGATCTGCCGCAGCCGACCCCTTCGACCCAGCGCCATGTGCAGGATCAGCACGTGCAGCGCGTCCGAACCGGAACCGAACCGGACCTCGAGGACCCCACGGCCCGGAATCAACCCCGGCAGCTTGTGCTCGGTGATGGCCACCGGCCGGATCCGGCTCATCACCGCGTTGCCGTGCTGCGAAATCATGCCGATGCGGCGATTGGACTGGTCGAATACGTGCTTGAAGCCCGCCTGGTCGGCCAGATATTTCACCTGGTTGACGAAACCGCTGCGCAGGCTGCCGGCGTCCACCTCCTGCAAGCCGACCAGATCATAACCGGCCAGCACCTGGGCGATGCCGTCCAGGTTGCTCATGCGCGACGGCACCGGCACCAGATGCTTCCAGCTCCGGGTGAGGTACTCGGAATACCTCTGGGTGGTCAAACCGCTCTGAATGTTGTAGCTGAGCAGCCGCAATCGGCCAAACCGGCCGCGATCGCTCATCATTACCCGCTCTTGGATCCCGACGCGGCTTCCTGGGAAATCAAGAAATCCACCACCTCGAACATCCGCGGCGAGCGCACGTCGTATTTGCCGTCGACGATCACCGCCGGCACGCCGCGTACCCCGTAGCGCTGCGCGAGCTGGTTGCCGCGGCGCAACTGGGTCTCGGTCTGGAAGGATTTGTAGGCCTTGCGGAAGGCCTCCGGATCGACCCCGTGCTCGGCGAAGAACGCCGCCAGTTCGTCCTCGCTGCCCAGCTTGCGCTTCTCTCGATGCAGGGCGTCGAACAGCGGCTGATGCATCTGGTCCAGCACCCCCAGCGCCTCGGCGGCGTAATAGGCGCGGGCGCCGGGCTCCCAGTTCGATCCAAATGCCACGGGAATCCGCACGAAGACGACGTTGTCCGGCTTGCGCTTCAGCCACTCCCGGGTCGAGGGCTCCAGATCGTAGCAGTGCGGGCAGCCGTACCAGAACAGCTCGACCACCTCGATCTTGTCGGGCGCCGAGGTCGGCACCGGATTCGGCAGCCGCACGTAGTCCTTGCCCTCCTGGAACGGCGGCGGGGTGGCCGGGTCGGCGGCTCGGGCGGCGACCAGCGGTAGAACGCAGGCCAGCAGAATCGGCAGCAAATGGCGGAGCGGGTTCGGCATGGGTCAGGCTCCAGAAGGTGAGGGAAAACGGAAGGTGAGTTGATGACCGGATCTGGCGCCATGTTACAGCGAGCCGTAGGAATGCAGGCCCGACAGGAACATGTTGACGCCGAGGAAGGCGAACAGGGTCACGAACAGGCCGATCACCGCCCACCAGGCCATCGGCGCCCCGCGCCAGCCCTTGGTGAGCCGCAGGTGCAGCCAGGCGGCATAGTTCAGCCAGACGATCA
>JAVMKJ010000009.1:0-7808 GCA_031732855.1 Candidatus Competibacter sp.
GCTACGCTCGCATCGCGGGTTTGACTGTAAAGATATTGCCCGGCGGCCATCACCCCCATCTGGAAGACCCCGATTCCTGCGCCCGCTTGCTGGCGCCATTCTTCGCGGCCGAGCACGGCGCGTGAACCCGCATTAGAATAGTTATCAGCTATCGTTAAATTATTTTTAATCAATTTGTGCAATTCATCATCCCTCCTTATCCTTGGCCCATCCGATCCGGTCCTACCGCAACTCAAGGAGGTCAACCATGAACATGCAAATCGACATCGGCATCAGCGACGAACTGCGTCAGGAAATCGGCGAAGGCCTGTCCCGGTTGCTCGCCGACACCTACACCCTTTACCTCAAGACTCACAATTTTCACTGGAACGTCACTGGTCCGCTGTTCAACACCCTGCATTTGATGTTCGAGACCCAGTACACCGAACTGGCGCTGGCGGTGGATCTGATCGCCGAGCGTATCCGGGCCTTGGGTCTGCCGGCTCCCGGCAGCTACGCCCAGTTCGCCAAGCTGACCAGCATCCGGGAGGAAACCGGCGTGCCGGCGGCGGAAGAAATGATCCGGCAACTGGTGAAGGATCAGGAGGCGGTGGTCCGTACCGCCCGCTCGATCTTCCCGGTGGTCGAGAAGGCCAACGACCAGCCGACCGCCGATCTGCTGACCCAGCGGATGCAGGTTCACGAGAAGACCGCCTGGATGCTGCGGAGCCTGCTGGGCTGAGGACCCACTCTCTTCCCGGAAGGGAAAGGGCTGGGACGAGGGGTTCGGCGGTCGGATTTCAGCGCAGTTGGCAAATTCGGCCGGCGACCGCTTCCCAGTCGATCGCCGGCGTCAAATGGCACCAACTGATCCGAACGCAGGCGTTGGCCCGGTCGTCGTCCAAGCCCATGGCCTTGAGGACGTGGCTGGGGGTGTAGCGGCTGGAGGTGCAGGCCGAGCCGTTGGAAATGGCGATCAGGTCTTTCAGGCCGACCATCAGTGCTTCGGAATCGAGGCCGGGGAAAGCCAGGTTGAGGACGTGATCCATGACCTGAGACCGATCGCCGGTCAGGCGAGGTTCCAGCGGCATGAGGGCCGCCAACGCCTGCTCCCGGATGCGCCGGCACGCTTGCCGGCGCGGGTCGTGGTCGCGCACGGCGATTTCGGCGGCGAGGCCAAGCGCGACGATCAGAGCGACCGGCAGGGTTCCCGGCCGCAAACCCCGTTCCTGGCCGCCGCCGTAGGTCAGCGGGCGCAGCGGCGGTCGGGCGTAGCCGCGCCGACGGGCGATCAGGGCTCCGATGCCCTTGGGTCCGTGGAGCTTGTGGCCGCTGAGGCTGATCAGGTCGATGCGGGGATGGCGGAGCGGATCGAGGTCCTTGCCGAAGCCTTGCGCGGCGTCGGTGTGGAACCAGGCGGGATGGTCCTTCAACACCTCGGCGATAGCGGCCAGCGGCTGGCGCACGCCGGTTTCGTTGTTGGCCTGCATGATGGAGACCAGCCAGGTGTCCGGCCGGAGCGCGGCGCGCACCCCCTCCGGGTCCACCCAGCCGCCGGCGGTGACCGGCAGGCGGGTGATTTCGAAGCCGCCCGATTCCAGCGCGGCGCACGGCTCCAGCACGGCCTTGTGCTCGATGGCGCTGGTGATGACGTGCCGTTTCCCCTGCTCCAGGCCCGCCCCCCGCAGGCCGAGAATGGCGAGGTTGTTGCTCTCGGTGGCGCCGCTGGTGAAGATGACCTCATCCCGCTGGGCCGCGACCACGGCGGCGACTTGGTCCCGAGCCTTTTGCACCGCCTGTTTGGCCCGCACGCCGTACTCGTGGGTGCGGCTGCCTTCGTTGCCGAATTCCTCGGTCAGAAATCGCAACAAAATCTCCCGTACCGCAGGTTCGAGCGGGGTGGTGGCGTTGCAGTCGAGGTAGAGGGGAGGCATGACCTTCACTCAGACTCCAGGACTCCAGCCAGAAGTTGCTCCAGCAAGGCGTGGGAATCCGTTGAGTAGGGGTTGACCACGGTTACACCACCCCAGGTAAAACCTTGCTGCATATCTTCGCTGAGCAGTACCCGGCAACGGGCTTGCGCGGCGATGGCCAGAATGAGGCTGTCCCAGAATTGCAGTTGATGGTCCACAGCCAGATCCAGGGCGGAGATAAAGCATACGGTGGTTAAGTCGGCGACTTCGAAGGCATCGCGCCATTCAAGAACAGCGTCACGCGCCGCCGCCGGTTCGTGGTTCGCCTTGCCGGTCAAGACCCGGTACAGCTCGCCCAAGGTTTGCGCGGGGAGCACAACCTGCTCCGGTGAGATTTGAGTGAGTAGCTGGCGGGTCTGGCTAACCCGGCGTTCGTCGCCCAATCCCTCGGCATAAGCCAGGATGTTGGTGTCCAGCGCGACCCGCATCGCTCAATCCTCGTAAAGATCGGCGCAGGTCCAGCGGCGCTCGCCGGTAGCGGGCTGGTTGGCCAGTCGCGCCAACAATTGGCGTTTGGCGACGGTCTGTCCGGCCTTGCGAGCGATAGGCGCGATGGTGGCCAGCGGCTTTCCCCGGGAGGTGATGGTCAAGGCCTCGCCTTGCGCGACTTGACGCAAGACCCGCGAGAAATGACGGTTGGCTTCCGCCGCGGAAATGGTGGTCATGGATTTCTCCTAAAGTAGTTTTATACACTACTTATATTTTGGCGAGAGACTGGGTAACTGGCAAACAATTTTTTCTGCCATTGTATGCTTATTATCATCTATAATTTAACAAACAAATGCGATCTATCAACAAAACATTGACTGGTTTCCGATAAACATCGTGTGATGAAGGCAACCATGCCCACCACCCGCCGCACCGACTCTGGCTGAAGATTGGGCATGGACACCCAACCAACCCTCGTCTTCCCGGTCATCCGCGGCCTCCAGGCCAGGCGCGAATACTACGTGGCCATGTGGACACTGCGGATGCTGCGGCAGATTTCGATCTTCGACGAGGACGAGCTGCCGCCCGAGTTGCGCGCCCAGCGGGTCCTGAACAAGGCGCGCATCCCCGAGATCGCCGATTACATCCTGGATAACCCGGATGATTACGTGTTTTCGGCGCTGACGGTCTCGATTGATTCCGAAGTGACCTTCGAGCCGTTGCCCGGTCAGGACCGGCTGGGGCTGCTGCGGGTGCCGATGGAAGCCCGCTTCATCATCAACGATGGCCAGCACCGCCGCGCCGCCATCATCGAAGCCCTGGACCAGCGGCCGGAACTGAGCCACGAAACCATCGCCGTCGTGTTCTTTCTCGACATCGGCCTGGAGCGCTGCCAGCAGATGTTCGCCGACCTGAACCGTTATGCCATCCGCCCGAGCCGGTCGCTGGGCCTGTTGTACGACCACCGCAACGACAAGGCTCGACTGGCCAAGCTGGTGATCACCAAGTCCGAAGTGTTCCGCAATATCGTGGACATGGAGAAATCGTCCCTGGCCAGGCGCTCCCGCAAACTCTTCACCCTCTCCGCCTTCCATAACGCCTGCGCCGATCTGATCGAGGGCATGGCCACCGGCCATCTGACCGAAGACGCCGACCTGGCGCGGGGCTACTGGGAAGCGGTGGCCGACCATTTTCCGTCCTGGCGTCAGGTGTTGGAGGACCGGCTGCCGGCCAGCGAGGTCCGAGAAGGCTTTATCCACTCGCACGGCATCGCCCTTCAGGCGCTGGGACAGGCCGGCAATACCCTGCTCAAGCTTCACCCCGACGACTGGCGGCAACGACTGGCGGGTTTGAGCCGGATCGACTGGTCGCGAGGCAACGCCGGAGTTTGGGAAGGCCGCGCCCTGATCGGCGGCAAGGTGTCCAAGGTGACGACCAACGTCGTCCTCACCACCAACGTCATCAAACAGGCCCTGGCGCTGCCGCTCGACGAGGAACAGCAACGGGTGGAAACCGCCCACGGCCGCAAAACGGGCGGATCGACAATCCCGCCGGATGGTTACCGATGAAATCCACGCTCAAATCCACCGCCGACCCGGCCCGGATCGTCCCGACTCAGCCGGAACTGGCGCTGATCGTTGACGGAGATAGCTCGAATGGCAACGACGCGCTGCCGACCCCGCCGATCAAGACAGGCGCGTCCCACGCTTCCGCTTTCACCGAACGGGGGTTTCAGGCCACCATCGCCGCGCTCCACGAGGAAATTCGCGATCTCTATACCGCCGATGCGGTGCCCTGGATCATCGGCTACTCGGGTGGCAAGGATTCCACTGCCATCCTCCAACTCGTTTGGGGCGCCATCGCCGACCTGCGGCCAGCGCAGCGCGGCAAAACGATTCATGTCATTTCCACCGATACCCTGGTGGAGAATCCCATCGTCGCCGCCTGGGTGGCGAACTCCCTGGAAGTGATGCAGCGCGCCGCCGCCGAACAGGGGATGCCGGTTCGGCCGCGCCGGCTCACGCCCAAAATCGCCAACACGTTCTGGGTGAACCTGATCGGTCGGGGGTATCCCGCCCCGCGCCACAAGTTTCGCTGGTGTACCGAGCGCCTGAAGATTCAGCCCTCCAATGCCTTTATCAACAGCATGGTGTCGTCGAGCGGTGAAGCCCTTCTGATTTTGGGTACGCGCAAGGCGGAAAGCATTCGCCGCGCCGTCACCATGAGCAAGCACGAGAAAGGGCGCGTGCGCGACCGGCTCAGTCCGAACGCCAGCCTGCCCGGTTCGCTGGTTTATACCCCCATCGAAGACTGGAGCAACGACGACGTCTGGTTCTTTCTGATGCAGGCCAGGAATCCGTGGGGATACAACAATCGCGACTTGCTGGGCATGTATGCCGGCGCCTCGGCGGACGGGGAATGCCCGCTGGTCATCGACGATACCACCCCGAGTTGCGGCGATTCCCGGTTCGGCTGTTGGGTCTGCACGCTGGTCGAGAAGGACAAGTCGATGACGGCGATGATCCAGAACGACGAGGAAAAGGAATGGATGATGCCGTTGCTGGAGATTCGCAACGCGCTGGATTTTCGTGGCGGTCATGCCACCGGTGGCGACGCCGAAGGCACGGACCGTCACCTGCGGGATTTCCGGCGAATGAGCGGGGACGTGCAACTGATGGCCAACGGCCGACCGATTCCCGGCCCCTACACGCAGGAAGCCCGGCAAACCTGGTTGACCCGGCTGCTCGCCGCGCAAACCCACATCCGGCGCCATGGCCCGCCAGACGTGCGGGGGATCGAGCTGATCACGCTGGAAGAGTTGCAGGAAATCCGCCGGATCTGGGTGGTGGACAAGCACGAGCTGGAAGATGCGCTGCCGCGCCTGTATCGGGAGGCGACGGGGGAAGCCTATCCCGGTCGGTCATTGGACGACAACCGGGCGCTGGGCGAACCGGAGATGCGCGAACTGGAAGCCCTCTGCGAAGGCGACCGCCTGCATTACGAACTCACGCGGGAACTGTTGAGCCTGACCCAGCAACAGCGGACCCTGGGTCGTCGGGCCGGTCTGTACGATCAACTGGAAAAGGCGTTCCGCCGTCATTTCTACGACGACCGCGAGGATGCTCTAACGCGCGCCCGGCACCGGGCGAACGAACGCCAGCAGCGCGACAACGAGCGCAAGGACCGCGCCTTTGGTCAGGTCACGGAAGGCGTTACTGACGAATTGGAACTGAAAGGATGATCCTGGACACGATCATCCTGGAAAATTTCGGCGCCTACGGTGGCCGGCAGGAAGCGGTGCTCACACCCGAGGAAGGTAAACCCGTCATCCTCTTTGGCGGCATGAACGGCGGCGGCAAGACAACCCTGCTGGACGCGATTCAACTCGCCTTCTACGGCCCCAAAGCGCGCCTTTCCAACCGGGGGCGCGGTTACCGGGACTATCTGCGGGACTCCATCTATCGGGGCGGCGATCCCGGCGAGGGCGCGAGCATCACGCTGCGCTTTCGCCGCGTGGCGGAGGGCGAGATCCAGCATTTCGAGCTACAACGCTATTGGCGCGAGGGGGTGAAAGGCATCGAGGAAACGGTGCGGGTGTTGCGCGACGGCAAGCCTGACGATCTGTTCACCGAACACTGGGACGAGATCATGGAAACCTGTTTGCCCAGCGGCATCGCCCATCTGTTTTTTTTCGACGGCGAACAGATCAAGGAACTGGCCGAGGGCGGTCATGCGGCCGAGATTCTCGGCACCGCCGTGCATTCCCTGCTCGGTCTGGACCTGGTGGATCGCCTGGAAAGCGACCTGAAGGTTTTCGAGCGGCGCAAGAAAGCCGACGTGCTCGACCCCGATGCCGTCAGGAAGCTTCATCAGGCGCGGGGCGAACTCCAGCAGATCGACAGCGAGCAGGAACAGGTCGCCGCGCAGGAAGGCGCGCTGGTCAACCAGGCGGGGCGACTGGGCAAGGAGTTTCTGGCCAGGGAAGAACAATTTCGCGCCGAGGGCGGCGAACTCTACCTGCGCCGCCAGGAACTCGACGCGGAACTGACGCAACTCAAGGCCCAAAAGGTGGCAACCGAGGCGCAATGGCGGGAACTGTTGGCGGGACCGTTGCCGCTGCTGCTGGTGGACAGCTTGTTGGGCGAAGTCGAACAGCAGGCCCGGCGCGAGACCGAGATCCGCCGCGCCCGAGCGCTTCAGGATGCGCTGGAAGTCCGCGACCGCGAGGTGTTGGCCCTGCTGGAGCGCGAGAATGGCGATGCTGAACCCGTTCGCAACATTGCCCGGATTTTGGAAGCGGATCGCGAGCAGCGCATCGGGTTGGCCAAAGAGCCGCTGATTTTGGATGCCGAGGACGGCCTGAGCGCCCGCCTGGCACACTTGCGGGCGGTGGTCCTGCCGCAGGCGGAACAGCAAGCGCGCGGTTTGGCCGAAAAACTGGCCGGGTTCGAAGAGAAAATCGCCCGGCTGGAAATCGAGAAGGATCGCGTGCCGACGGCGGACCGGATCGAGGGGCTCCAGCGGGAACTGGAGGCGGCCCGTGGCGCTCATCAAGCCAAGCTGGCCGAACTGGAGGCGGTGCGCGTGCGCCGGGAGGCGTTGCGGCGGCAGCGGGCGGTCGTCGAGGCCCGGCTGGATCAGTTGGGCGAGCATGACCTGAATGTCCGGTTTGCCGAGGACGACCGCCAGCGCATGCTCAAGCATTCACGGCGGGTGCGCGAGACGCTGGAACGGTTTCGCGCCCGAATCGTGCGCCGCCATGTCGCCAACATGGAAGTCCTCATGCTGGAGTCGTTCCGCAGGCTGCTCCGCAAGACCGAGTTGGTCGCCGGTCTCGTCATCAACCCTGAGACCTTCGAAGCGACGCTCGCCGGTCGGGACGGAAAACCACTTCCCTTTGATCGCCTTTCCGCCGGCGAACGGCAGCTTCTCGCCACCGCTCTGCTGTGGGGACTGGCCCGCGCGTCCGGACGTCCGGTACCGACGATCATCGATACACCGTTGGGCCGGCTGGATTCTTCCCATCGCCGCTATCTGATCGAGCGTTACTTTCCCTGCGCTTCGCATCAGGTGATCTTGCTTTCGACGGATGAAGAAATCGTGGGGCCTTATTACGAGGCGTTGAAGCCTTTCATCAGCCGAACTTATCTCCTGAATCACGATGACGGGCTGGGGACGACCAGCCTGGAACCCGGATATTTTTCGAGAGGCTCAACATGAATTCCAGTCAGTCCAAGACGCTGACTTGTGAGATCAGTTGGCATTCCAGATTTCTTATCGAGCCTGTCGCTTCTTATATAATTCTATAAGAAAATGATTATATTGAAATTAAATCTTCGGATATCCCCTCCCCCCTTGTGGGGGAGGGTGAGGGCACCCGATTACCCACAATTTTCAACTCCTTGTTAAGATATAACTTTTCATGAG
>JAVMKJ010000010.1:0-7795 GCA_031732855.1 Candidatus Competibacter sp.
TCAAAAATGACTATGTTGTTCAGTAGGTTAAGAAAATTATAAAGGAACATGTCTAATGAAGTTTGTCGGTAGCAATACTACCAATAATCGTGCCATCGCCGCGAAAAATAACTTTGTTTATTTGTATTATATAGAAAATATACTACTTGTTATTTTCTAGTAATTTTACTACATTAGTTTCGTGGCCATGGTCCGGTTACCCGATCCCCTTCATCGCATGGTCACGGTTTGGTTGCTCGATCGCCTATTCCAACCCGCAAGTAACGGAGGAACGGTTCATGTTCGGTCTCAGTCACGAAACATTCTTATTATGGGACGCCCTCATCGCCATCATCGGGCTGATCCTGTTGATCACCAAATTCCGGGTTCATCCCTTCATCGCCCTCACCCTCGCCGCCGGCTTTCTCGGTCTGACCTCCGGGATGCCGGTGGACAAGGTGATGAAATCCTTCCAGGACGGCTTCGGCGGCGTGCTGGGGTTCGTCGGCATCGTGCTGGGTCTGGGCACCATGCTCGGCAAGCTGATGGCGGAATCCGGCGGCGCGGACCAAATCTCGCGCACGCTGATCGGCGCTCTGGGCGAGAAGCGCGTGCACTGGGCGATGATGTTCGCCGCCTTTCTGGTCGGTATCCCGCTGTTCTTCGAGATCGGCTTCGTGCTGCTGATCCCGCTGGTGTTCATCGTCGCCAAGCGGACCGGCATCTCGATCGTTAAGATCGGCATCCCGCTGCTCGCCGGTTTGTCCGTGGTGCACGGACTGGTGCCGCCGCATCCCGGCCCGCTGCTGGCGATCGGCATCTTCGGCGCCGACATCGGCAAGACCATTTTCTACGGCCTGCTGGTCGGTCTGCCGACCGCCATGATCGCCGGCCCGATCTTCGGAAATATCATCGCCAAGTATGTTCCCGGCACGCCGTCTCAGGAACTGATGGAGCAGTTGGCGCACGAGCCGGAAGGACGAGACCTTCCCGGATTCGGCGTCACCCTGCTGACCGTGCTGCTGCCGGTGTTTCTGATGCTGCTCAAGACCTTCGCCGATGTCGCGTTCGATGACAAGAACCTGTTCCGCCAGTGGATGGACTTCATCGGTCACCCCATCACCGCGTTGCTCGCGGCGTTGCTGCTGGCGATCTACACCTTCGGCTATGCCCGGGGCTTCAACAGCAGGCAGGTGCTCAAATTCCTCGACGCGAGCCTGGCTCCCACGGCGGCGATCATCCTGATCATCGGCGCCGGCGGCGGCTTCAAGCAGATGCTGGTGGGCAGCGGCGTGGGCGACGCCATCGGCCATCTCGCGGTGCAGGCACAGTTTTCGCCCATTCTGCTCGCCTGGGTGGTGGCGGGTCTGATCCGCATCGCCACCGGTTCCGCCACCGTCGCCACCATCACCGGCGCGGGCATCGTGGCGCCGATGGTTAACCTGGTTCCCGGCGTCAACAAGGAACTGCTGGTATTGGCGACCGGCGCCGGTTCGCTGATCCTGTCCCACGTCAACGACGCCGGGTTCTGGCTGGTGAAACAGTACTTCAACATGACCGTGGTGGAGACCTTCAAGACCTGGACGGTGATGGAGACCCTCATCTCGGTGGTCGGGATCATCTTCATCATGATCCTGGCAGCCTTTATCTAACGCGAAAACAGGAGATCGAGCCATGTCCAACCAGGTCATCGGTGTCGATATCGGCACCACCAGCACCAAGGCGGTCGTGTTCGACACCGACGGGCGGGTCATCGCCCACCACGCGGTCGAGTATCCGCTGCTGACGCCCACCCCGGCGGCGGCGGAACAGGACCCGGATGAAATCTACCGCGCGGTGCTGGCCGCCATCCGCGAGGCGGCGCGCAAGGCCCGCGGCGCGCCGGCCGACGTGGTGTGCGTGGCCTTCAGCGCCGCCATGCACAGCGTGATCGCGGTGGATGCCGATGGCTCGCCGCTCACCCGCAGCATCACCTGGGCGGACAACCGGGCGGTGGACTGGGCCGAGCGCATCCAGAACGACATGGGGGGACGGGCGATCTACCGCCGCACCGGCACGCCGATTCACCCCATGTCGCCGCTGGCCAAGCTGGTCTGGCTGCGGCACGAACGGCCGGAGGTGTTCGCCCGTGCCGCGCGCTTCATCGGCATCAAGGAATACGTGTTCTTCCGGCTGTTCGGGCGCTACGTGGTGGACTACTCCATCGCCTCGGCCACCGGCCTGTTCGAGCTCACCCGACTGGACTGGGACCCCGAAGCCCTGGCCGTCGCCGGCATCATCCCGGAGCGGCTGGCCGAGCCCGTGCCGACCACCTTCCACCTGGCCGGGCTGGAACCGGGAATGGCGCGGGAACTCGGCCTGTTGCCGACCACCCCGTTCGTGGTCGGCGCCAACGATGGCGTGCTCTCCAATCTGGGGGTCAACGCCATCGGCCCGGGGGAAGTCGCGGTCACCATCGGCACCAGCGGCGCGATGCGCGCGGTGGTGGACCGGCCCGTCACCGATCCGTCCGGGCGCACCTTCTGTTACGCCTTGACCGACCGGCACTGGGTGATCGGTGGGCCGGTGAACAACGGCGGCATCGTGTTCCGCTGGGTGCGCGACGAACTCGCCGCCGCCGAGTGCGAGACGGCCAGGCGCTTGGCCATCGATCCCTACGAAGTGTTGACCCGCATCGCCGAACGGGTCGCGCCCGGCGCGGAGGGGTTGCTGTTCCATCCCTATCTCGCCGGCGAGCGGGCACCGCTGTGGAACGCCAACCTGCGTGGTTCCTTCTTCGGGCTGGCCATGCACCATCGCAAGGAGCACCTGATCCGCGCCGTGTTGGAAGGGGTGATTTTCAACCTGTACAGCATCCTGCCCGCCGTGGAGGCGCTGATCGGCCCCACGCGGACGATCAAGGCCACCGGCGGCTTCGCCCGCTCCGGCCTGTGGCGCCAGATGATGGCGGATGTCTTCGACCGCGAGGTGGTGGTGCCGGAGAGCTTCGAGAGTTCCTGCCTGGGCGCGGCAGTGCTGGGACTCTACGCGCTCGGTCGCGTCGATTCCCTGGACGTGATCGCCGGCATGGTGGGCGCCACCCATCGCCACGCGCCGATTGCCGGGAACGTCGCGATCTACGGCCGGTTGCTGCCGATTTACCTCGGCATCCCGGCCAAGCTGGAGCCGGAATATCGTGCCATCGCCGCCTTCCAGCGCGACCGCTCCGCGAGCGGATCTGGGGAGGGCGCAACGTCGGCGGCCCAGTCGCAACCCATGACCCAGGAGGTTTCACCATGACGCTTCATCCCACCGTGGCGGCGGTGACCGACCGCATCCGCCAGCGCAGCGCGCCGACCCGGTCCGTCTATCTGGAGCGGATCGAACGCGCCCGCGCCAACGGCACGGTCCGCAAGAGTTTGTCGTGTACCAACCTGGCGCACGCCTTCGCCGCCTTCGACCCGAACGACAAGTCCATCCTGCGCGAGGCGCGCTGGCCGAATATCGCCATCGTCTCCTCGTACAACGACATGCTGTCCGCGCATCAACCGCTGGAGCGCTTTCCCGCCCTGATCAAGCAGGCGGCGCGCGAGGCGGGCGCGGTGGCGCAATTCGCCGGCGGCGTGCCGGCCATGTGCGACGGCGTGACCCAAGGCCAGCCGGGCATGGAGCTGTCGCTGTTCTCGCGCGACGTGATCGCGATGGCGACGGCGGTGGCGCTGTCGCACAACGTGTTCGACGCGGTGCTGTGCCTCGGCGTCTGCGACAAGATCGTGCCGGGACTGCTGATCGGCGCTCTGCACTTCGGTCACCTGCCGGCGATCTTCGTCCCCGGTGGCCCGATGACCTCCGGCTTGCCCAATGCCGAGAAGGCAAAAATCCGCCAACTGTACGCCCAGGGCCAAGTCGGGCGTGACGCGCTGCTGGAGGCGGAGTCCCAGGCTTACCACGGGCCGGGCACCTGCACGTTTTACGGCACGGCCAACTCCAATCAGATGCTGATGGAGGTGATGGGCCTGCACCTGCCCGGCGCGGCGTTCGTCCATCCCAACACGGCGCTGCGCGACGCGCTGACCCAGGAGGCTACCCGACGCGCGGCCCGAATCACCGCGCTCGGCAACGAGTATCTCCCGGTCGGGCGGGTCGTCGACGAGCGAGCGATGGTCAACGGCATCGTCGGCTTGCTGGCGACCGGCGGTTCGACCAACCACACGCTGCACCTGGTCGCCATCGCCCATGCCGCCGGCATCTCGATCGATTGGGACGACTTCAGCGACTTGTCGGCCGTGGTGCCGCTGCTGGCGAACATTTACCCCAACGGCAAGGCCGACGTGAATCATTTCCATGCGGCGGGCGGCATGGCTTTTCTCATCGGCGAACTGCTCGACGCCGGGCTGCTGCACGGCGACGTGCTCACCGTCGCCGGCGAAAGTCTGGCGCGTTATCGCGAGGAGCCGGTTTTGGACAACGGCGTGCTGGCTTGGCGTCCTGCGCCGAAGCAGAGCGGCGACGACAGCGTGTTGCGTCCCGCCGTGCGGCCGTTCGGCCCCGATGGCGGGCTCAAACTGTTGAGCGGCAATCTCGGCCGGGCGGTGATCAAAACCTCGGCGGTCAAGCCGGAGCATCGGGTGGTGGAAGCACCCGCCCTGGTGTTCGACCATCAGGAAGAACTGATGGCCGCGTTCGACCGGGGCGAGCTCCGGCGCGACTTCGTCGCCGTGGTGCGCTTTCAGGGGCCGTGCGCCAACGGGATGCCGGAGTTGCACAAACTGACGCCGCCGCTGGGCGTGTTGCAGGACGAGGGCTTCAAGGTGGCGCTGGTCACCGACGGGCGCATGTCGGGCGCGTCCGGCAAGGTGCCGGCGGCGATTCACGTCACGCCGGAATGTCTGGCCGGCGGGCCGCTAGCCAAGGTCCGCAACGGCGATGTCATTCTGCTCGACGGCGAGCGCGGCGTTCTCGAAGCGTGCGTCTCCGCGTCGGAGTGGGCCGAACGCCGGCCGGAGCCGGTGGATTTGAGCGAGTGCCAGCACGGATTGGGACGCGAACTGTTCGCCGTGTTCCGGGCCAACGCAACCGGAGCGGAGCAGGGGGCGATCTCCTTTTCAGCGCCGACGGCGGCGGGAATGGCTGCTCCCCACGCCGCGCCGGTCCACAATCACTTCGCTTTCGCCAAAGGGGATGCGCCATGAACGCATTGAACGTACTGGAGATCATGCGCGTCGGCCCGGTGATTCCGGTCATCGTCATTGAGGATCTGGCCCACGCCGTCCCCTTGGCCAGAGCCCTGGTCGCGGGCGGCGTGCGGGTACTGGAGGTGACCTTGCGCACCCCCGCGGCGCTGGCGGCGATCCGGGCGATTGCCGGTGAAGTTCCCGAGGCCATCGTCGGAGTCGGCACCCTCACCCGTCCCGAAGACTTTACCGAAGCGCGGGATGCCGGCGCCCGTTTCGGGGTGAGCCCCGGTTTGACCCCGGCGCTGATCGAAGCGGCCTGGGAAAGCGGTCTGCCGCTGTTGCCGGGGGTGATGACGCCGTCCGACGTGATCGCCGCCCGGCTCGCCGGGTTTCGCGAACTGAAGCTGTTCCCGGCGCGGCAGGCGGGCGGGATCGGGATGTTGCAGGCGCTGGCCGGGCCATTCCCGGACGTGACGTTCTGCCCGACCGGCGGCATCACGGCGGAGACCGCGCCGGAGTTCCTGGCGCTGCCCAACGTCGCCTGCGTCGGTGGGTCCTGGCTCACTCCCAGGGACGCGCTGGCGGCGGGCGATTGGGGCAGGATTACGGAGTTGGCGAGACAAGCGGTCGCGCTGAATCGGCGGTAGCCATGGGTCGAAGAAACGAGCGCTGGAGCCGCGAGGTGGCTCCCGGAATTTTAAAGGGGGTAACACCTCGCCAAGACCGGTCGGGGCGCCAGCGCAACCCATCGCGCCGCGGATCTCGCGATTGAGAGCTACTCGAACTCAGGCAGCCAATTCTCATCGAGAATTTGTTCGAGGCGATAGGGACATTCGACCGGGAAGAGGTGCCGTTCCAAATCGGTTTCAATCACCGTATCCCGCACTGCCTTGCCATACAGTTTGGTCAAGGTGTCACCATCCAACAGCGTCTTCAAGCTGGGGGACTGCTCCAGCAAGCGTTCTATGGCGGTACGTTGATGGCTCATGGTCAACAACCAGCTTTTGCCACGACGTTCGGGTTGATACTGGTATTTCAGCAAATGCGAGAGCAACACTTGCAGGCGATTCAAGAGTTCCCGACGTTCGCTTGCACTCATGCCTTCGAGTTCCTCGGCGATATGCTCGGCGTCCAGTTTGGTGAGCTTGCCTTCGCGCAGCAGTCGGGCGTTTTGAATGGCCCAGGCGTGGAAATCGGTTTCGTAGGTCACCGTCTCGCTCATGGCGGTCTCCAGATAACTCACAACAGGTAAGCGCTGCCTCTGGCGGCGGACTCCGCAAGGCTCCGCCGTTCCAGGGAGCCTTGGGTTGTATGGGTCTCCTATCAACGTCTGAACTTTTTATACCGTTTATCAATGGATTTTATGGTTCAGAATCGTAGGGCGGGTTAGGGCGCCAGCCCGTAACCCGCCGATTTGATTGCGGTTTCGGCGGGTTACGCTTCGCTAACCCGCCCTACATGGGAAGTATAAAACCTATCGGGAATTGGTATTACATTGCTCGTTTACTTCTGTTATCCAGCGACCGGCGAACAAAACCACAGCTTGTTGCCTTCGCTGTCGAGAAAGCTGCCCACGTAAAAATCACCGTAGGGCCGTACCTCGTCGGCGATGGCGATCCCGCGGGCGCGCAAGGCGTCCTGGGTCGCCGGCGCGTGATCGGTCGCCAGGGTGACGCGCGGGTTGGGACTTTCGGTGGGCGACGCCCAGTCGGGTTTGAGCATCAGGATCACCGAACCCAGCCACCAGCCGACCTGTTCCTCGCCCTCGAACGCGGGCGGCAAGCCCAGTTGCTGGCCGTAAAACTGGTCGGCGCGATTCGGATCGGCGACCGCGAGGGCAATGACTTTGACCCGTTGCAGGCCGAGGGGGGGCAAATTGTCGAGCATGGTCTCGTTCTCCGGGACAGCGCGGCGTGGCGGCGCGGATCAAGCCGTGAATACCGTCTCGTGAAGGGCGGACCCCGGCAAGACCGGGGTCGATTTTCAAATGCCCCAGCCAGTCCGATTTAGAGGCTGTCTAAAAACTAATTTGTTGATTGTGGGAGCGGCCTTGGCCGCGATATGAGGGTCAGCCATCGCGGCCAAGGCCGCTCCCACATATAAGTTATTGATTTAATAATATTCAGTTTTTAGACAGCTTCTTAATCCTGCTGGAGGACGGTCAACTCTTTCGCGGCGTCATCGGCGGAGTCCAGCCCGATATACAGGATGAACCGGGTCCCGAGCACCGCTGCGAAACGCCATGGTGCGATTATGAAAAAGGGTAGTACAAAAACCCAAAATTACCAGCGGAATACTCAGGATTTCAGGGAACGGCCTCTCCACCAGCATCCCTGGAGATCAGGCGTCCCTGGGATCGGGTCTTGTCTTTTCGATCGCCCGACAGCGAAAATCGGCGGCGCAATCGCGATGGCCCGGGCCGATCAAACCGCCATCACGATTGCGCCGTAGCCCGCCACCGTGGCATCGCGCGACAGCAGCCGCATGGGTTCGATCGTGGCCTGGGCGACGAGAATCCGGTCGAACGGATCGGCATGAAGCGGCGGCAGGGTTTCGACCGCGGCGGCGTGCCGCCAGGCCACCGGCAATTCCCTGTAGCCTGCCCCGGCGCACAGCTCGGCGGCGCGCGCTCCGCTCACCGGCATGTCACCGCGCCCGAG
>JAVMKJ010000011.1:0-7793 GCA_031732855.1 Candidatus Competibacter sp.
CTCACCCCGTGGGGGGAAGTCAGACGCCACCGGGAGGGGGAGATGAACGCTTACGCCTCGATCATCCTTGCAGCCATTGGAGAAGGTATAGGACGAAAGCGGGGCATCTCCACCAAGACGGCACTGGTTGCCCGTTCGATGTCGAGGCCTGGTGGCCGCGATCCCGCGCCATTGAGGAAGACGCAGCATGACCCGAATACTGATTGTTGAAGACGACGAAATCTGTGCCGCCGCCATCGGACAGATTCTGTCCAAAACCAACTACAGCCTGACCTTTCATGACGACGGTGAAGCCGTCTGGCGGCATCTACTGGAACAGCCGACCTACGATGCCATTTTGCTCGACCGCGACTTGCCCGGTCTGGATGGATTCAGCCTTCTGCGCTGCATCAAGGGCGACGCTGGCTTGTGCCACATCCCGGTGATTATGGAAACCGCCGCGGGTGACGTGGCGAGTATCCAGGAAGGCATAGCAGCCGGAGCCTACTACTACCTGACCAAGCCCCTGCAGCCGCAGTTGCTGTTGACCGTGGTAAGCGCCGCGCTGGAGCGCGAACGCGAAACGCGGCGGCTGCGCCAGCACCTGGAGGAATCCAGGGGGATCTTGAACTTTCTGGTCAACGGCACCTTCCAGGCGCGTACCCTCGGCGATATCCACATGTTGGCGCAGGGCTTGGCCTACGCATTCCCGGATCCAGGCCGGGTCGTCACCGGGCTTCTGGAACTGCTGGCCAACGCCGTCGAGCATGGTAATCTGGGCCTCACGTACGAGGAAAAGAAGTGTCTGCTGCTCGACGGCGATCTGTATGCCGAACTGGATCGCCGCCTGTTCGACCCGGTGCTGGGCAAACGCCAGGTGACAGTGGAACTGGTCCGCCAGCCCCATCAACTGCAACTGACGATCCGGGACGAAGGCGAAGGCTTCAACTGGAACGACTATCTGGAAATTTCCTCCGAGCGGGTTTTCGACCCCAATGGTCGGGGCATCGCCATATCACGGATGCTGAGTTTCGACAGCATGGAATACCAAGGCAACGGCAACACGGTGGTGGTCGGCGTGACCGTGCCCTGAATACCGATTTTTTTCAAATTCCGGGCTGTTGAGAGCAACAGAGTCAGGAGTGGTAGTCCTGAAATTTAAATGATAAGCGATACCGTTTCTCAATGAATTTTCTGATTTGGAATGGCAGGGTTGGTTGGATTGGGTAGTAGTAGCGTACCCTGCCGCCGCCGTGTTAATCCGCCGATAACCATTCGGTCTCCTCTCCCCCACTCATGGGGGAGAGGGTTAGAGTGATTGGGTCAGTATTTGAAACTAAAGCCTTCACCCCCAACTCCTCTCCCGCAGGCGGGCGAGGGGAGCGAACGGTTATATTTTATTAATTTGAGGGAACTATATCCACGCCTGAAGCACTACCGGCCCGCTTATAGTCCGAACAGTCTCCGGAACCAGGACTTCTTCGCGCCTCCTGTTTTGGGTCCCGATTTGACCAGATAGTCCCCTAATTTCTTATCGCTTTTTATGATGTGCTCGGTTAGCCACCCCTTGAGAAAATACAGCAGGTCATAGCTCGATGCCTTGGGATCCTGCTCGTATTTCTTGATATGATCGCTAACCTTTGCAATCAGGTTTTCATGTTGCTTTTTGTGCGCTTCAACATCGGGATAACCGGAGATGCCCATAACGCTCTCTTCGGTGGTGAAATGCACTCTCGTATATTCGACGAGTTTGTCGATGACCGTTTTCCTGGCTTCTTTCCCCCAGCCGCCCTGGATGGCCTTGTTCAGTTCGTTAATCATATTAATCAATCCCTTATGCTGGTCATCGATTTCCTTCACGCCAACGCTCAAGGTGTCCGACCATTCGATGAATTCTTTCATGAAAATTCCCTCCTGGTTTGAGTAATGATGCCTTGGCCGAAACAGACAAGGCTTTACCTGCCCCGGCAAGGCCGTGGCTGGATCTCATCGCTGCTGAAAAAATGAAGGAACAGGGAATAATCTTACTACATTTATGGAATAATGCAACTAAATTGTTACGAGTAATGCATGGGTTGCCTGCCGGGCGCGCGAAATCACGCCCGTGGGTAACCGTTCGCCCCCCTCGCCCGTCCGCGGGAGAGGGGCTGGGGGTAAAGTCATCAGTTCCAATGACTTAGAGGCGTTTTTGTACAGCCTCTGGCGAGCTAAGTCGTTGAAAAAAACGCCCTCACCCCCAACCCCTCTCCCGGAGGGAGAGGGGAGTTTTTGTACAGGTTCTTAAATCCGGTGGTCTCAAGCAGGGGAGCGGTCGAGCCAGGTAGCGGCGAAGGCCTCCGCCGGCAGGGGATGGCCAAATAGATAGCCTTGGGCCATATCGCACCCTTGCTCCAACAGGAAGCGACGCTGGTTCTCGGTTTCCACCCCCTCGGCCACCACCACCAGTTCCAGGTGATGACCGAGAGCGACGATGGTGGCGGCGATGACGCGGTCGTCGGGATTGGTCTCCAAGTCGCGCACGAACCCCTGTTCGATCTTCAGCGCGGTCAGCGGCAGACGCTTGAGATAGCTCAGGCTGGAGTAGCCGGTGCCGAAATCGTCCAACGCCAGGCCGATCCCCAGCCGTTCCAGCTGCCGCAAGGTCTCGATCGTGTCCGCATTGATGTCAAGGAGAGTGGATTCAGTCAGTTCCAGTTCCAGCGCCTGGGCCGGCAGGTTGTAGGCTTCGAGGAGGCCGCGCATGCGGTCGGCGAGCCCCGGCTGGCGGAAGTGGCGGGCCGCCAGGTTGACCGCTATGGTCAGTGATAGCCCTCCCTGGCGCCGCCAGGCGGCCAGTTGCCGGCAGACCTCGACCAGCATCCAGTCGCCCAGGGCGACGATCAAATCGCTGGCTTCCGCCACCGGGATGAACTGCCCCGGCGGGATCAGGCCCCGCTCGGGATGCTGCCAGCGCATCAGAGCCTCGGCGCCGACCAGGGCACCGTCGTTCAAGCGTACCTTGGGCTGGTAATAGGCGCGCAATTGCCCGGCGCCGAGGGCCTGACGCAGCTCGGTTTCCAGCACCATCCGCGCCAGGGTGGCGGCGTTCATCGCCCGGTCGTAGAACACCCGGACGTTGCGCCCCGCATGCTTGGCCCGGTACAGGGCGACATCGGCGTTCTTGAGCAGCTCGGCGAAGTCGGCGCCGTCGTGGGGGTAGAGGGCGATGCCGACCGAGGCGGTCGCGTTCAGGAGGTGGCCGGCCACGACGAAGGGCTGGCGCAAGGCGGCCAGCACCTTGTCCGCGACCCGCAGCGCGCCCTCCTGGGTGGCTTCCGGCAATAGCAGCACAAATTCGTCCCCGCCCAGCCGGCACACCGTATCCTCCGCCCGGACCAGCGCCTGGAGTCGGGCCGCCACCTGCGCCAGCAGGGCGTCGCCCGCGGCGTGGCCGAGTGCATCGTTGATCTCCTTGAACCGGTCTAGGTCGAGAAACAGCACCGCCAGGCTGCCGTGATGTCGCGCCGCCAGGGCCAGCGCCAGTTCCGCCCGCTGAGCCAGCAGCGCCCGGTTGGGCAGATCGGTCAGGGCGTCGTAGTAGGCCAGGTGCTCGATGCGCTGTTCGGCGGCTTTCTGCGCGGTGACGTCGGTGGCGATGCCCACGTAGTGGGTGATCCGGCCGGTCGCGTCGCGCACCACGCACAGGCTGGCCAGCGTGGCGCGGCGGTCGCCGTCCTGGCGCCGGGCCCAGAACTCGCCCTGCCACACCCCGTCGCGCGCGGCAGTCCGCTCCAGGTCTGCAAAATAGGCCTCCGGCTGGCGCTCGGCCCAGAGCAGGCGCGGACTTCGCCCCCGCACCGTGGCTTCGGCATAACCGGTAAGAGTGGTGAAGGCCGGGTTGACGGCCAGGATTCCACTTTCGGCGTCGGCCACGAATATGGCCTCCCGCGCCGCATCGAATACCGCCGCCGCCAGCCGCTGGCGCGCTTCCGCATGCCGGCGGTCGGTGATGTCGCGAAAATTGATGACCAGCGCGCCCACGCTCGGCTCGGCGAGCAGGTTGCTGATGGTGCTCTCCAGCCAGCGCCAGGAGCCGTCCTTGTGTCGAAAGCGATACTGGGTTGTCACCGCGCGCCCTGGCTGACCCAGGAGATCGCTCAACAGGGACAGCAGGGACGGCAAGTCTTCGGGGTGCGTCAACTGCTCGGAATCAAGGGCCGTGACTTCCTCGGGGGTGTAGCCCAGGAGGCGCTCGACGGCGGGGCTGGCGTAGCGGATGGTTCCGTCAAACAGTACGATGCCGTCGGGGGCGTGCTCGATCATCGCGCGAAAGCGTTGTTCGCTGGCGCGCAGGGCCGCTTCCGCCCGGTGGCGCTCGGTGACGTCGCGGCCCACCACCACCAGGCTGCGACGGCGGCCCTGGTCGTCGAACCGCGGAATTTTGATCACGTCGAAAATGTGATCGGTCCCGTCCGGCTGGGGGATGCGCTCGTCGCTCCGACTGGACTCGCCCCGCTGCCAGGCGAGTTCGTCGGTTTCCTCGCACCGTTGGAACGCCTCGCGGCACGATGGACTGTACTCGGTCAGTTCCGCATCGGTCTTGCCCCGATAAGCGACGCCTTCCAGACCGAACAACCGGACAGCAAATGCATTGGCTTCCACCCAGCGCCCGGCGCCGTCCTTGAAGCATACGACATCGGGCATGGCATCGATCAGGGTGCGTAACTGCGCCTCGCGTCCTTCGAGCGCCGCGGCTACCTGCTTGCGCTCGGTGACATCCTTCATGGTGCCCAGCATGCGGATCGCCATCCCGCGTTCGTCGAGCAGAAACGCGCCGTGGTCGGCGATCCAGCAGTACGCGCCGTCGCCGCGGGCGAAGCGATACTCGACCTCGTAGGAGGCGCCGGCAGCCATGGTCTGGCGCAATCGGTCGAGTGCCTGGGTCCGATCCTCGGGGTGAATGCGCGCCGCCCAGGCATCGATATCGACGGCGGCGAACGTCTCGGCGTCCTGACCGGTGAGGGCCGCAATGGCGCCGGTCCACTGGATCCGCCCGGTCGGGCAGTCGTAGTCGTAGATCATCTGGCCGGTCATCAGGGCGACGATCCGGTACCGTTCCTCGCTGGCTTGCAACTCGGCGGTGCGCGCCGCCACCAGCCGCTCCGCCCGCTGCCGCTGCAAAATCAGCGCGAATAGATACCACGCCAGCAGCAGCGTGATCCCGCCACCCCCCAGTGAAACCCACAAGTTATCCGGGGTAGCCAAGCCCCGTCGGCGCAATTCCCAGCCCAGACTGACGGTCAGAGTCAGACCGATCAGGACCGCCAGAGTAGCGATGCTCCAAGCGGTGGCCGTGTTTCCCGTCCCGCCGCCCCGGACCCGGTTGGCCCATACGGCCTGACCGAGCAGTAATGCCAGGGCGGCCAGTCCCAAGGCGCCCATCAGGGCGCGGCTGGTGTGTCGCGCGGTCATCGAAATGGCCTGCCGGACGGGGGTTTGGAGCAGCGCGGCCGGTTGACCGGCCCAATCCGGGAGCAGTTCATACACGAATAACGCTCCCCCCGGTCCCGGTCGCAGCGCGGGTTCGTTCGGGCGCAGGGTGGTCGGATAGCCGCGTTCCGCTGGCGCCAGGCGGGTATCCGTCGCTGGCAAAAGCTCGAACGCGACCTGGGTTTGTTCGGCCAGCGCCCGCAGCAATGGCTTGTCCAGAAACCGGCCAAAAACGAGCAGGCCGCGTGCCGGTCCCATGCCCTGCGTGGTCAGGATGGGGCGGGTCGCCAGCAGCAGCAGGCCGTATTCGGTCAACAGCAGGCCGGTGCGCGCCTGTTCCTCTTCCAGTCCGGGCTGAAGGGCGGTCCAGATCGCCGGCGACTCGCCCGCGAACACCGCCGGCAGCACGGTCCCGCCCAGGTTGGAGTTGTAACCGCCGCCGTACAATACCTGCCCGTCACGGTTGAAGATAAAACAGAGATTCAGGCGCGAATTCTTTTCCAGCACGCGCCAGTCGCCCAGATTGGACTGAATGAAGGCCGGATTGCGGTTGTCGGCGAAAGCGTAGGCGTCGTCCCACGCGGCCCAATTGCCCAATATGTTGTCCAATTGCCGAAGTTCGCTTCGAACGGCCGCCTGGGCCCGCGCGCCATCCTCAAGGGCCTGGGCTCGCTCCAGATCCACGAAGGCCGGCTGGACGATCCCGTGGTCCACGCCCCAGATCGCCAGCAGCACGGCGGCAAAACCGGCGACGGCGGTCAGGATGGCGCGAAGGCTGGCGTTCATGGCTGAAATCCCTGGAATTTGTTGGCCACCGCCGCCACGCGGTCCCGATCCACGCCGGTATCAATCCAGTTCGTGGTCGGATCGACGTGGCCAGGTAAAGCTCGAACGTTCACCCGTTTGGCTCCGACGTTACTGAAAGAAGCCCAAATACAACGGCGGTTTCTCCTGCGAGATACCGCGATGGGGTCGCGACCAGGAACGGAGCAGCGACAAAAAGCCATCATGAATCTCATGACAGCCATCGCCGTCCTCGTCACGAGCCTGACAGCGATAAGTCCACCGAGCGGATTGGGTAGTATCCCACTCTTGTCTCGTCACCGTGGCGGCGGCGCGGTAGGGGCAACGAACCCCATCAGGCCATCAGGCTTGGCGAAGAGCCCCATGGCATTTGTCGTTATCCAGCAGGTTGTGAAGGGAAAACATGGCCGGAGTCCTTCGCTTGCGGGGTTTCGTAACCCGCTCAATATACAGGCAAACCTCATATTGAGCCATTCCTTGAACCAGGATTCGGTAAAGTTGCGGTTGCGCGGGTCGTACGCCACCGCGACCCGGCGTTGCCCCCGCTCCATCATGATCTTGGCGTAATGAAGCACTAACAGGTCATTCCATGGCTTCAGTTCCACGAATATTGATCGTCGACGACGATGCCACGGCGATCCAGGTGCTCTACGGAGCGCTGGAGGGCTTGGGTGAATTTCATTTTGCCACGAGTGGCGAGCAGGCCCTGACCCTCCTGGCGCAACACGCCGTCGATCTGGTGCTGCTCGACATCAGGATGCCGGGGATGGACGGTTTCATGACGTGCCGCGCCTTGCGGCGGGACTACCCGGACCTCCCGGTCATCTTCATGACGGCGGCCGGTGATTTCGCCATGGAAATCCAGGCGCTGGAGGTGGGCGGCAACGACTTCGTCAGCAAGCCGTTCAATCACGCGGTGGTCCGCGCCCGGGTCACCCTGCATCTGAGGCTCCAGGCGCAAAACGCCGAGCGCAGGCGGGCCGAGCAGGAAATTCAAACTCTCAACGTCGAACTCGAACACCGGGTGGCCGCGCGCACGGCCGAACTGGCGGCGTTGACCGAATCGCTGCGCCGTGCCAACAATGCTCTTCAACAGAGCGAAGAGCGCTACAAATACGCGATGGCGGCCGCCAGTGATGGCATCTGGGACTGGAACATCCAGACGGGCAAAGCTTACATCAATCCCGCCTACAGCCGTATGTTGGGCTTTGCGCCGGGCGAACTGGGCGATGACGCCCAGGGTCATTGGACAGACCTGCTGCACCCCGACGAGCGGGAGAGCGTGATCGCCCAGGCACGGCAACGGCTTGAGGAGGTCGGGACCTACGAAATGGAATTCCGCCTGCGGTGCAAGGATGGCAGCTACAAGTGGATTCTGAGTCGCGGCATGGTCGTCACCCGCACCGGCGATGGGTATCCCTTGCGGGCTGTCGGCACCCACGTCGATCTCACCGCGCGAAAACAGCACGAACTTCAACTGCGTGAAGCCAAGGAACTGGCGGAGTCGGCCAGCCGGGCCAAGAGCGCGTTTCTGGCCAACA
>JAVMKJ010000012.1:0-7770 GCA_031732855.1 Candidatus Competibacter sp.
TCGAATCCCCCCCTAGCGTGCATCGAATCCCCCCCTAGCGTGCATCGAATCCCCCTAGCAGGGGTAGACCAAGCAGTCGTGTCACCAGCCGCCATCTCGATCACGGCAGGTCGAGCCGGGTGTTCATATCGAGATCGAACCGACCATACGGGTTGACGTGTTCCCAGATCAGCGGCGTCAGGGCGGCATAGTCGCGTGGTGTGAACCTGCCCTGCCAATGCGGCTGTGCCAGCACCTTCTGGATCATCAGCGTGTTGATGTAGACCATACAGTTCTGGATCAGGTGCAGCGCGAGCATGCTGACCTCGTGATCCTCGCGGCGGTTGCTCGCCATCTCGCCCCGGCGGGCGAAGAACACGAAGTCGGTCGCGCCGTTCCACTGCTCGACTACGTTCAGCCCTTCGTTGATTTCCCGGCGCAACGCCTCGTCGTGCAGGTAGCGGCACAGGAAGATAGTCTTGATCGCCTTGCCCAGCTCAGCGAATGCCTTGTAGGTCGGGTGCTGCACGTTCTTCTTGGTGAAGCGGCGCAGGATGGCTTCGGTTTCCCCTATCCCCAGGCGCAGCGCGGTGGCGTACTTGACCATCTGGTCGTACTGTTGCCGCACCGAGTCCCAGTCGATGGGCTTGGTCAGAATCTGTTGCAGGTTCGCGTAGGCGTCGGCCTTGCCGGTCTCTGGCCGGTACAGCTTCTGTGAGTGGATGGCCTTCAGCCGTGGCAGCAACTGGAAGCCCAGCAGGCGGCAGAAGGCGAACGCCACCGTGCTCTGGCCGTGCGAATCGACATACTGCCGATCCACCTCCATCTCGGTGCAATGGTGGATCACGCCCTCGATCATCGACGCCACCTCCGACGACGACGGCGACTTGAGCTGCGAATGGATGCACAGCGAGCTGCGCTCGACATGCCAGTAGATCATCACGCCGCGCCCGCCGTAGCGGACGTGCCATTGCGTGGTGAGGTTCTGATCCCACGCGCCGAAGTGTTTCGAGTCCGACGCGCAAGCGGTGGTGCCGCTACCCCAGATCGCCGGGTTGCGGGCTTGCAGCGTGCCGTCTGCGACGATGGCAATCGCGCGGCGCATCGCGTCCACGCTGATGTAACGGCGGCGCACATAGGCCAGGTCGCGGGCCGTGGTGCCGGAATCCAGCCCGGCCATGCGCTGCAAGCCAGCATTGGTGCCCAGGCCGTGCAGACACAGGAGCAGGCGCGGCTGCAACACCGAGCGATCCATCGACTCGTAGGAGGTCGGGCTTTTCAGGGCATCGGTAAAGCTCAACCGCAGATCGGCTTCCTTGACCATATCGAGCAGGCTGGTCATCGGCCAGAGGACATTGAGTTCGGCCTTTAGCGCGGTCAGATTGGGGGGATCGGGTTGCGCATCGAGCGGCGTCAGCGTGATCCAGCCACCGCCCTTGCTGCTCAGCCGGACGGATGGGTTCTTCTTCAAGCCAGCGTCGAAGGTGGACAGCGCCGCGCGCATTTCGGCCTGCAAGTCGGCGATGAAGCGCTCCACATCGAGAGGCAGGTTCAGCGCCCGGTAGTAGTCCTCGCGGTTTTGCTCGAAGTCAGCCGGCAGATCGTCGTCGGGGTTGCGGTAGCGGTTCGCGCCGACCACCCAGATTTCCTTGCAGCGCAGCCGCTCGCGCAGGGCTTCCAGCACGGCGATTTCATAGGTGACGCGGTTGACCCGATCCCGGCCGGCGGCGTCCCTCTCCATGACGGCTTCTCGCCACAGGCCACGTACCACGCCATCGAGCGGCACCTCCATGTCGGCCGGGAAGGTATGCACCTTGGTGTCGGCAAAGCGCTTCACCAGGTCGAGCGCGTCCATCACCGGGCGGTGGCGGTCGTTGTTGGAGCGGAATTCCAGCGCGGCCAGCAAGGTCGGTACCATGCGCCGGTAGTGGCCCTGGTAGGAATTGCGGATCACAGTGCGCAGGGTGATGCGGTAGGTTGGGCCGGTGGCCTTCCACTCCTTGACCAGATCGCGCAGCGTCTGCTCGCCGACCACTGGAAACACCACGTCGCGCACCACGCCGTCCGGCTGGGCCAAGGTGGCGTCGGCCAGATTGAACAGCAGGTTCTGCTTTCCGGACACGCGCTTGAGGTCCTCCAGCAGTTCGCGTTCGACCTTGCGTTCGGCACGCGCGCCGATCTGGTGGATGGTCTCGATCAGCAAGTCCACCAGGTCGTCGGTCAGGCTGCGGGCGCGCAGGTAGACGAATGCGGCCAGCCAGGTGAGGCGCGCTCCATCGGGATGTCGGCGCAGGTCGCGGGGAACCTCGACCGATACGCGCTGCCGGCAGCGTTCCAGGTCGCGCGATGACGCTTGATCGAAGAGATCGGCGGGCAGCTCGATGCCACGGATCAGTTCCAGCTTCTCCAGTTCGTCCCGCATGCTGGCAAGGCCGGGACGGCCAGGACTGCCGCGCAGCTTCAGCAGAACGGCCGGGGCGCTGCCGGCGGCTTCCCCTTGAGCATCAGTAGCGCTTTCCTCGCTGTCGGTCTTCTCTGGGCGCAGCAAGGCATCCAGACGCTCGCGGGTCGGGGGCGGCAAGCGTTCAAAGACGCTTTTGTGGAAACGGTCTTCGTGGGCACGCAACGCGCTGCGCGCAAGCCGCTCCATCCGCTCGGGCGTTGGCGGCTCGATGGCGAGTTCGCGGCAGCGCGCTTCCAGCCGCTCGATCATCGGCTCAATGTCACCGCCAACTTCTCCGGCAACATGATCACGCAGCCACTCCGTCAGCATCTCGGCATCGGCCACCGTCGCTTCGCGGAAGCCGAAACGCACACGGATTTCGCCGCGCAGCCGCTCGGCAGTGCGGCCCGTGAGGAAGGCTTCGCCGTCGAGGGGCGCGGGTGCGTCAAGTTGTTTGGCGAGCGCGGCTATGCCCTGTACCTCGACTTCGGTTTCGTCGCGCGGGAAACGGCCGCGATCGCGGAAGAAGGTCAGCAGGATGGCAAAGCCCAACCGGTTCGCCCGGTTTTTGGTCATCACCAGTTCGCGTTCGGCTGGCGCCAATACCCACTGATCTTCCGTACTGCCGCCGCCGTCCGCCATACCGCTACGCTCCTGGGGGCACTGACGCGGGCCAGCCGGCCCGCGTCAGAGTTTCGATCAAGGTGGTCCGCTTCACGCCGAAGTTGCGGCACACGGCCGCCTTGGACATGCCACCTTCGAGCGCGGCGATAATGGCATCCAGCTTCTCGCCGGTGATTGCCTGCGGCCGGCCGCCGATCCGGCCACGTTTGCGGGCAGCAGCCAGGCCGGCAACGACACGCTCCTGGATCAAGGCGCGCTCGTACTGAGCGAGCGCGCCGAACACCTGGAACAGAAACTCGCCCGATGGCGTGGTGGTGTCCAGGTTCTCCGTCAGTGAGCGGAACGCCACCCGCTTGTCCTTGAGTGAGGTCACCAGGGCGAGCAGATGCGACAGTGAACGGCCGAGCCGGTCGAGCTTCCACACGACCAACACGTCGCCGGGGCGAACGAATTCGAGCGCCCGCGCCAGGCCCGCACGGTCATCCTTCGCGCCGGAAGCATGATCCTCGAACAGATGCCGCGCATCGACGCCCGCGGCGAGCAGCGCATCGCGCTGCAAATCCGTGCTCTGCCGGTCGGAATCCGACGACACACGCATGTAACCTACCAGCATAAGCGGAAAACCATCAAGAAGAGGTTTCCGCATGGTAGCGTCTGGCGACAGAGTTTTCCGCACAATTTTGCGGCCACTCGGAGCTTGGTGCAGAGGGCTGTTGAAGATCTGTCGACAAACAAATGTTTTCCGACAGGCCTTGGCATAGCGCACGCCCGCCTTGCAGCGTTCTATGAATAGCGCTTAGTAATGACGGCGTATATACTTTGTTAGTATCAAGTGGCAGGAGGCCCCGATCATGTCAAAACAAGCTGTTTTCACGATGAAGCTGGATCCCGAGTTGCGCGCCGAGTTCATGGCCGAAGCCGAGGCGGCCCATCGCCCGGCGTCGCAAGTGCTGCGCGAGTTGATGCGCGAGTTCATTCAGAGCCAGCGCAAGTCGCGCGAGTACGACGAGTTCCTGCGCCGCAAGGTCGAGGCCGGCCGGGCTTCAATGCGCGCTGGATTGGGGCGATCGAACGATGAAGTTGAGGCCGAATTCTCCGCACGGCGTGCCAGTGTGGCGAGCCAGTCGTGAGAGTTGTTTGGACGCCCGAAGCGCAGCAAGACCGTGCCGATGTGTGGGACTACATCGCAGCCGACAATCCGCGCGCGGCGGCCCGGATGGATGAGATTTTCAGCGACGCGGCCGCCCGGTTGATCCAGCACCCCATGCTGGGCAAGCCGGGAAAGATTCCCGGGACCCGCGAGTTGATCCCGCACGAAAGCTATCGCCTGGTGTACCAGATCGACGGCGAAACGGTGTGGATACTGACGCTGGTTCATACGGCCCGCCTGTGGCCGCCTGTGCGCGATTAAGAGATGATCATGGCAACAATGAAACGGCGCGTTGACAGACTGCTTTCGAGCCAGACCGCGGTCGGCGGCAGGCGGCCAGAAGCAGTCACTCATCGCTCCGCGATGCCGAGCCAATTTGCTATCAAATTTTTTAGAATCCCCAGCTCGTAGCGCTACAGCACTCAATTGCATCGCAAGTGCCAGCGTTGGCTTTCCTCCTTCACCCGTAAGGTAAAAATTGAAAAACCGTCTGTTTACTGTCCTTCTGACAGCCGCTGTCTTTGGTCTTGGCTCGGCTGTCAATGCTGCTGAAATTTCCAGTGCTGAAGCAATGAAAGCCATCTCTGCAGCCGTGCTGCCTGCCATGGAAAAGAACCAGATTCCTGGTATGGCTGTGGCATTGGTATTGGGGGACAAGACTTATGTCTTAAACTATGGCGTGTCAGATGTTGAGAAACAAACACCGGTAACTGACGAGACGATTTTTGAGATTGGCTCTATCAGTAAGACCTTCACAGCCACACTGGCGACGCACGCAGAAGCCACTGGGAAGCTGAAACTGACCGATACAGCAGCAAAGTATTTGCCTGAGTTGTCTGGTACGGACTTCGGTAACTTGCAGCTTTTCCATCTTGGAACGCACACCGTTGGCGGCATTCCTCTGCAGGTGCCTGATGAAGTCCAAACTCGGGAGCAGCTTCTGGAATACCTCCGCACCTGGAAGCCTGCGTACAAAACCGGCACGATGCGTACTTATGCAAACCCAAGCATCGGTGCTTTAGGGTGGATAACGGCGAAAAGTTTGGGGCAAGATTTCAGCACCGCCATGACTCAAACCATTTTCCAGCCCCTCGGTTTGACTAGCACTTATCTGAGCATCCCTGCACAGAAGATGTCCAGCTACGCTTGGGGCTACAACAACGATAAGAAGCCTGTGCGTGTCAATCCAGGCATGTTGGACAGTGAAGCCTACGGCATCAAAACCACGGCTACTGACCTGATCACCTTTGTGAAGGCCAACATGGGCATGTTGCCCTTGGATAGCATGCTGCAATCGGCTTTAAACAATACCCGCAAGAGCTATTTCAGCGTAGGCCAGATGACTCAAGACCTCATCTGGGAGGAGTATGCAATGCCTGTTGACTTGCCTATGCTGCAAGAAGGCAATGCTCCCAAACTTATCCTGAATCCAACCCCAGTAAGCGCTAAGGTTCCTGCAGCCACACCTAACAGCAATGTGTGGGTTAACAAGACTGGTGCTACCAACGGCTTCGGTGCTTATGTTGCGTTTGTGCCTGAAAAGCGCTTCGGGGTTGTGTTGCTGGCCAATAAAAACTACCCCAATGCTGAACGGGTAGAAATTGCCCACAAAATTTATAGCAATCTAACCGGGAAACAATGACAGCTTTGGGTCGGCTGCCGTCGCGTGTGCAGTGTCAAAGCTGACATGACAAATACGTGAGATGGGCCGATGCTCGCCGTCCGGTCCGGCTGTTGAGTCTCCCCTGCAGGAGTCACAGCGCTCGTATGTCACGCGCCATCCTAGACGTCAGGCGGCCTCATCCAAACCGGAACAATTTGGACGTGAACGCCAGGGTGCCATTGCCGTGATCGAAATGGCGGCTGGTGACACGACTGCTTGATCTACCCCTAGCAAGACGGTTTTCGGGTTCTGATGGACTTGCGGCTAAGGTGGCGCTGCTGCGGGTCGCTTGGCATTCGTTCGATGGTTACAAGATCGGTCTTGGGGTCTATCGCCCAATCTGTAATCACATTTTCAGCCTGAAGGCCAGCAAGAGCCAACCCAAGCTGCCGTCTAAAACTTGATTTTTGCTTGTTCCGGCTACCGCTTAACTGCCGGATGGTCTCAACCTTGGCCGGGTAGTTCTCAGCGTGACTGGAAAACCAACCGTGAAGCCATAGCGCCAGAGGCTTTCGGCGCAGCTTGCGGCGCAGCTCCCAGTCAATCGCTGTCCATCCCGCGTGATACAGGGCCATGATTTTTGGGTTTTGTCGTAGTTGGTAAATATCAGTCTCCTCATCGCGCCAGAACTCCAACATGCTGCCGCCGTAGGTGTGCGGGCCTTGCTTGATTTCGACGCAAGTCGCGGCGATGCGGCGGAAGGAATCCATCAGGCAATCCCGCTCCGACTTGCCGTCTTGGCGACCGAGCGCCCGCAAAAACGCCTTGATCTTGAAAACGCACACATTACCCAAGGGATGCTTGGCCGCTAGCTGCATAGCCTGCTCCCACACATCCAAATCGTATTGGTCTAGCTGCCAGCCGGTAAAACGTATTTCTATCCCAGACTGTGAGGCCAGCAATTCACCCCTGAGCGCCCTCCGCTCTTTACCTTGAATGGCGGCGAACAGGGCACTGCGCAAAAAGCTGTTCGGGGTGCCTCTGGACCCTTCCGGCCAAATCGGGAGCTTGACCACTTTGGCTAGTGGTAACGGGGCGTAAAACGCCTCCGGGGAAAGAGGCAGCGACTCTTGGGTCGCTTGCCCTCGCCGTTGCCGGGATCGTTCGATGGCGCGGGACTCGACGGCTTTGATTTTGGCAACCCAAGGATCGGTTCCGGCACTGGCGCCGCTCGCCTCGGCGTGGGTAGCGGGCTGGGTCGGCTTGGCATTCAATGGCGCGCGCTCCTACAGTCGGGTTCGTGGGGGTGCGGGAGGGACCAAGGCGCGTAGCCGTTCCTCCTTGGCCTTGGCCGCATCGAGAGCCGCTTGCGCATGCTGATCGATCTGCTGGTGGATCGCGGCCAGCAGCGTCGGGCCGAGTGCGACCAGCGTGTTGTTGATGCTGTTTTCCACTGCAAGCAGCGTGCGCTGCAATTCGACCTGATTGGCTTCCAAAGTGGCTTGGTGGTTTCGGTTCGCGACCAGTGCTTTTCCGATGTCCGCCAGCTCCACTTGCGTGATGGCCTCCGATTGCTGGAGCCGGGCAATTTCTTTTTGCAGGCTATCGACCTGCTTTTCGAGTTTGCCGAGCGCGGGTTCCTTTCCTCTCTCCTGGTCGATTCTGGCTTGCGCTGCTTGCCGCAGCCAATCGCTCGTGTTTTGCCCCGATTTTTGGATCGCCGCTACCGTGCCTTCATTCAGGCGAAGGCAGATGAGGTTGGTGAGTTTCGGCTTGGAGCTTGTCATGGCAACTCATTGATATGGTTGATATAAAAATTCATGTACGACAATATTATACTAATGTTTTACATTATTATACATAATATTTCTTTCTATGTCAGCATGTTATCTATGAATCGGTCATTTTTTGATCGCACCGTAAGGTGCAACGGGTGTGCAGCTTCCCCTCGCCTTCTGCCTGTGGATAACT
>JAVMKJ010000013.1:0-40872 GCA_031732855.1 Candidatus Competibacter sp.
GCCTGCTCGTCGCCGGGGCCTTCGCCCTGGTGGTGACCGTCCTTCAGTCCGCCGCATCGATCCTGGCGCCCATCCTGCTCGCGGTATTCGTCGCCATCGTGACGACCCCGATGCTGCGTTGGATGCGCGGTCGCGGGGTTCCGAAGTGGGGCGCCCTGATGGCGATCACCTTCGTCCTGCTCGATGTCGGCAGCCTGCTCGCGCTGGTGACCACCGGGGCCGTGGAAGGATTCAGGGACCGCCTGCCGACCTATCAAGAGCGGTTCATGACGTTCAGCCACCAATTCGGCGGCTGGTTGGAGGGCGTGGGCGCCAGTGGTTCCAGCGAGGCGATACCAGACCTGCTGAATCCGGATATGCTGGTTCAAGGCGCCAGGCTGTTCCTGTCCAACGCCAGCGGCATCTTCGCGCTGGGTTTCCTGGTCCTGCTATTAACGATCTTTATCCTGCTCGAGGCGCCCGCGATCCCCACCAAGCTGCGGGCGGCCTTTCATGTGACCGAAGAGGGCGAGGCGCGCCTGAAGCGGCTGCTGGACACCGTCAACCGCTACATGCAAATCAAGACCCTGACCAGCCTCGGCACCGCGGTTTGCGTGTGGCTTTTGCTGCGGATTTTCGGCATCGATTTCGCTATCCTCTGGGCGGTGCTGGCGTTCTTCCTGAATTTCGTGCCCGTGCTCGGCAACATCCTGATGATGATCCCCCCGGTCCTGCTCGCGCTGATCCAGACCGGTCCGTGGACGGCGCTGCTCGTGGCCATCGGCTATCTGGTCATCAACACCGGGATCGGGAACGTGCTCGAACCCCGGATCATGGGGAAGGGACTCGGGGTCTCCACCCTGGCGATCTTTATCTCGCTCTTGTTCTGGGGCTGGCTGTTCGGCACCGTGGGCATGTTCCTCGCGGTGCCCCTGACCGCCGCCGTCGTCATCGCCCTGGACGCGAATCCCCATACCCGCCCCCTGGCCATCCTGCTCGGCCCGGAAATCGCCGAGGTGGCGGCTCCGGATGCGGACTTACAAGCTGTCCAAAAATTGAATATTATTAAATCAATGGCTTGTATGTGGGAGTGGCTTTGGTCGCGATGGCTGACTTTCATCTCGCGAGTAATCTCGCTCCTACGATCAGTTAGAGGCCGTCTAAAAACCAAGTGATTGATTGTAGGAGCTGATAGCCCGCCGAAATCGCCCGCAAGCAGGCTCCTACACCCATAACACCCTGATTTTGCGAAAGCCGTTTTTTGACAGCCTCTTAACAATGACAAAATGCCCCCTTGCTGGAGGGAAGCCGATGAGAACAATTTCCATGCGCGCCGCAATGGCCCGAGGGGCGGGTTTCTTCGGCTTCTGGCTGCTGCTGATCGGCCCCAATCCGGCCGATCTGGTGGCTGGGCTCTGCGCCGCCGCCGCCGCGACCTGGACCAGCCTGCGCCTGCTGCCACCCGGCGGTGGCCGGTTGCGGTACGCTGCCCTGGCCAGGCTCGCGCTGCGCTTTGGGCAGGAGTCCATCATGGGAGGCGTGGACGTCGCCCGGCGGGCGCTGTCCGTGCGACTGCCGTTACGACCGGGGTTCGTCGTCTATCCGGTGCGCCTCTCCCCCGGCCCGGCCTGCAATACATTCGGCGCGCTGACGAGCGTGCTGCCGGGCACGCTGCCGGCCGGCGTCGACGACCACGGCGCGCTCCTCTATCATTGCCTCGATGTCGCACAGCCGGTGGCGGCGCAACTCGCCATCGACGAGGGCCTGTTGATCCGCGCGCTGGGTGGAACGCATGACGATACCTGATTTTCTGCTCGCCGCCGCCGTCTTCGTGCTGGCGACGGTGGCCCTGGGCCTGGTCCGTATCCTGCGCGGGCCGGAGGATGCGGATCGGATGATGGCGACGCAATTATTCGGCACCGGCGGCATCGCGGCGCTGCTGCTGCTGGGCGTGGCCACCGAAGCCCGGGCAGTGCTCGATGTGGCGCTGACCCTGGCGTTGCTCGCCGCCTTCGCCTCGGTGGCCTTCGTGCGGAGCGCCTCCCCTTCGGAGGGCGACGACTCCCAGGAGACCAATCGTCAATGAGCCTCGTCCTGGACATTTTCACGATCGCCGCGGTCTCGGCCGGCGCCTTCTTTTTCTTCGCCGGCACGGTCGGGCTGCTGCGCTTTCCTGACACGCTCACCCGCCTCCACGCCTTGACCAAGGCGGATAACCTGGGTCTCGGCCTGGTGGTGATGGGCCTGCTGCCGCAGGTCGAACGGCCGCTCGATGGCATCAAGCTGATCGCGATCTGGCTGTTCGCCCTGCTGGCCGGGGCGACGGTCGGCCAGCTCATGGCGCGGGCGGCGCGGCGCGGGCGGCTGACCCCATGACCCTGGCCCTGGCGGTCGACATCAGCCTGACCCTGCTCGTCCTGGCAGTGGCCGGCTGGATCATCGCCGTGCGCGATACTTTCGGCGCGGTGATTGGCTTCGTGGCCTACGGGCTGTTGCTGGCGTTGGTCTGGATACGCCTCGCCGCGCCGGACGTGGCGCTGACGGAGGCGGCGATCGGCGGCGGTCTGACTGGCGCCCTGCTGATCGGCGCCGCGGCCCGACTGCGCGGGACGGAGGCGGCGGCGCGCGCCGAATACCCCGGTGCTCTCACCCGGATGCTCGCCGCGGTCCTGGCCGCCATCGCTGCAGCGGCGCTTGCCGTCGGCGTCCTGGCGCTACCCGATCCCGCGCCCACGCTCGCCCCCGCCGCCACCGCAAGCCTGGCCACGACCGGGGTCGGCAATCCAGTCACCGCGGTATTGCTCGCGTTTCGCGCCATGGACACGCTGCTCGAAGCCATCGTGGTGCTGCTGGCGCTGCTAGGCGTGTGGTCGCTGGCGCCCGACCGGGCCTGGGGTGGCTGTCCGGGACCACGGCGCCCTGTCGATCCCGACGGCGTCCTCGCCTATCTCGCCCGGCTCCTGCCGCCGATCGGGATCATCGTGGGTCTCTACATCTTCTGGATTGGGGCGGATCTTCCCGGCGGCAAGTTCCAGGGCGCCACGATTCTGGCGGCCATGTGGCTGCTGGTCATCTGGGCCGGTCTCGCCGACACGCCGCCGATTAGCCGAACCTGGTTGCGGATTTTGCTCGTGATCGGACCGCTGGTGTTCATCGCGATCGGCTTCGCGGGCGCCATCACCGCGGGAGCGGTGCTCGCCTATCCGGAGGGCTATGCGAAACCGCTGATCGTCGCCATCGAGATCGCGCTGATGCCCACGCTCGTGCTGACGCTGGCCCTGCTGGTGGCCGGCGCGCCGCAACGGATGCCCCCCCAGTGAACACGCCGACCCTGTTTGGACTGTGCGCCGTGGCGCTCGTGGGCGTCGGCCTGTACGGCCTGATCGTCAACCCGCAGCCGCTGCGCAAGATCCTCGCGTTCAACCTGATCGGCAGCGGAGTGTTCCTGCTCTTCGGCGCCATCGCACGCCGGGGCGCGGCACTCGGAATAGGTGGCGATCCGGTGCCGCAGGCGCTGCTGATCACCGGCATCGTCGTCGCCTTCTCGGCGACCGCGCTCGCCGTCGCGCTGGTGCGGCGACTGTTCGACGAAGCGGGCTCGGTCACCCTGGCCCCGGATGCGCCGGCCAAGGCGCCGACCGATCCTGTGGACGCCTAGATGCCGCGTAACCCCCTCACCCTAGCCCTCTCCCCCTTGACAGGGGGAGAGGGAACTGAACGATTACGATGCCGCATTCCCTCTCGACCCCGGATGTGACGACCCCCGGCGGGCTGCTGCTGGTGCTGGCGGTGCTGGTCCCGTTTGTCGGGATGCTGGCCGGCATGGTTCTCGGCGGCCGCGGCGCCCGGCGGGTGGCGCTCGCGACCCTCGTGGCCGGACTCGCCATCGCCATCGCCATCGCCGACGCGCTGGCGCGATCCGGCGCTGCCGTGGTCTACCTCCTGGGCGGCTGGGCACCGCCGCTGGGCGTCGCGTTGCGCGCCGACGGCCTGGCCGTGGTCATGCTGCTGGCCGTCGCGGTGGTGATCGGCGGCATCGGCGCGTACGCACGGGCCGACTTCGGCACGCCCCCGGGCGTGCGCGAGGCGCGCGCGCCGCTGCTGTTCTGGCTGCTGCTGCTCGCCGTATGGGGCTCGCTGAACCTGGTGTTCGTCAGCGGAGACCTCTTCACGCTGTACGTCGCGCTGGAACTCCTGACCTTCGCGGGCGTGCCGCTGGTCAGCCTCGGCGGCAGCCCGGAAACCTTGCGTTCCGCGCTGCGGTATCTGTTGTACGCCCTGTTCGGCTCGGTGCTCTACCTGCTGGGGGCGGTGCTGCTGTACGGCGCGTATGGCACGCTGGACATTGTGCTGCTCGCCGCGCGGGTCCACCCCGAACCGGTCACCTGGGCCGCGGCGGCGCTGATGACGGTGGGGCTGCTGGCCAAGACCGCCCTCTTTCCCTTGCACCTCTGGCTGCCGCCGGCGCACGCGGGCGCGCCGGCGGCGGCGAGCGCCGTGCTGTCGGGTCTGGTGATCAAGGGCTCGTGGTTTCTCGCCGTGCGGCTCTGGCTCGACGTCTTCGCGGGCGTGGTGACGGTGCCGTCGGCGCAGACGTTGGCGGCGCTCGGCGCGGCGGCCATTCTGGTCGGCAACATCGTCGCGCTCCGGCAGGCGCGGCTCAAGCTGCTGATCGCGTACTCGACGGTCGCGCAGATCGGCTATCTGTTCCTGATGTTCCCGCTCGCGGCCGGACTCGCCGCCGCCCAGCTCGACAGCGCGGCGGCCGTGAACGGCGGTCTGTTGCAGGCGATCTCTCACGCCACCGCGAAGGCGGCGATGTTCATGGCCGCGGGACTCATCTACACGACGCTCGGCCACGATCGCATCGCCGATTTGCGGGGGGTGGCGCGGGCGTTGCCGATGACCGTGGTCGCCTTCGCCCTCGGCGGCGCTTCGCTGATCGGGCTACCCCCCTCGGGAGGATTTCTCGCCAAGTGGCTGCTGGTCTCGGCGGCCATCACGACCGCGCAGTGGTGGTGGGCGCTGGTGATGCTGGTGGGGGGCCTGCTCACCAGCGCCTACGTCTTCATCGTCGTCGTGCGCGCGCTGGCGCCCGCGCCCGAAGGCTGGACCCCGAAGGCGAGCGTTCCCTGCTATCAGCAGGTGGCCGTGCTGGCGCTGGCCCTGTGCTCGTTTCTGCTCGGCATGGCCGTATTCTGCCCGGTGGACGTGGCGGGGATCGGCCGGGCGGTCGTGCCGGGGATCGGGTCGCCATGACGACTTCCAGCCTGTTGATCGCCGCCGTCGGCGTGCCGTTTGCGCTGTTGCTGGCCTGCATCGCGCCGGCTATTCGCGAACGCATGCCGCCGCTGCTGGCGCTCGCGCCGATCCCCGCGCTCGCGACCGCTCTGTTCGCCGACGACACACCCGTCGTGCTCGGCAATGCCCGATTCGCGCTGTCGTTCGCCCTGGACGAACCGGGGAGGATGCTGCTCCTGGTCGCCGCGATCCTGTGGAGCGCGGCGGGGGCCTACGCCGCCACGGGATTACGAGGCGCGGCCCATGCCGGCGGCCTCGTCGTGTGCTGGCTGATGACGCTGGCCGGTTGCATCGGCGTGTTTCTCGCCGCCGACCTGGTGGGCTTCTACTTCCTGCTCGCGGTGCTGTCGGTCGGCGCCAGCGGACTCGTCCTGCAGGGCGGCGCGGCGGAAGCCCTGCGCGCCAGCGCCGTCTACCTCGGGCTCGCGCTGATCGCCGAAGCGTTCCTGCTCGCCGGCCTGGTGCTGCTTGCGCTGGCGACGCCGGACGGCAGCCTGCTGATCCGCGACGCCGCCGCCGCGATTCCCGCATCGCCGTGGCGCGATCTCACGCTGGTGCTTCTGATCGTCGGCCTCGGCATGAAGGCCGGCCTCGCGCCGCTGCATTTCTGGATGCCGCTGGCCTATGGCGCGGCGCCGATCCCGGCCGCGGCCGTGATGAGCGGCGCCGTCGTCAAGGCGAGCGCCCTCGCGCTGATCCGCTTCCTGCCGCTCGACGTGGCGCTGCCGGACTTTGGCCTGCCGCTGGCGGCGCTCGGACTGTTCGGCGCCTTTTATGGCGTGGTGATTGGAATCACGCAGTCGCGGCCGAAGATCGTGCTCGCGTATTCGAGCGTGAGCCAGATGGGATTCCTCGTCGCGGTGATCGGCATGGGGCTTGCGGCGGGTGATGCCGGGGCCGGGCGGGTGGCGTCCTTTTACGCGGCCCATCATCTGCTGGTGAAAGGCGCGCTGTTCCTCGCCGTGGGCGTGATCGCCACGACGGGCGGACGTCGGCTCTGGTGGGTGCTGGCGCCTGCGGCGATCCTGGCCCTCGGGATCGGCGGGCTGCCCCTGACCGGTGGCGCTTTGGCGAAGCTGGCCGTGAAACCAGTCCTGGGAGACGGGCTGGTGGAACTGCTCGCGACCTTGTCGGCAATCGGGACTACACTATTGATGCTGCATTTCCTCCATCGTTTGCTGGCGAGCGCCTCGCCCGATCCGTCGGCATCGGCGCCCGTCGGATGGGTTTTATCCTGGATGTTCATGTTCGTTGCCGCTCTTGTGGTTCCCTGGCTGCTGTATTCGGCAACCGGAATCGACGCGTGGTCCGATGCGCTCCAGACGAAGATTCTCTGGGCGGGGCTATGGCCCCTTTTGATCGGCGCCGGACTGGCGCTCGGACTCTGGCGCTGGGGACGATATCTGCCGCGGGTACCGGAAGGCGACATCGTGGTCGCGGGGCAACCCGCCCTGCGCGTCATTGTCCGATGGGGAGATGCCCTGGAACGGGTGGAAGGCGTCCTGCGGCAATGGCCGGTGGCGGGCCTGTCCCTGCTGACGCTGATCCTGATCCTGGGCGGCGTGATGTTCGCCGGACCTTGATCCCGGTACACCACCATCGAAGTCCATGACGTAAGCCGAGGGGATTATTAACCATGAAAACCAGACGGATCACCTTGACCACGGCCCTGCTGGGCTGCGTATGGTTAGGGGCTTTCACCGGATTGCCGGTTCGGGATGCCGAAGCTCGCCCGCGTCATGTCACCTGCGAGTCGATCCATAACCGCTACCAGTTTTGTCGCGTCAACACCCGGGGCGGCGTACAGCTCCAGCGGCAGTTGAGCAACGCGGCGTGCCGGAAAAACCAGACCTGGGGCTATGACTGGGATGGCATTTGGGTGGATCGCGGTTGTCGCGCCGAATTTCGTATCGGCGGCGGCGAGCGCTGGCGCGGCGAGCGTTTGACCTGCTCCGCCGAAGGCAGCGGCCGCCACTTATGCCGGGCGGACGTTCGAGACGAGGTGATCCTGATCCGGCAACTGAGCAGAGCGCCTTGCCACTTCAACAGTTCCTGGGGTTACAACCGGCGCGGGGTATGGGTGGACCATGGTTGCCGCGCCGAATTTGAGATTCGTTAAGCTTTAGCCGCGCCGTTCGCCGGATTTGGCAATCGGCGCTGTCTTGCGTCGAGTGGGTATCGCCCGCTCGCACCTTCCAAAAGCAAACACCAAACAGGCAGGAATGATCATGCTGAAAAAACTTATGGATAATCTCCAACGGTCGGGAACCGGGAACCTTGCCAAAACCTTTTCCCGCCTGGGCCGGATTGGTTTTTGGGTGCAGATCGTGGTGGGGGCAATTCCCCTTCTCTTGATGGCCTACGCCTTCGTCTTCACCCGCTCTCCTTCCGGTCCGCGCGCCGGACTGGCTGTCGTTGAATACCTGACGATGGCCAGTTTACTGATCCTGATCTTCACCATCGTCTGGTTTCACCGGCATACCCGCCTGGCTAACAGGATTGCGGATCCGCAATCGTGTCCGCCGGCATCCTCGGTCATTCGATCGGTCTGGACGGGATTGGTGGCCAGTAGTATCGGTCTGCTGTTTTCCATGATGGTGATGGTGATCGAGACCGGGCACCTGCTGTTTTATTTCCTGGCGGCACCTCAGGGGGGCGTTCCCGTGTTCCAAACGTCCGATACTGGCGCGGCGGGTTGGGTGTCCGCCGTCGACATGATGAGTCTAATGGCCTTAAGCCTTTTGGTTTTCGCCGAGTTGGCCGTGTTGATTCTGAGTCTCTGGCTCCTGTTCCGCACGATGCAAGTTTCCGTGGAGTTTCCCCAATCCGGTGCGGAGACTTAAAAGAAACGAGGATGCAAGATAATGAATAGACGTTGGTTGGGGATGTGGGTTGTTTGCGCGGCGCCGGTTTTAGTGTGGGCTTGCACGATGGATAAGGCTGCCCTTACGACGGATAAGTCCACCCTTGAAGGCCCAACCTGGCGATTGACCCAGGTCGCTCGTACGGATGGTCAGCTTCACGCCGTTCCAGATAGCGTCGAAGCCACTGCACTCTTCGCCAGCGGCTCGGTGAGCGGCAGCGGTGGCTGCAATCGTTACACCACCAGTTACACCGTAAAGGATGGCAAGCTGACCATCGGTTTGGCGGCGAGCACGATGATGGCGTGCCCCGAACCCCAGACGGCCGTCGAACAGCCGTTCATGGCGGCGCTGGCGGCGACGAGGGCTTACCAAATCGAGGACGGTCAACTCAGCTTGCTGGATGCTGGCGGGCGGAAGATCGCGACCTTCAAGGCATGGCAACCGGTGGCGCTGAAGGGCGTCACCTGGCGGGCGACCACGTACAACAACGGCCGCGGCGCCGCCGTCTCGTTGATTGACGGTAGTGAGATCACGGCGACATTTGGTACCGACGGCGTACTGAGCGGGTCGGCCGGCTGCAATCATTATCGGGCCACCTATGTCACTCAGGGATCATCCATCACCATCCAGGCGCCGGCGGCGACGCGCAAGACCTGTCCCCGCCCTGATGGGGTGATGCGGCAGGAAAGCGAATATCTCAAGGCGCTCCCGACAGCGGCCACCTACGCGATCCAGGGTCGGCAACTGGAGTTGCGCACCGCCGAGGGCGCGCTGGTTGCCTTGTTTCAGGCCGGCGGTGGCTGAACGCTTGTATTTCAAGCGCGCGAGCCCCTTCACAGGCCGTGCAAAGATCAAAGAGGAGCCAGAGGGTGAGGGCGAAACTGATTAAGCTGTTGAAGATTGTGATGCTGGTGTTGGCGAGCAGCGTAGTCGCCGTGCTGGTGTTCCGCGCTTGGCAGTCACAGCGCGGAGAGCCACTGGCGGTTTGGCATACCTATGCGCCCGCCGAACTGACCGCGAAGGAACTCGCGAAGATCGGTTGGGACGATTACCTGGCCGCCGAGCAAAAAATCTTTGAAAGCGTGCGCGTCAACGTCACGGAAAAATTGCTCCCGGAACATCAGGTTTCATCCAATCGCTATTATTCCGGCAGCCCGATCTATCCGGGCAAGTTCGCCACCGACTGGAACCGCTCCTACATTCTGGAGCCGGCGGGAAAGCCGGTCGGCGCCGTGGTGTTTTTGCATGGACTGACGGATTCGCCCTATAGCCTGCGCCATATCGCCCGGCTCTATCAGAGTCGTGGTTTTGTCTCCATCGCCATTCGCCTGCCGGGCCATGGCACCGTGCCCGCCGGACTGACTCATGTTGATTGGGAGGACTGGGTCGCCGCGACGCATCTGGCGGTGCGGGAAGCACGACGGCGGATCGGCCCTGAGTTGCCGCTGCACATCATTGGGTTCTCGAACGGCGGCGCGTTGGCGATGAAGTACGCGCTCGACGCGGTCGGTGACCCCAAACTGACCCGTCCAGAACGTGTTGTGCTGATTGCGCCGATGATCGGCATCACCGAATGGGCCCGGTTTGCCGGGATATTCGGTTGGCCGGCGGTATTCCCACCCTTCGCCAAAGCGTCGTGGCTGAGTGTGATGCCGGAGTTCAATCCCTTTAAATACAATTCCTTCCCAATCAATGGCGCCCGGCAGTCGTCCTTGTTGACCCGCGCCCTGCAACCCCGGATCGCCCAATACGCCAGGGAAGGGAAGCTCGGCGAGCTGCCGCCGATTTTGACATTCCAATCCGTGGTCGATTTCACCGTCAGCACGCGGTCGATCATTACCGCCTTGTATCAGCAGCTTCCCAATAACGGGAGCGAACTGGTGCTGTTCGATCTGAATCGTAATGCCAAACTGGGCGTGCTGATGCGCACCAGCGCCAGCACCATGCTCAACCGTATCCTGCCAGACCCGCCGCGTGCGTTCAGAACCACGATCATCACCAACGTCAATCCGGACAGCGATGAGGTAATGGAGCGCGTGACGGAAGCCGGGGCTACGGAGGAGCAGACTCGCGCATTGGGCTTGTCCTATCCGAAGGGCGTGTTCTCGCTCTCGCACGTGGCGGTGCCGTTCCCCCTGAGCGATTCACTGTACGGGATGCATCCGGAGCCTTTTGACGAATATGGCGTCAGCCTGGGCGCCGTGGCCCCACGAGGGGAACGCGGTACCTTGATCGTCAGTCTCGATTCGCTGGTGCGCATGTCCTCCAACCCGTTCTTTCCCTACATGCTGGAGCGGATCGAGCAAGGCATTATTGGCAACCGCCCCGCGAGTGCGTCGGCAACCCCCGCGAATTCCACCCGCTCCAGTGAAAGCGCGCTCCCGGATCAGGCGCCAGCGGGATCGGCGAAATGATCCTTATCGTGAATCGGGGTCAAGACCGCCGAGGTCCGGCAGCGCCAGCACCACCCCGATTCACTTACTCCGCCATCAGTCGCGCCATCTTCGCCCCATCCGGGGCCAGCACCACTCCGCGCTCCGTCACCAGCGCATCCACCAGCGCCGCCGGAGTCACATCGAACGACGGATTCCACGCCTCGGCCCCGGCGGCGGCGACCGGTTGCCCGCCCAAGGTCAGCAACTCCTCGGCGGCGCGCTGCTCGATCGGAATCTCCGCGCCGCTGGCGATACGCATATCCACCGTGGAGGTCGGCGCCACCACCATGAACCGCACCCCGTGATAGCGCGCGGCCACCGCCAGGCCGTAGGTCCCGATCTTGTTGGCGACATCGCCGTTGGCGGCCACCCGGTCCGCGCCGACGATGACCCAGCGCACCTCACCCTGCCGCAGCAGAGTCGCCGCCGCACCATCGGCCAGCAGCGTCACCGGAATCCCGTCCCGCACCAGCTCCCAAGCCGTCAGACGCGCGCCCTGCAACCACGGTCGGGTCTCGTCGGCGTAGACCCGCCCGATCAACCCCGCCGCGTAGCCGTGCCGGATGACCCCCAGCGCGGTGCCATAGCCACCGGTGGCCAGCGCGCCGGCGTTGCAATGGGTCAGCACCGCCCCACGCTCGCCCAACAGCGCCGCGCCCAGTTCACCCATCCGCCGGTTGGCGGCGATATCCTCCGCGTGAATCGCCCGCGCCTCGGCCAGCAACCGCGCCAACGGCTCCTTGCCCGGTTCCGCGATCACCCGCCCCATCCGCCGCAGTGCCCAGAACAGATTGACCGCGGTCGGCCGGGACGCCGCCAGCAACGCCAGATCCTCGCCGATGGCAACCCGCCAGCGATCCGGTTCCCCGGCATGGCGGTGGCGGGCAGCCAGCACCACCCCGTAGGCGGCGGCGATGCCGATGGCCGGCGCTCCGCGCACCACCATGCCGCGAATCGCCTCCGCCACCTCCGCCGAGGACGTCAGCCGCCGGTAGCGCAATTCACCGGGCAACAACCGCTGGTCCAGGAGTTCGAGGACATCCCCGCGCCAGACGATGGCACGCACGCGATCGTGGGGATACGACATGGTGAGTTCCGCCGATGGTGGAATTGGGTGGGAGAGAAGAAAAATTTTGTTGTTGCGCGCTTACGACAAACGATGCTCAATGCCGGTGGATATAAAAAAATCCCTTGCCAAAATGCCGAGATAGCGCGCAAAATTAGGCTATTTATTGTTGGCACAACATTTTTTGCAATTCTGACACAACGTTGTATCATTACACACCATGACCGATGGTTTACCGCTCGCAGCGGTTGCCGCTCGGGTATACTGGTTGAGTAGATGATCGCGGTTCAACCGACCCCGGTCCTCGCGACCTGACTTAACGTGCCGTGCACAGAATTTTTAGTGCCTGTTTGGGAGAGTATACCGATGAAAGTGAAACTGCATAAGCTCAGCCTGGGTCTGGCTGCCTCCATGGTGCTGTTCGCCGCAATGCCGGCGCACGCGCTCAACAAGTATGGCTGCATCTACGCCGTGGATCCCTGGGACAGGATCGTCAAGGATCCCTACGGCAACTGCATCCGCACCCCGTACTGGACGCCCGAGAAGAACGTTCCGGAATGCGGCGCCGTCGCGGCGGTCCCGCCGGCCACGCCGCTGTGTGAAAAGGTCACGCTGGGCACCGACACGCTCTTCGAGTTCGACAAGTACAATCTGAAACCGACGGGGGTGGCCAGGCTCACCCAGTTGGCGTCCGACATCAATCGGGCCGAGAAGGTCACCAAGATCAAGATCGTCGGCAACACCGACAGCAAGGGTACCGAGCAGTATAACTACAAGCTAGGCTGGCGCCGCGCCAATACCGTGGCCGCTTTCCTGGGCGAAAAGGGCGTGCCGCGTGCCAAGATGGCCGTCAGCAGCGATGGCGAATTGAATCCGGTCGCGCCCAACACCCTGCCGAACGGCAAGGATAACCCGGAAGGCCGCGCGCTGAATCGCCGCGTGGACGTCACCACGATCACGGAGATGTGCCGCGAGTAACTCGCCGGCTGTTTGACCTGCCGTACCCGCGCCCCGGTTCGCCGGGGCGTTTTTTTGCGCCGTCCCGGTTCGCCGCTATAATCCCGTGCCACCGTCCGGAGATCCGTGCATGACGCAAACCATCGCCACTCTGCTTCAGGCCCGCTGGATCGTTCCGGTCGAACCGGAAGGCCGCGTCCTGGAGCATCACGCCATCGCCATCCAGAACGGCCGCATTCTCGCCATCCTGCCCCAGGATGAAGCCGCGACCCGCTACAACACCGAAACCGATCTGCGCCTCGACCGCCACGTCCTGATTCCCGGCCTGATCAACGCCCACACCCACGCCAGCATGACCCTGCTGCGCGGGCTGGCGGACGATCTGCCGCTGATGGCGTGGCTGCAAGACCACATCTGGCCGGCGGAGGCACGCTGGGTGGATCCCGAATTCGTTCGCGACGGAACCCGGCTGGCCATCGCGGAGATGCTGCGCGGCGGCGCCATTTGCTTCAACGACATGTATTTCTTCCCGGAGGTCACCGCCGCCGCCGCCCGCGAAGCCGGCATCCGCGCCTGCGTCGGCCTGATCGCCCTCGATTTTCCGACCGCCTACGCCCGCGATCTGGACGAGTACCTGAGCAAGGGACTGACGCTGCACGACCAGTTGAAAACTGATCCCCTGGTCCGCGCCGCCTTCGCCCCGCACGCGCCGTACACCGTATCGGCGCCAGCGCTGGAACGGATCGGCCGGCTGGCGGACGATCTGAAGATCCCGGTACACATCCACGTCCACGAAACCGCCACCGAGGTCGCCGACTTCCAGGCCCGGCACGGCTGCCGGCCCCTGGAGCGGCTCGAACATGTCGGCCTGCTGTCCCCACGACTGCTGGCGGTGCACATGACCCAGATCGAAACCGCCGAAATCGACCGGCTGGCGCAAGCCGGCGTCCACGTCGCCCACTGCCCGGAATCCAACCTCAAGCTGGCCAGCGGCTTCTGCCCGAGCGCCCGGCTCGACGCCGCCGGCGTCAACGTCGCCATCGGCACCGACGGCGCGGCCAGCAACAACGATCTCGACCTGTTCGGCGAACTGCGCACCGCAGCCCTGCTCGGCAAGGGCGTGGCCGGCGACGCCGCCGCGCTGCCGGCGGCGCGGGTGCTGCGCATGGCGACGCTGAACGGCGCCCGGGCATTGGGCCTGGCCGACCAAACCGGCTCGCTGGAACCGGGCAAGGCCGCCGACATCGTCGCCGTGGATCTCGGCGCGCCGGAAACCGAGCCGGTCTACCACCCGATCTCGCAACTGGTGTACGCGACCGGACGCCATCAGGTAACCGACGTCTGGGTGGCGGGCCGGCGCCTGCTGGCCGATCGCCGGCTCACCACGCTGGATCTGGCGGAACTGATCCGGCGGGCGCGGGACTGGCGGCGGAAAATCAGCGCCGGACCCGGAGCGTAACTCGCGGCGTCCATCGGTCAAACCTCCAGCAACCTTCGCCCCAACCTCCAGCCCTCCGGTGGAACAGGACATGACGACTGCCAATCCGAACGTGGATTATCAGGAAATCGCCAAATTCGAGGAACTTGCCAGCCGCTGGTGGGACCCGGACAGCGAATTCAAGCCCCTGCACGACATCAACCCCTTGCGCCTGAACCACATCGACCAGCAGGCCGGCGGGCTGGACGGCAAATGGGTGGTCGACGTCGGTTGCGGCGGCGGCATTCTCGCCGAAAGCATGGCGCTGCGCGGCGCACGGGTGCTCGGCATCGACATGGGCGAGGCACCGCTGGCGGTCGCGCAATTGCACCAACTGGAATCCGGCGCGGTCCTGGACTACCGGCGCGTCACCGCCGAGGAACTGGCCGAAAGCGAACCGGCCAGTTTCGATGTGGTGACCTGCATGGAATTGCTGGAACACGTCCCCGATCCCGCCTCGACCATCCAGGCCTGCGCCCGGCTGGTCAAACCCGACGGCCACGTCTTCTTCTCCACCATCAACCGCAATCCCAGGTCTTACCTGTTCGTCATCCTCGGGGCCGAATACCTGCTGCGACTGCTGCCCCGGGGCACCCACGACTTCCGCAAATTCATCCGTCCCTCCGAACTCGACGACTGGACGCGGGCCGCCGGACTGACCATCCGGGATTTGATCGGCCTCCACTACAACCCGCTGACCCGACGCTACTGGCTGGGACCGGGCGTGGAAGTCAACTACATGGCCCACTGCCGGCCGGACGCACTGGAATGACCGTCGCCATCGGGCCGCCGGACTGCGTGCTGTTCGACCTGGACGGCACCCTGCTGGATACCGCCCCCGATCTGGCGGCGGCGATCAACCAACTGCGGCGCGAACGGGGAGTCCCGGATCTTCCGTTCGAACTCATCCGGCCCACGGTCTCGCAGGGTTCGCCGGGCATGCTGAAGGCCGGCTTCGGGCTGGAGGCGGAGGAACCGCTTTACGCCGAACTGAACCGGCGGTTCCTGGAATTGTACCGCGCGGCGATCGCGGTCGAGACCGCGCTGTTTCCAGGCATGGCCGAGGTGCTGGCGTATCTGGAGACCCATGCCATTCGCTGGGGAGTGGTCACCAACAAACCGGGCTGGCTGACCGAACCGCTGATGAAGGCGCTGAATCTCTGGTCGCGGGCGGCCTGCGTGGTCAGCGGCGACACCCTGAGCAAGCGCAAACCGGACCCGGAACCGCTGTGGTACGCCTGCGAGCGCGCGGGCGCGACGCCCGCGCGCTCGGTATACGTGGGCGACGCCGAACGCGACGTTCGGGCCGGCAACCAGGCCGGCATGATCACGCTGGTGGCGGGGTTTGGCTACCTGAGCGCCGAAGACCGGCCGGAGGAGTGGGGCGCCGCTGGAGTCCTGGACCGGCCGGCCGATCTGTTGGGCTGGCTCGACGCGGCGATGGCCGCCGATCCCGAATAGGATGCCGGCCATCCCCGCGGCCGGCGCCTATTCCCACAGTCGATGCCACAGACGGGGCCAAAAAGGAGCGGCTCTATACGACGCCGACCGGGCCCATAACACAGTGATATTGTCCTGATGGGGGCGCTGGCAGGCCGCCACGGCCGCCAGCAGTCGCTGACAGGGAGACTCCCCTCGACCGGCACCGGTCAGCGCCGAGGCGATCTCGCGATCGTTCAGCGTCAGCACGCCATCGCTGGCCAGCAGAATCTGATCGTCGCGCTCGAGGGCGTAGGCCTGGCGGGGCAGGTCGACCAGTTCCAGATCGTTGCCGGTGACGGCGCTGATGAGCGCGTTGCGGTCGGGGTGGCTGGCGGCTTCCGCGGCGCTCATCTCCCCGACGCTCACCTGGTTGGCCAGCACGCTGCGGTAGGCGTGATCCTGATTCATGCGGTACAGGCGTCCCCGCCGCCACAGCCACAGCGGCGAGTCGCCCACGCTGATCCAGTACAGCCCTTCCTCCGCCAGCACCACGGCCAGCAGCGTGCAGCCCATCCCGCTCAGTCCTTCCGGATCGGTCGCCACCTCCCGCGCCATCCGCTGGTTGACGCACGCCAGGGTACGCTCGAGACGTTCCGGAATGGTGACGGCGGCCACGGTATCGTAGGTTTCGACGAAAACGCGAACCGCCAGGCCGCTGGCCAAGGCGCCGCCCTGTTCGCCGCCCATGCCATCGGCCAGCACCAGCAGCAAATCCCCCGCCTCCAGTTCCGGCGGCAATTCGAAGACTCCATAATCGTCTTCCTGCCGCATACGGCCGCCTTGCGCCATGCCTTCATCGTGAACCCACGCCGCCATGCCATCCTCCTGGCGTCAGTCACTTTCGCGCCAGTCGAAATCCGGACCGCACAGTGGCACGAACCGCAGGTGAGTCTGACCCAGCCGCAAGGTCTCGGTACCGGTCAATTCGACCGACTTCCGAACCGGATGGCCATTCAGCCAGATTTCCGCGTCGACCGACTGAGCCAGATAAAAGCAGCGGGAACGCGCGGTGTAAATGATCGCCGCGTGATTGGTGGGCGCGACCGCCGCATCGCCGAAATCCAGTCGGACCCGCGCCCCCACGCTTCGGCCGATGTCGTTGACGCCGTAACCGAGCGGCAGCACCTTACCCCGCCCCGGACCCGCGACGATCACCAGCCAGCCCACGATCAGATCGGTCAGGTCATCGCGAACCGCCGCTCGCGGCTCCGGGGCTGCCGGACTCCGGGCCGCCGAGCCTGGAACCGCCCCCGAAGCGGGCGCGGATTTGGCCGCCGAATCGGAACGGGTGATGATACGGGTCCGATCATCCGGCGGAGCTGGGGGTGGGGGTGGTCCCTTTTTAAAGCCGCGAAACAGAGACATGCCGGTTTCTCCTGATTCACATGCGACGCCGTCGGCAACCGCTCACGCATCGCTGGTCCGGAAGTGCAGGCGCACTTCGCCCAGTTCCACCACGTCGCCATTCTTCAAAACCTGGCTGCGAATGCGCTGCCCGTTCACCCAAGTCCCATTGGTGGATTCAAGATCGCAGACCTGGAAGGTGCCATCAGGCAGATGATAAACCTCGGCATGGTGGCCGGAAACCGAATCGTTGTCGAAGCGGATATCGTTATCGGGCGACCGGCCCAGGCGACACAAGGGCGAGCGTAGCCGCAGGTCACCCTTGCCCGGCGCATCGGTGCGAATGAACCGTGCCCGCATCAATACCGTTTGCGGCTGATTGCCGCGACGTCGCGAAAATGGCCACAGGGTGAATTTCATTTCTGATTGAATCCCGTGTCGGTGGGTGCATCCCATGGATTGAGTCGTCTTGGCGCCACGGGCGCCGGCTTGGGCTGAGCAGGCTCGGCGGGCACCACAACGGCGGACTGTTTCCTCCGCCTCCGGTCGGTTCTCTGCCGGGTGATCGGTGGCGGGGCCGGGGTCGCTTCGGCCGCCCGTGGTTTCAGGTCGGTGGCCGGTTTCGCCCCCGGCCCGGTCGAGTGGTCGGCTCCAGATCCGGTGGCGGCGGGAACCGTATCGGCCACCGCGGGTTCGCTCCCCGTTCGAACTGAAGGTTCCGGCGGACCTCCGACGGCCGGCTCCTGGATCGGAGCCGGTTGTCCGCTCATATCGCGAGTTTCCGGAACCGGCGCCGGCTCGGCGCCGGCCCGATCCCCCGCTTGCGGCGGAGGGGCGAAGGGTTCCGTCGCGAGCGGCGGCGGCGCGACCCCCGTTTCCACGGCCGGCGAACCGGTGGATGGCAGCGTGGCTCGGGTATCGACCGCGATGCCGGATACCGGCGGCGAGGATGGCGGCGCGATCGTCGGCGCCTCGGTCGCCATCCTGGGAGGGGCGAAATCCGGAGCCGGAGCGGATGGTGCTGGCGCTCCGACGGTGGATTCAGAGGGACGAGCAACCGACGTTTCGGCCGGATGGTCCTTCCGGCCGGGACTGAAGGAAGTCGCCGGCTCCTTCCCCGGCGTCGGTCCGGACGGCCAAAACCAGACGACGGTCGCCGCCAGCGCCGCCAGCGCCAGAGTACCGCCGGCCAGGACGCCCAGCCGTCGCCAAGACGCGCCGGTCCTCCGCGGTGGTGGCGCTTGCAGAACGCTCAGCCGCTGCCTGGCCGGCTGACTCCGGGAAGTGGGAGGTTGGGTGAGGTCCAGCCAGCCGCTGCTGTCACCCCGCTCCACCGGCCCGCCGGACAACTCGCCCTCGCGCGTCGGTCCGGGTGCCGGAACCGGCCTGCCGGACTTGGTCAGCGGCGCCATGATGACGGTTTCATCGCCGTCATCGTCCCCCAAACCGCCCAGCGCGGCCTGCATCTCGGCCACGATTTGAAACCGCTGTTCCGGTCGCACCGCCAGCGCCTGGTCGATCACTCGGAGCAGGTTGGTGCTGTAGCGGCCAGCGCAGACCCGAACCGCCGGTTCCAGGTTGTCTTCCAGCAACCGCTCGGCCGCTTCCGCCGGGGTGTGGCCGGTCACGCAACGGTACAACACCGCGCCGAGGGCGTAGATGTCGGTCCAGGTCCCATAGCGGTCGTTGCGAGTCGTGTACTGTTCCGGCGGCGAATACCCCGGCGTGACCAGGCTGGTCACGCTCTTGCTGTGGCGCCCGAGAGCCTCCCGGGCCGCGCCGAAGTCGATCAGCATCACCCGGCGGTCGCTGGCCCGCACGTACAGGTTGGCCGGCTTGATGTCGCGGTGCAGATAGCCCTGTTCGTGAACCGCCTGCAAGGCCGGAAGCACGTCCTCCAGCAGACCGCGCACCTCGTTCTCGCCGAGCGTCTCGCCATCCTGCAGGACGGCGCTCAGGGGCTCGCCCTCCTCGAAATCCATGACGATGTAGGCGGTGCCGTGGGCCCGGAAATACCGCTTCACCCGCACCACGCACGGATGCTGGACCCGCGCCAGCACCCGCGCTTCGTCGAGAAAGCGCTCCAGCCCCCACAGATAATCCGATGCCTGCCCCTCGGTGGCGCTGGTGTCTCCCTGGGTATTGGAGTGAACCGTCACCCCGTTGGAGTCGCGGAACGACCATTCCACCGGAAAGTATTCCTTGATGGCCACCCAAGTCTCCAGATGGGTGTCCAGCGCCTTGTAGGTGACACCGAACCCTCCGGCGCCCAGGATGGAGTCGATACGGTACTCGTCCAGCATGCACCCCGACGGCAAGGCATTGGCGCGGCGGGTTCCGCTCTTGGAGGGCGTGGTCGGATTGAGGGTTGTGGTCATGACGGCGAACCGATGAGGGTGGCGCGGATTCGACCGCGAAAAAATTTAGAAATCCGCGCCGCGGGGCGTGCGTGGGAACGGAATCACATCCCGGACGTTACCCATGCCGGTGACATAGCTGACGGTGCGCTCGAACCCCAGCCCGAAACCGGCGTGTGGCACGCTGCCGTAGCGGCGCAGATCTCGATACCAATTATAGGTGGTCTTGTTCATGCCCAATTCGTCCAGGCGAGCGTCCAGAACGTCCGGCCGTTCCTCGCGCTGGCTGCCGCCGACGATTTCGCCGATGCCCGGGGCCAACACGTCCATCGCCGCCACCGTACGGCCATCTTCGTTCAGCCGCATGTAAAAGCTCTTGATCTCCTTTGGATAATTCATCAATACCAGCGGCCGGCCAACGTACTCCTCGGCCAGATAGCGTTCGTGCTGGGACTGAAGGTCCACCCCCCAGCGGACTGGAAACTCGAAGGACCGACCGGCCTGTTCCAGGATGCGGATCGCCTCGCCGTAATCCATCCGTTCGAACGGCGAGTTCACCACCTGTTCCAGGCGTTGGATGCAGGCTCCATCGATACGCTGGGCGAAGAAGGCCATGTCGTCGGCGCGCTCCTCCAGCACCGCCCGGAAGATGAATTTCAGCAGCGCCTCGGCCAGGTCGGCGTCGGCGTGCAGATCGGCGAAGGCGGTTTCCGGCTCGACCATCCAGAACTCGGACAGATGGCGACTGGTATTGGAGTTCTCGGCGCGAAAGGTCGGACCGAAGGTGTAGACCTTCGACAGGGCCAGGCAATACGCCTCGACATTGAGTTGGCCGGAGACGGTGAGGAAGGTTTCGCGACCGAAGAAATCCTGGTCGAAGTCGATGCGTCCCTCGGGGGTGCGCGGCGGATTGACCAGATCCAGGGTACTGACCCGGAACAGCGCGCCGGCGCCCTCGCAGTCGCTGGCGGTGATGATCGGCGTGTGAACCCAGAAATAACCCCGTTCGTGGAAAAATCGGTGGATGGCCTGGGCCAGGCAGTGCCGCACCCGCGCCACCGCGCCGATGCTGTTGGTGCGCGGCCGCAAATGCGCCACCGTCCGCAGATATTCGAAGCTGTGCGCCTTGGGGGCGATGGGATAGGTTTCCGGATCTTCGACCCAGCCGACCACTTCCAGGTTCTCCGCCCGCAGTTCGACGGTCTGGCCCTTGCCCGCGGAAGCGACCAGTTCGCCGCTGGCGCGGATCGCGCAGCCGGCGGATAGATGCGTCACCTCACCGGCGTAATTGGGCAGTTCGGCCGGGGCGATCACCTGCAAGGGTTCGAAGCACGATCCATCGTGGACGGTGACGAAGGACAAACCCGCCTTGGAATCGCGGCGGGTGCGCACCCAGCCCTGCACGGTCACTCGGCCGCCCAAGGGAACTTGACCGCCCAGCAGGGCGGCGATGGCGTGAACGGACATGGAACGGTCTGCTCCCGGTTTCAATCCGGACTCGACGATCCGGTTTCAAGATGGTCAGAGTTGCTCCCGATATTTCTCGAAATGCCGCGCCCTGGCCTGACCGATCCAGTCATCGCGGCGAATGCGCCCGAACGATTTGATGGCGGCCTCGACCCGATCGACCTCCGCGTCGCCCAACGCGGCCAGTTGGCGGAAGCTCAGGATGCCGCAGGCACGCAATTTTTTCTCCAGGGCGGGGCCGATGCCAGCGATGAGCTTGAGATCGTCGGACTGCTCCGGAGGCGCCGCCTCGACGGGAGCCTCGACGGGAGCCCCAACGGGAGCCCCAACGGGAGTCCCAACGGGAGCCTCGACGGCGGGAGCGAGGGGCTCGAGCGTGCTGGCAACAGGCGTTTCCAGCACCATCCCCGGCTCCACCCTGCTCCCTTCTGGGACAACGGCCGGCTCGACGACGGCGGGCGCGGATTCCATCCCCGCGGCCGATTCGGCGCCGACCTGCCCGGAATACGCGAGTCCACCCCGCCGCAAGACCGCAAAATACTCGTCCCACCACTGATGCTGAGTCTGAATCCAGCGTTGCAGCACCTCCTCCATCTGTCGCACCCAGGACGTCATCATCTCGGGCGTTCCCTTTTCCTGGGCGACTCGATGGACCCACTGCTCCACCCAGGCGACTTCCTGTTCCAGGGTCTTCTTGACCGCGGACTCCCAGGTCGCCAAATTCTTGAGATAGGTTTCCCGCCAGGTTTCGACTCCGGCCGGCGGCTGGAACGGCACGGCCGAGCACAGGCTGTCCCACAGGCGTCTCTGAGCGTCGGTCCAGGTCTTGAAGGTCTCTTCGTTGATCCACGGCTTCACGGTCGCTATCCTCCGAATCTTGCAAGTTATCCAACCGCCCGCCTCGGGCCATCTTCCGGGCGGCGGACAGCGCTGTGACGGGGTTCGTGAATGCAATCTTAGGACCGCGCGCCGGTCAAAGCCATATCCAATTGCCCGCGCGATCCGATTTGGGGTTCCGGCCCGGTTTTCCGACCATGGAATCATGGCAATCATTCAGGCGAGGGAATTGAAGGGCGACGTTGAGAACTCGCGTTACCCGGCCGCCGGATTGCTATAATCTGCCCCCTTTGCCGCCCTTGGCGGGCGATCCTTTCACTTCAACGGTCTGGACGGACAAACCATGGCGTTCTGGCAGCGTCTGCGGGAAGACATCACCTGCGTTTTCGACCGCGATCCGGCCGCGCGCGGTGCGATCGAGATCCTCACGGCCTACCCCGGCATCCACGCCGTCCTGTTCCACCGAATCAATCACGCCCTGTGGAACCTGGGTCTCAAATGGCTGGCTCGCTTCCTGTCGGCCATCACTCGCTGGCTGACCGGAATCGAAATTCATCCGGGCGCCAAAATCGGCCGGCGTTTCTTCATCGACCACGGCATGGGCGTGGTCATCGGCGAAACCGCCGAGATCGGCGACGATTGTACCCTCTATCAGGGCGTCACCCTCGGAGGAACCAGTTGGAACAAGGGCAAGCGCCACCCGACCCTCGGCCGCAACGTGGTGATCGGCGCCGGCGCCAAGGTACTGGGACCGTTCAAGGTCGGCGACAACGCCCGCATCGGCTCGAACTCGGTGGTGATCAAGGAAGTGCCGGCCGGCGCCACGGTGGTCGGCGTGCCGGGCCGGGTGGTCGAGGCCGGCGGCGCCGTGGACGTACGCCGGGAAATCGCCCGCAAGCTCGGTTTCGACGCCTACGGCGCGACGCCCGACTTGCCCGATCCCGAGGCGCACGCCATCAACCAGATGCTGGATCACATCCACGCTCTCGACCGCACGGTCCGCCAGTTGTGCCAGGCGCTCCGGGATGCCGGGATCGATCCGGGCGAACTTTGCTTGCCCGATTTGCAGGGATGCGCGCTGCATTCGGCCGCCAGCCGCGAAGGTTGGCCCGAGCAAAACGGTGGCGACGCGGTCAAAATGGACCGGAACTCCGCAACTTCAGCCTGACCGCGACCATGCTGGACCTGAGCGCGGCGGCGCGCGGGCACTTCGAGCATCCCCGCAACGCCGGCGACCTGAATCCCGGCGATTCGGACGTCGCGACGGCGCGGGTCGGCGTGCCGATCGGCGGGGAGATCCTGCGGTTACACCTAAAGGTGGATGCGCGGGACACGATCGTCGCCGCTCGCTTCAAGGCCTACGGTTGCGGCTGGATGATCGCCTGCGGTTCGCTGCTGACCGAATGCATCGAGGGACTGACGCTGGCCGAGGCCGAGCACTTCCGCCACCACGAGCTGGTCGAAAAACTGGAGGTGCCGCCGGCGAAACTGCACTGCGCCGTGCTGGCCGAAACCGCGCTCGAGGCCGCGTTGCGCGACTACGCCGCGAAACGGTCGCCGCCGCCCGCGGCCCAAACTGATTCTCAACCGTGATTTTTCAGGAGGACGTCACCATGCCGATCACCTTGACCGAAAAAGCCGCCGCCCGTGCCCGCGCCTATATCGCCAACCACGAACAGGCCCAGGGTCTGCGGCTGGGCGTGCGCAACACCGGCTGCTCCGGCTACATGTACACCGTCGGACTGGCCGACGCGATCGATCCCGACGACCGGGTGTTCGAATCCCAGGGCGTCAGGATCGTGGTCAGCGCCGGGAACCTGCTCTACCTGGACGGCATGGAAGTGGATTACGCCAAGTCGGGGCTCAACGAAGGTTTCCGCTTCCACAACCCCAACGTCAAGGAAAGTTGTGGCTGCGGGGAGAGTTTCAGCGTCTGAGCGCGGGTGGAAGGCCGGGCGCGTCCGGCCCCCGACCCTTGGCGGGTGGCCGAGGCGTTCGAACGACGATACCGATATCCCGGATGCGGGGGCGCCGAGTCTCGATCGTGGTCGAATTCCGCGCGACGCAGCGTCGCTCGCGATCGACCGGTGGTTGGCCACGATACCCTGGCCGGTAAAGTTGCACGTGGCGTTTGTACTATAATTGTTCGTCGTGCCCGCCCGCCGCGCCAGCACGACAAAACTTCAAACACGAGCAGACTCTTGCGTAAGGTCCGATACGATATGGCCAGCGCCGAAGTGATCCACCGCTACCGGGAATTCACCGCTCCATCCGGTGAAATCGACGCCTATTTGTTGGATTTGCCGCTGGACGGCGCGCGCCCCGAGGTCGAAATCGAAGCCGAAATCCGGCGACCTGATCTGGTTCGCGACGGCCTGCTGGTGCTCGGCGAAGTGCTGGCGAGCGATCTGCGCCGCCAAGCCGGCGACCGGGCCGACTATCTGGCCTATCTGCTGCGTCAGGGCAAGCGCGCCAACCAGGCGGTCTGGGAGGCGCAAAAAGCCTTTCTCGCCGCCAAGTACGGCGAAGCCACCCAGCAGGAAGCGCCGCTCGATCCCTTGTTCAGCGTCGGCGCGGACGGCATCGACATCGAAGTGTTCTCGCGCGACGAATCCACCTACGCCCGTCTGCACCTCAAGGCCGGTCACGCCTACCAGGCCGAACGCTTCACGGCCGGCACCTCCCATCTGAGCTTCACGCCGGCGCTGCGGGAGGCGCTGGCGGGCATCCGCTCCTATCGCCCCACTACCCTCCATGGCCGCCCGTCGGCTTCCGGCGACGCCAAGACCGTGCGCGTGCCGTATCGTTGGCTGCGCGCCTTCGGGCAAGTACAAGCCGCTTCCACCCTGCCCGCCGAGCGGGTCCGCCTCGCTCCCGTCGACCTCTACAACGTGCTGCTGAGCCTGCGCTTGCGCAAGGCCAAGACCGCGCCGCGCGCCTTGCGCTACGAACTGGTGCCCGGTGAATTGCCACGACTGGTGCTGGAACCCTGGGAACAGGTATTGAACGCCAGCGGATCGCCCTGCCAAGGACCAGTGCCGCAGGTAGTGCGCACCTGGGGTCGCCAGCGGTTGAGCCTGATGGGCCGGCTGCTGCCCCATACCCGCAGCGTGGATGTCTACCTGCTGGGCGCCGGCCTGCCCGCGTTTTACGTGCTGGACCTGGAATCCGCCAGCCTGACCCTGGCCTTGAGCGGCTGGACCGACAGCGGTTGGGCCGGCATCGCCACCTTCGACCTGTTGGCGCCCGGCGGCGGCGAAGATGAAGTCTTGGCCAAGCGCGTCGTCAAACAGGTGGCCGAGCATCCGCTGACCCTGGACGCATTGACCGAAGCCCTCCGCCAGCCTCGCCAGGTCATCCGGCAAGCGCTCTTGCAGGAATTGCTCAAGGGAACCCTGGTTCACGACATCGCCAGCGGTCTGTTCCATTACCGGCCGCTGATGGCCCAGCCGCTGGAACTGGATCGCTTGCGCTACCGCGACACCCGCGAGGAGCAGGCGCACCGGCTGCTGGCCGTGGACGACCAAGTGCAGCTGACCCGCATTCACGATCTCGGCCTGGAAGGCACCGCCATCGATGGCGAGGTGCAAGATCGGCAGGCCCATCGCCACTACCAAACCTCGTTCACCCTGGACCGCGAGGGCCGCAGCGTCAAGGCGAGTTGCACCTGCGCCGAGTTCCGCCGCAGCGGCCTGAAGCAAGGCCCCTGCCCGCACATGATCGCGCTGCGGCTGCGCTACGCCCGCGAACAGGCGGCCTTGGAGCAGGCGCGGGAAACCGCCGAGGGTCGCCGGCTGATTCGCGCCGAAACCCGCACGCTGACCCGCCGCCAGGGTGAAGCGGTGCTGAGCTATCGAATTTCGCTGGACGAACGCCAGGTGCTGCTGCGCTGGGGCCACGATCCCCAGGCCTTGCGCCAGCAACGGCTGCTGTTCAATCGTCCCGAGGAAGCCCGCGACGCCTACTTCGCCCGCCTCGACGGTCTGGCGAAACAGGGCTTTATCGACGCCAGCGGAGCGTAGGCATCGATGATGCGCTTTTATCGGGCAACAAATGTTACATTCACTCGAACGCCCTTCGGGGGTTGATGGGTACACAGCGAAACATGTCCGACGCTTCCCTTTCCCTCTTATACGAGCAGGACGCCTACACTTGGGCATTACGGAACGCGGAGCTGATCCGCACTCGCCGTTTCAGCGAAGTGGACTGGGAGCATGTGGCCGAGGAAATCGAAGCGGTGGGTAAAAGCGAATGGCGAGAACTTGAAAGTCGGTTGATCGTCCTGCTGGCCCATCTCCTAAAGTGGCAATACCAAGCCGAGCGGCGTGGACGAAGCTGGCAGGTCACCATCAAGGAACAGCGTCATCGCATTCGACGAGTGCTGGAATCGAACCCCGGCCTGAGACCGCATCTCGACGCGATCCTGCGGGACGCTTTTGCCACGGCAGTCCTGATCGCTTCCCGAGAAACCGACTTGGACGAATCCACTTTCCCCGAGATATGCCCTTTCAGCTTCGAAACCATCGTGGATCACGATTTCTGGCCGGAGTAATTTCCGTGGCGGCAAACTGGGGACACTCGACGGATACCAATAATCGATTGAAATTGCTTATCTCAACCACCACCTTTGACAAGGGAGCGAAAAGCCCGTAGCGTAATGATTGCTGGAGCGTGAGGCGTTCCTCCATTAGCCGTTTGGGCGGCGTTGCGCCGTCCGGGAATTCCAACGCCACACACGCCACAAGGTAGGCTGTTCTTGGCCAGCTTCGCCAGTACCCGGCCCTAGTTGTTGGCGGAGCTGGGCCAACCACGCCACCGCGGTTTCCGCCAACAACTAGGGCCGGGTACTGGCGGCTGGCCGGTGAGCCTACCGTGTCCCTTGTGAGAAGTAGCGGTTTGCGCCTCACGCTCCAGCAATCGTTACGCTCGGTCTGGAAAACGGCATGAGCGAGACACCCCCCACCTGGGAAGACATCGCCCAAGTCGGCGACATCGAACGCTGGGTCGTCGCCCGATTGCGGCAACTGGGCCTGCTGGACGAAACCACCGATCCCAGCAAGCTGACCGGCGCCGCCCTGCGCCAGTACAAGGCCCGGCGCGAGGAAGAACGGCGAGTCCGCAAGCAGTTGCGCCAGCAGGGCTGGGCCGCTTTCCGTCAAGCCCATCTGGTCCATCTCGGCGCGGACGTGTTCCATCACGACACGCCGGACCAGGACCGCTACGACCTGCCCGACCCCGAAACCCGGCGCGAGGCCAACGCCTTGCCGGCGCTCAAGGATGCCCAAGCCCTCGCCAAGGCGCTCGATCTGTCCATTCCCCGCCTGCGCTGGCTGGCGTTTCACCGCGAAGTGGACAGCGGCAGTCACTACCAGTACTGGACCATCCCCAAGCGCGACGGTGGCGCCCGCCTGATCAGCGCGCCCAAGCCGACGCTGAAAAAGACGCAACGCTGGATTCTGCGCCAGATCGCCGAGCGTCTGCCGGTGCATGGCGCCACCCACGGTTTTCTGCCCGGACGCAGCATTTTCAGCAACGCCGCCGTTCACGCCGGCGCCCGAACCATCGTCAAGCTCGACATCCGCCATTTCTACCCCACCGTGACCTGGCGACGGGTCAAGGGTCTGTTCCGCAAGGGCGGCTACGGCGAACAGGTCGCCACGGTGCTGGCCCTGCTGTGCACCGAAGCACCGCGCGAACTGTTGCAGCTCGACGGCAAGCATTACCACGTCGCCAGCGGGCCGCGCGCCCTGCCGCAAGGCGCCCCGACCAGTCCCGCCCTCAGCAACACCGTTTGCCTGCGGCTGGACTGCCGTCTGTCCGGCCTGAGCCAAAAGCTGGGATTTCGCTACACCCGCTACGCCGACGACCTGACCTTTTCCTGGCACGACGCGGAACCGCCGCCGCTGGGCCGCCTGCTGCGCTGCGTTCACCTGATTCTCAAGGCGGAAGGTTTCGTTCCCCATCCGGAAAAAACCCGGATTCTGCGCCGGGGCCGCCGGCAAGCCGTGACCGGCCTGGTAGTCAACGAAGCGCCATCGGGCAGTCCTGCCCGGGTGCCGCGCGCCCAGGTTCGACGGCTGCGCGCCGCCTTGCACAACCGGCTGAACGGCAAGCCCGGCAAGGAAGGTGAAAGCCTGGCGCAACTGCGCGGCTGGGTGGCCTTTCTCCACATGACCGATCCAGAAAAGGCCAAACCATTTCTGGCGCAACTCAAACAACTGGAGGAGCGTGGCACGGATGAGTGAGTGGCAGGTTTCCCTGATTTTTCAGGACAGCAAATCCAATAAATTCTGGCGGGCGCGCTGCCTCGGCAACAACCTGGAAGTCAACTTTGGCCGAATCGGGAGCCAGGGCCAGAGTCAGGCCAAACGCTACGATTCGCCGGAAGACGCCGCCGCCGAACTGCAAAAACAGGCGCGGGAAAAGTACAAGAAGGGCTATGTGGACGGCGAAGGCGGCCCGAACGAATCGTCCGCGCCGTCCGCCGCCGCGACCGAATCCGCGCCCACGCCCCCCGCCGCCTCGCAATGCACGCTGGTTCTGACGCTGGGGGAGCGCCGGCTGGAGCTGCGCCTGAGCGTGGAAGGCAACGCGCTGCACACTCACGGCGTGGAACATTATCCCGACGCCTCCGCCGCCGAAGCCGCCTTCGCCCAAGTCCGGGCGGCTTTGGAAGCCGAAGGCTACCGGCCTCAATAATCGGATAGGCGATGCTCATGGCCGACGACCGCTCCATCCTGTTCGCCGATCTGGAACACGCCGCCGCCCGGCGCGATCCTGAATTCGTCCCGTGGGTTCTGGAATTTCTCGCCCAGCCCGACCCGCCCGCCGGACAGCCGGAAGACCCGCCCGACGATTATCATGCGCAACCCCTGCCGCCCGATGCCTGGTCGCTGGAGCGCCTGCGCCAAAGCTTGAACCCGCAAACCCTGGCCGGAAAAACCGCCGACGAGCGCCAAGCCGCGCGTACCGGCGCCTGGGCCGCGCTGCTGGCCTCGCCCAATCCCCCACCACGTTTGAAGCTGGGCCAAATGCTGCTGGATTTATACGCGGCCGACGACGAACCGGCCCGCGCTCTGCTGCTGGAACTGATTCCGCAACTGCCGCCGAACGCTATCGGTTGGGGCGTCTGGCAAGGCATCAAGGGTATCTACAAACAGGCCGAACATCGACACGATCTTGCCATGCTGGGCGTTCTGTGCTACCGGCTGGACGTGCAGCCGGTCACGGCCGGCGGGGAAATCTCCCGCGGCACCTGGCTGTACATGCGCCGCCGCGCCTGGCGCTATCTGCGGCAACTCGGCCAAGCCCTGCCCGAACTGTTCCCGGTATTCGCCGGGCGGGTGCTGCGCCACTATCCGGAACCCCAACCCCTGCATCAGTGCTGGATTCTGAATCAAATCTGGCGGCACAAGGATTTGATCGGCAAGACCGACCAAGGCGTCGTCAGCCCTCACGGCCTGCCCGACAAGCTGGAGCGGCGCGCCTTCGACGACGCCTGGAAAATCAGCCCCGCGCCGCTGCTGCGCCTGCTGGAGGATGCCCAAAACTCGCAAGTCTGCGACTTCGCCATTCGCGGTCTGGAACAAGATTTCAAAGACGTGTTGCGTCATGTCGAACCCGCTTGGCTGGCCCGCCTCGGCGTCAAACGGCTGGACATCGTTCACGACTTCATCATCAAGCTGCTGCGCGACAACCCGGAATTTCATCAATCGAAGCTGAAACCGCTTGGCCTGCACGACATGGTGCTGGGCCTGCTGTACAGCAACAACAGCCCGGCCCGCCGTTACGCCATCGACTACGCCCGCGCTTACGCGACCGACTTGCCGGTCGCCGAACTGGTCAAGCTGGTCTTGAACGGCGTTCAGGACGTGCAGACCTTCGCGGTGGCGCTGCTGGAACAGCGCCCGCCCGCCGAGTTGGGGTTGCCGACGATCCTCAAGTTGCTGGGCGCTCCGGCCAGCGCCGCGCTCGCCAAAGCCAAACTGCGGCAGGGTTTCAAGCCACAAGACATCACCGCCGAGCAATTCGTCGAAGTCGCGCTCGCGCCGTCCGGGCAGAGCGCGTTCGCCGCAAGCCAGTTGCAAAATCTTATCGAACTCCTGCAACAGGCCGCTCAGGAAGACCCCAATGTTCAACGCAGGCTCAACCACCTGGCACGACAAGGGAGTTCTGCTGCGTTCGATGCGGTGCTCGAATTCTATCGGGACGCGAAAGTCACGGTCCCAGCCGCCTACTACCGCCAGTTGTTGGACGATCCGCGCTGCAATCCGTTGGCGCGGCAGCGGGGATTGAAGGCGCTGGCGGATTATCCGGGGCGCGAGATCGGTACGGAATGGCTGCAAAAAGCCCTTCTCGACCCGCAACTGAACAGCACGGTCGCCAACTGGCTGCGGCAAGGAAAATTGCAAGGCGAAGATTTGGATGTCGAATGGCTGAAAGGGCTGGTGTTGCGTCCCGCGCTGCGGCCGTTGGCCTTGCAACTGCTGGGCGATGGGCAACTGGTCGCGCCGAGCCGCATCGGCTTGCCGTGGTTGCTGGCGATGGCGCGGCAGGCCGACCCGACCCTGCACGATTTTGCCCATCGTTATCTGCTGCAATCGTTCCAGCCCGTGGATTTCGCCAGCGGGGAACGCAGCGGGACCGATCATCTGTGGGAACTGGCCTGTGGCCCTACGCAACCGGAGCCGGTGCGCCGCTTCGCCGCCGCCTATCTCAAGGCCCATCATCCGCAAATCGGCCCGAGCGACCCGGAAACCCGCGCTCTCAACATCAAACCCGGCTTGACCAACGCCGATTATCCGTTGAGTCGGCTACGGCCGTTGTTCTCCGACCAGCGGCCCGACCTGCGCCGACTGGCGGTTGCCATCGCGCGGGAAGAACTGCGTGCCTGGAACGAACCGGCCCTCCTCTACCGGCTGGCCGACAGCGAACACCGCGAGCCGCGCGCCTTCGCCATCGAGCAATTGTTGCGGCTGGGCGAGGCGACAGTCGAACCCGCCTTGCCGCTCGACTGGCTATTACCGGAACGGGTGTTTCAGTTGGCCGAAAGTCGCCATAAGATCAGTCGTGAAACGGCGCTGACCCTGATCCGACGGCATCACGAAAAGCTCGGCGATCCGGCGCGGCTGGCCTGGCTGATGGAAAGCCCGCACCGCGAGGTCGGTCTGTTCACCGTGCGGTTGCTGTGGGAGCACCAGCGCCGGAAATTTGCGCCTCTCTCTCCTCAATCTCCCTCACCCCTTGTACCCCCCACCCTAACCCTCCCCCACAAGGGGGGAGGGGATTTCCATGAACTGCGCCAATTTCTGCGCAAGACCCTGTTCGGCCTGCCGCCGGGTCGGATGGAACGGCGCGAGTTGGACGCCGAACAGGCCGCGCCCGAGCGGCCGTGGCCGGCCAGCGTCGGCAAGCGCCGGCTGATCGAGGCCATCAAGACGCTGGCTTTGGAAGATGCCGCTTTTGCCGAATTGGCGACGCCGGTGCTGGCGGAATTCCGCCATTCGCGCGCCAAGAACGAATGGCAACATTGCGTCTCGGCCCTGGCGCAAATTCGGCGGGCGCATCCGGCGATTCGAGTGGATTTGCCGGTGGGGCAGGTGAATGTGAGGGTGAAGACAGCATGAGGGACAGGCTGTTTCATTTTTCGACCGAGCCTCGTCGTGCCGCAAGCTGTGGCGTGAATCCGAGCACGACAATGTCGCACAAGCTATGCGACTCGTTTCCTGGGAATGTCGCTTCCTCTTCAAGCGGAACTTTTGTACGCTTTGAAACAGTACCATGCCGGAGAAGGCCATGCCGAGAGTGATGGTTGAGGACAATAGTCGTCTATCCCTGCGGATTCGCGCCCAGGACAAAGCCGTGCTGATGCGGGCGGTGGCCCTGGAAAACACCGATCTCACCGATTTCGTGATCCGCACCGCGTTGCAGGCGGCGAAAACCGTGATCGAGCAGGCCGAGTGCGTGCCACTGTCCGAACGGGACAGCCTGCGGGTGCTCGCGGTCCTGGAACAGCCGCCGGCGCCCAACACCCGGCTGCTCGCGGCGGCGGAAGCCCTGCCGAATCCCTCATGACCCTGCCGCCGTGGCGCGAAGAACCGATCGGCAGGCATCATGACCGGGAAAGGTTTGATTGCGGCGAACCCGCCTTGAACGACTTTCTGCGCCACCATGCCCGCAAGAGCCACGAACGGGGCGGCGCCAAAACCTTTCTGGCGGTCGCCGATGCCGAAGTGGGCAGCGTGCTCGGCTTCTACAGCCTGAGCCCCGCTTCGGTGGCCTACGCGCGCACGCCGGAGGTGATCCGGCGGGGACTCGCCCGCTATGATGTGCCGGTGTTTCGTCTCGGGCGGCTGGCGGTCGCCCGCGCCTGGCAGGGCCATGGATTGGGCGGACAACTGTTGCTCTTGGCCGGGCGGCGCTGTCTCCTCGCCGCCAGCGAAGTTGGGGGCGTCGCCCTGTTCATCGACGCCAAGAGTGCTCCGGTCGCGCGCTGGTACGAACGTTACGGCGCGGCGCCTCTTGCCGATCAGCCGCTCTCGCTCCTTCTTCCGCTCGCCACTCTCCAAGCAGCGCTCGTGGCTGCGGGGAAGTTATAGGGATTAGTGCAAATTCGGCGGGTGCATCCGGCGGTTCGAGTGGATTTGCCGATTGGATTGGTAAATGTCAGGGTAAAGACGGCGTGAGGGAATTATTGCATGATACGAGTTTATCTCGACAACTGCTGTCTACAACGTCATCTTGACAACCAGGCACACCCTCGGATTAGGGTCGAAACAGAAGCTTTATTTGCAGTACTAGCAGCGGTCAATGCGAGCGAAATTATCTTGCTAAGTTCTGAAGCATTGACCTATGAGATTTCGAGCATTCCAGACGAAACACGGCGGATTGAAGCGTTCGCTATTTTGTCACTTGCATCCGAATGTTTGCAAGTGACGGATGCTGTTGAGACACTGGCATTGACTTTCGAGCAGCAAGGCTTGCAAACAATGGATGCTATCCATTTGGCCTTGGCCTCAACCGCGAAAGCAGATTATTTTTGCACCTGTGATGATAAGCTGTTCCGCAAAGCCCAAGCTATGTCCAGCTTGGATTGTAAAGTTATAACCCTGCTTAACTTGATTCCAGAGATTTCAAAATGAGCGTTCACTTTCAACCTCTTTCTGAGGTTACTCATCGAGCTAAAAATGCTTTGATTCAAGAATTAGGAGTCGTTGATACCCTACGTTTTTTGAATCAATTTCGGGCAGGTAGCGGTGATTATACAGCCGAGCGGGAACAATTGTTCAAGGGGACATCGGTTAAAAGTGTCATCGCTGAGATCAAGGCTCGAAGGAGCAACCACTATCCGAATGAATAGTACCGCGTCGGCTGGTGAAAATAGCATCTTAAAACAAGCTGGTCTGAAAAAGTGATAGGAGCTTTTCCATGCGTTATGCGGTAGCGATTGAAAGAGCCGAACGAAATTATTCGGCCTATGCTCCTGATTTTCCCGGTTGTGTGGCGACCGGCCAAACTCTTAAAGAGATAGAAACACAGATTCAGGAAGCCATTCAATTGCATTTGCATGGTATGCGAGAGGGTGGTTTTCCGATTCCAGAGCCTTCCAGTCAGGTGGAATATATCGAAGTGGCTGCTTAATTTATTTCCTACTTAACCCAATGATCAATTGATTTATACCATGAAAAAAATCATTATAATTTCGATTCTTTTAGTTATTGGTTGGTACGGAAATCACTTATATAGACAAAATGGATCAATATTTACGCAACAATCGCTTACTGATTTAGCCTATAAAAATCCAACAAAGTGCGTCACAAAGGATGGGCGCGTCCTTTATGGTGATTTACCTCAAGGAACAGTTTGCGTAGAAGAAAAACCAGTAGAAGGAGCATTGACAGTGATGCCTTCGCAAAACTCCGGCAAAAAAGTAGTAGCTTCAGTAAGTTCAAGTTTTAAATGTGATGGCCGAACCCACTGTTCGCAGATGACCTCTTGTGAAGAAGCGACTTTCTTTTTGAGAAATTGCCCTAATGTAAAGATGGATGGAAACAATGATGGGGTTCCCTGTGAGAAACAGTGGTGTGGGCGATAATCTAATTGGCTTCTTTTGTTGTAGCTAATACTACCACTGCCAAGCGTAAACCGTATCCTAAAAGGAGCCGCCCGTGGCTAAACAATACGCGCCCCACATCGAACGCCTATTGGCCGTCGCCGCCAGCGGCAAACTGCTCGCGGTCGGCGGTCGGCGCGACGCCGCAGGCGTGGATGACTCCAGCGTTCACCTGCTGCAATTGCCCAAACTGAACTTGCGCTTCAGCGCCCCGCTGATTGCCGCCGCCTCCGCACTGACCTTTTGCGGCGACGATTGGCTGCTGGCCGGAACCGCCAAGGGCGATTTGGCGATTTGGCGCACGGGCGGCGACGGAAAAACGCTGGCTTGGCAACAGGCCGTTCACGGCGGCGCGGTGCGGGCGCTGGTTGCATCCGACTCGCAAGTCTTGAGCGTCGGCGACGACGGCGTACTGGCGCTGCACGCCATTGAAATGGACGGCGACCGGCCGCGTTTGCGCGAACAAGCCAAGCGCCGTTTGAGCGAGCAGGCGCTACGCGCCGTCGCGCTGGACCCGGCGAGCGGCAGCGTGGCCGCCGCGGGCGCGGATAACACCATCCATGCGCTGCCCCTGGCAAACCTCAAGGACGCCGAACCCCGCGTCATGCCCTGCGGCGAGCGTGGCATATTTGCGCTGGCCTTCACCGGCGACGGGCGGATCGTGGCCGGTTGCGGCGATGGCTCGATCCGGGTCTGCTTCCTGGAAGGCGCCATCGACGAAGACAACCGCAGCGGCGACGCCGCCCATCAGGGTCCGGTACGCAGCCTGCTGTTTAGCGCGGCGCTGAACGACGAGCAGGGCCGACCGCTGCCGCGCCGGCTGTTCTCGCTGGGCGAGGACGGCGAACTCAAGGTCTGGACGCTGGACCAGCGCCGCAAACCGCGCACCGTGCCCGTCGGGCGCAACGCCAGCGCGCTGGCGCTGTTCGACCCCCTGCCGCAAGCCAAACCGGAACAGCGCGGCGGGCTGCTGGTCGCGGTCACGGAAAACCGCCTGATCTGGCTGAGTCCGGTAGACCAGGACGGCAATCCGTCCGGTAGCGCCGAAACTTGGGATTCGCGGCTGCAACGGCTGCTGGACGAGGTCAAGGCGACGCGCTCGTCGTCGGCCACCCTGGACGCTTTGGCGCAACTGGCTGAGGACGAGGCGCGGGAAGGCCTGGAATGGGTGCTGAGCCAGGATTCCCGGCCGGGGCAGCGCCTCGAAGCCGCGCAAAAGCTGGGCGCCAGCCAGCGTCGCCGCAGCCGGCCCGCGCTGGCCAAGGCGCTGAACGACGACCATGTCGGCGTGCGTAAAGCCGCCCTGAAAGCGCTGGAGCAAATCGAGTCCGCAACCCCCCTGCAAGCCCTGCAACTCGCTCTGGGCAGCCGTCACCCCGACATTCGGCTCGATGCGGTGCAACGCCTGGCCGAGTTGCGCCAAGCATCGCCGCTGGTACCGAGACTGCTCGGCGAGCGTCTGAGCGATTCGGACGAAAAAGTCCGCGAGGCCGCTCTCGACGGCTTGCTGGCCCTGGAACCTGACGCCAGCGTCGCCTTGCGCGGCGCATTCGAGCGCGGTTCCCCCGACATCCGCCGCGCGGCGTTGATCCGTCTCGGGCGACGGAACCTCGGCCCGACGCCGGAAGGTCGCCGATTGCTCGGTCAGGCCATCAACGATGACGCTTTAGCGGTTCGTCACGCGGCGTTCTGGATCGCGGTCGCGACCCGGCCCGCGCTGGCCGCCAACCTGCGCGCCAGCGGCGCCGATATCGCCAAGATTCTGGACGAGTACGCCGCCCTCGGCATCGAAGGCGCGGCAGCCACCACCGGCGCGACCCCGACCGAGCCGGACCTGGAACCACTGTTCGCGGCTCTGGTTTGCCGCCAGCCGGACATGGCTTTGCAAAGCGCCTTGTGTCTGGCGCTCATCGGCGATGACCGCGCCAGTGGCGCGCTGCTGCAATTGAGCCGAGAACCCAACCCCAATACCCGCCGTCTGGTCACCGCTTTTCTGGCCAACGCCACCATCAATCTGGCCGGCGACCGGCGCTTGCGCCATCGACTGCAATGGCTGTTGAACGACGACGACGCGCAAGTCCGCGCCGCCGCGTTCGACGGTCTGCTCAAACTGGCCGAACCCGAAGGTCCGGCCGGCGAGATCGATCTGGCCGAACTGGCGCTGCGCACTCAGGCCGGCGAGATTCGGACCCGCGCCCTGCAACTGATGGTCAAGCACGGCGCGACCGCGCAAGGCGAACTCGCCACCCGCATCGACGGGCTGCTCGGCCATGCTCTGGACGACGAGGCCGAGGACGCGCGGCGCGAAGCCATGCGGACGCTGTGGGCCTGGCACAGCAAGCGTCCGGAAACCACCTTGCGCCGGGCGGTGACCTCCGTTCATCCCGACGTGCGCCGCTGGGCGGTGGACGAACTGGCCCGCCAAGCCCGCCAGTCGCGCGCCTGGGCCAGGGAATTGCTGGTCGAGCGGGTCGGCGACAGCGCCGCTGAAGCCGGTCTGGCCGCCTACGAAGCCCTGACCAAGGAAGACGTCGACAAGAAACGCTCAAATTACCACCTGGCGGCGCTCGATTCGCCCGCCATCGAAGTCCGCCTGGCCGGTCTCAAGGGTGCGCTGGAAGCGACCGACTCGGCCCCGCTGCGCAACCGCTTGATCGAACTGCTGCAAACCGAGGAAGCGCCCCAGTTCCTCGCTGCCATCGAAGCCCTCGACAAACTGTTGCCCAACGACGCGCACGCCTTCGCCCTCGCCTTCGACAGCCCGTTTTATCTGCTGCGGGTGCGCGCCGGCGAATTGTGCGGCAAGCGACGCGACGCCCGCGCCGTAAAACCGATGCAGGCGTTGCTGGGCATCCCGAAGACCGACCGCGACCGCCCCGCAGATGCTCTACGCCAGCGCGCCGCCAGCGCCCTGGCCGACGTGGGCGACCCGGCCAGCATCCCCTTCTTCACCACCCTGCTCCACGACGACGACCCTCTGGTTCGGGAACACGGCGCGCGCGGCCTGGCTGCCGCCTGCCAAAGCGGCAACGAGCAACCGCTGGTGGCCGCGCTGGCTCATGCCGATCTGGCGGTGCGCAGTTGGGCCGCCGACGGTCTGTCGAAGCTGGGCGACACGCGGGCGCTGCCGGTGCTGGCCGGCACCCAGCGCCACGAACATTTGCCGATCCGGCGCGGCGCGTTGTACAGCTTCGTCGCGCTCGGCGGGGCTGGGGTGCAAGGCTTGCTGCAAGGGCTGGAAGACCGCGAGCGCGATCTTCAGGAACTGACCTTCGCCGTGATCGTGGCGCGCGATATCGCCCTGGCGCGGGCGCGACTGGAACCGGACTTGCTGTTGAGCGCCCTGAGCGCCGGCCAGCCGGAAATCCGTTTCGCCGCCGCGCGCGTGCTGGAAGCGCGGCTGGGGGACGAAGATTTGGGGCAATGGGGATTGGAACTGATCGGGCCGCGCCAGCCGGAGAAAGCCAGCGACATGCGCAACTGGCCGGAGCCGGCGCAACGGCCGCGCCTGCTCAACGCGGTCGTCAATGCCCTGGCCAGCGACTCCCCGGCCCGCCGCTACGCCGCCGCCCAGGTTCTAGGACTGCGCCCGCAACCCGAAACCTTCTGGCGCGAGGCCAAGCGCCTCGCCGAAATTGCCACCGATCAGGCGCCGCCGCAAACCGCGCCCGAAACCGAAACACCGCTGGAACGCAAAACCGGCTGGATTCGCGGCCTGTTTCAGCGGAAACAAGCACCAAGCAACTCCGCCACCCAGCGCCTGCTGACGGTGCTGCGCTTCGCCGGCGGCGGGCGGCGGCCACCCAAGGATGAAGAGCAAGCCGGTGCGTCCGAACTGTGGCGACTCGCGTTCGGAACTTACGCCGGCCTGATCCGGCAAGCCCCCGTCGCCAAGGGGCCGGACGATTACCAACGGGTGCGGCGCGACAGCATCGCCCGCCTCGCCGTGCTGGCCCAGCAACCCGCCGTCGGCCGGGAAGCGGTGTTGCCGGTGCTACGCCAGGCCCTGGGCGACCCGCATCATCTGGTCCGGCAGGCGGCGCTGAACGCGCTGGCTGAGTTGCATCCGCGCGAGCCGCTGGAACCGCTGGCCCTCGCGCTGGAGGTGGATTCCGCCGATCTCGGCCGCAATGCCTTCGACCGTTTGCTGGCATTGGCCGCGACCGGCGATGCCAAGGCCGCCGAACTGACTCGTGGCGCGGTCGACGCCGCCAACGCGGACACGCGCCGCCACGCGCTGGAGCAACTGCCCCGCCTGTACCCCACCAGCAGTCTGGAACCGTGGTTGCTGGCGTTGAACAGCCGTTACGACGACTTGCGGTTAACCGTGGTGGATCGCCTGCTCGACGCCAACGATCCGCGCATCGCCGCCGCTTTGAGCCGCGCGCTGGAAAGCGCGCACGACGAGTTGCGCTTGCGCGCCGCCGTGGGCTTGGCCCAGCGCGGCGAACCGCTGGCGCTGGACGTGCTGGCCGCTGCCTTGCGCGCCGAACCGCGCACCGCCAGCCGGGCGCTGGAAGCGCTGGTCGCCTTGGCGCACGCTCGCCCGAACGAGCAGGTTGCGGCACAAGCGGCCGAGGCCGTGATGGCGCGGCTGGAAGATGATCCCGACCAGACCGCCGACCGTCCGGCCCTGCTGCGCGCTTTGGGGCGCATCGGCCACATCGCCGCCGCGTCGCTGCTGGGACGCTGGTTGCTGGACAAGGACAAAGCCGCGCAGCACGGTCTGGCGCTGGACGTGCTGTTGCAACTGCTGCGCGACCCGATTCAACCCGAGCAAAAGCGGGCGGATGGGCGGAAATACCCGCGCTATCAGGAAGAATTCGCCCTGCAAGCGCTACCGCCGTTGCTCGACCATGACAACGCCGCGATTCGGACCCGCGTCGTCGAGGTGCTGGGCAACCTGGAGGCGAAACCGGCGGAAACGCTACTGGTTCGGCTGCTGGACGACCGCGACGAGGCGATTCGGGCGCTGGCCTGCGCGCAACTGGCGCAACGCATCGTCGCAGGTATGCCGGACGCGAGCCTGGAACCGCTGACGCGGGCGTTGGCCGGCGGACGCCGCGAACTGCTGTTGGCCGCCGCCGAGGGGCTGGCGAAGCAGCAACGCCCGGAAGCCTTCCAACCGCTGCTGCTGGCGTTCACCGCTGGGACCGAGACGGAACGGAAACGCGCCATTGCCGCGCTGGGCGAGTTGGGTGATCGGCGTGCTTTAGAGTACCTGGAACCGCTGCTCGACGAGCGTGCCGACCTGCCCGCCGACGACCGCGCTTTGGCGCCGGACGCCGCCGAAGCGCTCGGCGCGCTGGTGCCCCGTTTGACCGACGCCGACGAACGGCAACGGCTACGCGACACTCTGGAACGTCTGGCGCGCGAAGGACGAGGCGAACTGCGCTGGCGGTCGCTGAGCGGCTTGCGGCGCATCGGCGACGAGCGCAGCCGCGCCCTGCTGGAACGCCTCGCCAGCGACCCTTACGAGGATGGAACCGCCCGGCAACGCGCCGCCGTCGAATTGGGCGAACTGGGCGCGATCACCGCCGAACCGGTGTTGGAATCGCTGCTGCACCAGCGCGACGCCCATTTGCGCAAGGCCGGTCTGGAAGCGTTGCGGCGGATTTATCCCGGCGACGCCACCCAGGTCAATCTGCTGGCCCTGAACAGCGAACACGCCGAGATCAGCCAGCCCGCCGCGCGCTTCCTGGCCCGGCAGGGCGACCCCGCCACCCTCACGCAACGGCTGGGCGTGGTGAAGGATCAACAGGTTCGGGAACGGTTGCGGCGCGGCTTGATCCGCCGCCAAGCCTTCTCCCGCGATGGCCTGAGCGAACTGCTGCGCGGCGACGCGGCGGCGACCCGGGCTGAAGCCGCCTGGATTGCCGGCAACAGCGGTGACCGGGATTTGGCGGCGGCAGTACAAGCCGCGCTGGAGCGGGCGGCCAACGGCTGGCGACAGGCCGACGAGCGGCATTCGTGGGAACAGGCCGGCGCGGAAGCGCAGGCGTGGCTGGCCGCTCTTTGGGCCGCCCGTCAACTGCAACTGGCTGTCGCGCCAGCGGCGCGGGCCGCGCTCGCCGATCCCCGGCATCCGGTCTTGGTGCGGCGTGAGGCGATTCGCTGTCTGGCCGAGTGCGGCGACGCCAAGGACAGCAATGTGTTGTTGCAAGCCCTGGAGGATGTCGATGCCGGCGTGCGCGCGGCGGCCAGCGCCGCCTTGGCCCGGCTGGGCGGCGAGCCTGTGCTCCAACAATTGGAGCGGTCCAAGAGCGTCGATGGCGCGGCCTTGCGCCCGGTCCTGCGGGCGGTTCTGCCCAAAGCGGATGGCCGTTTGCTGTCCAGCGCCGAACGGCGGCAAACGGCGCTGCCGGTTTATCTGGAGCAGCGGGAGGTGACGGCGCTGGTCCGTCGCGCCACCGCAGCCGATGGTGAAGCGGCGGCGCGATCGAGCGCGATTGCGGCCCTGGGTCGGTTGGGCGGCGAGGCGGCGCAAACCGCCCTGCAGGGCATCCTGGCTAACAAGAGCGAGGACGGGGCGATTCGAGCCATCGCGTTCAAGAGCTTGCGGCGGTTGGAACGGCGAGCGGTGAATCGGGTTGCTTCCGGTGGATAGGGATAGGCAGAAAGGAGAGCTATAGGCAATCGTTTAACGATTTCGTTCGCCTGCCCCGCATAGCGGGGACAGGCGCAATGCCTACTTTGGCTTTAGCTTAAAGCCGCTTCAGCAGTTTTTCATATTCAGTAGAGATGTTCCCAAATAATTTTTTGATTATTTTCAATTCATTAAAAAGTGGCTATAAAAATTATTTTTATTTATCAATGAATTGGGGGTTGATTTTTTTAAAGCAGACCCCATTTCTTAGAAAGACAGTCACTGGAGAGCCGCCATGCGAAAATTTCAATCGATGATCATTCGCAATGAACGACAATTTAAAGCCTTTACGGGATTACCTGAGAACGTGTTTGATCGCCTCCTGGCTCAGTTTACCCAGTGTCTGGAATCAGTTCGACAGCAGCGCTATGAAAAACATCGGGTACCCCATCAAAGAAGACCGGGCGGTGGTCGTAAAGGCGCATTATCGACACCGGAGCTGAAGCTCTTTTTTATCCTTTTCTACTTAAAAAACTATCCAACTTTTGATGTACTAGAGTGCTGACCGGTTTGGAGACTCAAGCGGCCAAACGCTCAAAGGGTTCCGC
>JAVMKJ010000014.1:0-40475 GCA_031732855.1 Candidatus Competibacter sp.
GCCAGCGTCCGGCTTGAAGACTCCCGGATTGATGCGGCGCATCACCCCGTTGAAACCCCGGATGGCGACACCCCTGCGAGGGGAAGGCGCCAGTTCCGGGGTCTTCCGTTTCTCCGTCGCCTATTTTCTGGCGGCGCTGGTGCTGCTGTATGTCACGGCGCCGTTCGTGCAACGCATCCGGAACGGAATGCTGATCGAAGCCGTGCTGATGACGCTGGTGCTGCTGTCCGCGGTACTGGCCGTGAGCGGCCGACGGAGGACGCTGTGGTGGGCGATGGCGTTCGCCGTGCCGGCACTGGTGGAGAAATGGGTGAATTACTGGTGGCCGGATTTGCTTCCCCCACAAGTTTCCCTGTGGGCGGGTTTGGTGTTCGTCGTATTCATCGGGCTGCGCTTGCTGAGTTTCATCCTTCGAGCGCCTCGGGTTAATTCCGAAATCCTGTGCGCCGGCGTCGCAACCTACCTGCTGTTGGGGTTGCTTTGGGCTTTTGCTTTCCTGCTGGTCGACCGGTTGATTCCGGATTCCTTTGCCTTCCCCGTCGGACCTCCTTCCAGCCGTTCGCTGGCCGGTTTCAACAGCCTTTATTTCAGCATCACCACGCTCGCCACCTCGGGTTACGGCGACATCGTTCCGGTGTCGGACCTGGCGCGGATGCTGGCGATGATGGAATCCGTCGCCGGGCTGCTCTACATGGCCGTGCTGATCGCCCGGCTGGTTTCGCTCTATTCCTCCCAGGCTCTTGCCGATGACTTGAACGCCCCGACTCCGCCGGACGGCAACCCGCTTGAAGCGCCGGTCGACGAGCCGGAATCACGAGCGGATTGGCAACGAAATCCGGATGCGGGTGCCGCATGACGATTCCGGCCGGACTTCGTGCCCGCAAGTATCGTTGTTGTTGTTGCGGAAGCGACCGTCACAGGTTGCTGTCGATCGCCAGCATCGCGCCGGTCATGCAGCCGGATTCGGCGGGATCGCACAGAAAGGCGATGACCTTGGCCACGTCGGCGGGCGTCGTCCGGGTGCGCAAATGCGGCGCGGCCTGCCGCAGCATGGCGGTGTCCACCGCGCCCGGCGCCACCCCGTTAACCCGGATGTTGTAGACCTTGCCTTCGGCGGCCAGCGCCTCGGTCAGGCCGGTCAGGGCAAACTTGCTGACGGTGTAGGCGGCGTAGCCGGGGAATTTCTCGGTTCCCGGCACGCCGCCCAGCGAGGACACGTTGACGATGCTCCCGCCCCGCTCGCGCATCAGCCGAAACGCCTGTCGCGCGCATAGTACTGCCCCTCGCAGGTTGACCGCCAGCAGCCGATCCCAGTCGCTCATCGTCATGTCGGCGAACGGGCCGCCGAGCAGGATGGCGGCGTTGTTGACCAGAATGTCCAGCCGGCCGAAATCGGCGCCGATTCGGGCAAAGGCGGTGTCCACCGCGGCCTCGTCGGCCACGTCCAGCACCAGCGCCGAGGCATTCAGACCCGCGGCGTGGAGCTGCGCGACCGTGGCGGTCAGTTCCGGTTCGCTGCGGCTGGCGACGACGACGTGGGCGCCCTTGCGCGCCAGCGCCTCGGCGGTCGCCGCGCCGATGCCCCGGCCACCGCCGGTGATGAGAGCGACTTGGTTTTTCAATGGGTTCATCGGTTTGGGTTCCAAAATTCAGGAGAGTCGAATCAACGTTCCCACCGGACCCGATAAGTCGCTCCCTGCCCCCGCGATTCGTCGATGCGCAGGCTGGCGGCGACGGTCCGCTCCCGCCAGGGCACCGAGCGGTCGCGGGTCAGTTCCGCCCAGAACCGCTCGAATAGCGCCTGGGCCAAATTCTCGGCGGTGACGTTATCCATCTCCAGCACCACCACCTCGTCGGCGGGCAATACGTAGCGCTTGCCGCACAGCCGGAAGGCGTACTCGCCCTCGCCGGCGGGCAGCGTTTCCAGGCACGGATTGCCGCCGGCGATCAGCACCTTCTCGTCCCACTCGTTGCAGACGGTCTTTAAAGCCTGTTTGAAGACCTCGTAGCTGAGCATCCGCGCCAGCGCCGGCTCGGCCAGTTCCACGGTCAGTTCGACCTGATAGTTGTGGCCGTGCAGGCTTTCCTTGCCGCCGTCGGGAAACACGGTCATGTGCGCCGCGGAGAATTTGAGATTGTCCTTGCGGATGTGGATCGTCCAACTCCGCTGCCCGTGTTGCTCGATCATGTTGTCGCTCCCGTTGAGTCCGTCGGTTCGGCCGTCAGGACCCGCAACCAGTCCGCCAGAGCGGCGCCGTAATGCGCCAGGGTGTAGCGTTGTTCCACGAGCGCCCGGCAGGCGGCCCGGTCGATCCGCTCGATCCGCTCCACCGCCGCGCACAGTTCGTCGAGGTCGTCCGGTTCCACCAGCCAGCCGGTTTCGCCGTCGCGCACATAGTTCCCGACTCCGCCGCGCCGGTAGGCGACCACCGGCGTGCCGCAGGCCAGCGCCTCGATGCCGACGATGCCGAACGCTTCCACCCATTTCGGCGTCATCACCACTGCCCGGAATTCCCGCGCCACCTCGGCCAGCACCGGCATCTTCAGGAACCCTCCGTAAAGAACCGGAGCGCCGGGATGGCGCCGCGCCAGCCCATCCCAGTAGTCCCGATCCTGCATGACCCCGAACACCGTCACCGCCATGCCCGTCCGGTCGGCCAGGGCGAATGCATCCTCCAGACCCTTTTCCGGCGCGATTCGCCCCAACCAGCACAGCGCGCGGCTGGGCCGGGCATTGTAGCGGTATCGGGAGAGATCCAGCCCTGGCGGAATCAGTCGGACCGGACCGTTCAGGCCGAAGCTGGCGGCCTGCGCGTCGCTGAGGAAGGCCAGCCGTTCCGGACGTCGGGCGGCGAGGCGGCGGATTTCCAAATCCAGCGAGCGGTTCAGGGAACTCATGCTGACCAGCGTCGCCAGCGGGCAGGGCAGGTAATCGCTCAGGAACAGGGGCAGCCAGTCGTAGGAGAAGTTCAGGATGGCGTCGCCGGGTCGTATCCGCTCGGCCAGCCAGCGCAGCGCGGTGACCAGGAACGCATCGGCCTCGACGGGCAGAGGCAGGTCGTGGCCGTGGGTCGCGGCGGTCGGCGCCAGCCGGCCGGGCAGAGCGAGCAGATCCGGCACCTCGGCCACGGAACCCAGGGGGGCGATAACCCGCGTGGTCAGGCCGTGCGCGCGCAACTGCCTGGCCGCGGCGATCACCATGTGTTCCACGCCGCCTCCCAGGCCGGAGCCGAGCGGCGCGACCGCCGTCGACAGCAGATAGACGCGCATTCCTCCTCCTGACTGATGTCACCGCGATTATAGACAGCTTCGACCGCTCCACCGATGAAACGGCGACCCAGGGAACGCGCGAGGGACTTCCGAAGTCTTCAATGGGCGGGTATTTCGGATCGGGGAGCGAGATGAACATCGGGTGGCACGGTTTCATGGGGTTGTTGCTGGCGGAATTCCTCGCCGGCTGTGCCATGACTCCGCCCCGTCCGCCGGCCGATCCCGTCGCCGCCCGTTGTCTGGATTTGTACGCCGCGCTGGATGAAGCGGTGGCGAAGCAGGGCGCGACCCCGTCCTCGCCCGCGCGGATCGCCGATTTTCCCCATCTGCGAGTGGATCGGTTTCTGGCTGCTTATCGCGAGCAGTCGCTGACGCCCGCCGAGGTCGCCGCCTGGCTGACGCGCCTGAACGGGCTGGACCGGGAAGCCCGACGGGTAGAGTGGGATTCGCTGCCGGTCGCGGTCCGAACCGGCCTGAATCGCCGTCATGCGCCGACCGACGGGATTCCGGCCGCGCTGGAGACGTGCGCGGTCGAGTTGCGAACCACCGATTTGGCCGATCCGGAACGGTTGGCTCAGATCCGGGCACGGGCACGGGTACCGGACGACTACCGGACCGTGAATCAGGTGCTCGGGCTGTATCCACTCACGGCATTGCCCGTAAGCCAGGGCGTGCTCCGCTATCAGGACGAAACCCGCGCCCGCTTTGCCTTGCCGCTGGCGGCATTGCCGGTTCGGGGCGAGTTGCGCCGTTACGGCCCCCCGCCGGCGGTGCCGGTTTCCATCGATTTCGCCATCATCCCCCGTGATGCGCTGGGCATTCCCGACCCGAATCCGGCGCAGCGGGAGGCGCTGTTCGCGGCCCACGCGCCGGTCTGGGAAATCGACACCGTCACCGATGCCGACCGGCCCGGCGCGCCCTACTGGCAGACGGATGGCACGCCATCGGTCGATCCGACCGACCCGACGATCTACCGTTATGTCTCTTATGCTCCCTGGCGGGGCGAACCGCTGTTGCAACTGAATTATCTGATCTGGTTCGCCGCCCGGCCGCGCACCGGGACGTTCGATCTTCTGGGCGGTCCGCTGGACGGGGTGCTGTGGCGGGTGACGCTGGACCGGGCGGGCCGGCCGCTGCTGTACGACAGCATTCACGCCTGCGGCTGTTATCACCAGGTCTTTCCCACCCCAGCCTTGCGGTTGCGGCCGGAAACGGCGCAATGGGCCGAACCGCCGCTGGCGCCGCAACCGGCGCCGCGGGTGGACGTGAGCGAGCGGATCACGATCCGGCTGACTTCCGGCAGTCACTACCTGGAACGGATCTACGCGGACCGGCCGGGCACGGTGACGGCGCTGGACTGGCGGGATTACGCCGCGTTGTATGCCGTGCCGGCGGCGGGCGGGGAACGGCGTGGCCTGTTCGGCCCGGATGGACTGGTGACCGGCAGCGAACGGGCCGAACGCTGGCTGTTGTGGCCGACCGGCGTACCGTCGCCAGGCGCGATGCGCGAACGTGGCCGGCACGCCATCGCGTTCGTGGGCCAGCGTCATTTCGACGACGCGGATTTGCTGGACCGATTGTTCGAACCGGCGAAGGAGGCTTTGTGAAACTGAAGGTGATCCTGGGCGCGGTGCTTTTGGCGGCTTCGACGTTGGCAACCGCGGCGGATGAGGAACTGATGATCGGCCGGTTTTCCGCCGGCGACCTGAGCGATTGGCGGACCAAAGCCTTCAAGGGCGAAACCCGGTACGCCTTCGACGGGAAAAGTGGCCGGTGGGCGCTGTTCGCCGACAGCCGGGGCGCGGCCTCGGGCCTGTATCGGGAAATCCGTGTGGATGTGAACCGCACGCCCTGGCTCAACTGGTCGTGGCGGGTGGATCGGGTGCTGAACGGCGTGGACGAGCGCGACAAGTCCGGCGACGATTATCCGGCGCGGGTTTATGTAGTGGTTTCGGGTGGGGCGGCGTTCTGGAAAACCCGCTCGCTGGTCTATGTCTGGTCCAGCAACCAGCCGGTCGGGGCGACCTGGAACAACGCCTTTACCAACAACGCCCGGGTGATGGCGCTGAGGTCGGGTACGAAGGACGCGGGGCGCTGGGTCACCGAGAAACGCGACATCCGCGCCGATTTCCGCCAACTGTTCGGCGAGGACATCGACCGCATCGACGCCGTCGCGCTGATGACGGACACCGACAACAGCGGTCAAAACGCGACGGCCTGGTACGGCGACATCTATTTCACGGCACGGTGAATGGAGCAACGAACCGGATGGGCCACGCTTCAGAAATTCTTGCGCAGATCCATCCCGGCGTACAATCCGGCGACCTGATCGGCGTAGCCGTTGAACGGCAGCGTGTCGCGCCGGAACAGATCGCCGACCCGGCGCTCTTTCTTCTGGCTCCAGCGGGGATGGTCCACGGCCGGATTCACGTTGGCGTAGAAGCCGTATTCATCCGGATTTTCGCTGTTCCAGGTGGTGCGCGGCGGATCCTCGGTGAAACGGATTTTCACGATGGACTTGATGCTCTTGAAGCCGTATTTCCACGGCACCACCAGCCGCAGCGGCGCCCCGTTCTGATTGGGCAACTCCTTGCCGTACAGGCCGGTCGCCAGCAGCGTCAGCGGGTGCATGGCCTCGTCCATCCGCAGGCCCTCGACGTAGGGCCAGGGTAGCAGGCGGGTCCGCTGGCCCGGCATCCGCGCCGGATCGAGCAGGGTGGTGAATTCGACGTATTTGGCGTTCGAGGTCGGCTGGAAGCGCGGCAGAATCTTGCCCAGCGGGATGCCCAGCCACGGCACCACCATCGACCACGCTTCCACGCAGCGCAGGCGGTAGATGCGCTCCTCAGCCGGGTGCGGCGCCAGAAAATCCTCCAGCGCGTACTGGCCCGGCTTCTCGCAGTGACCCTCCACCGCCACGGTCCAGGGTTGGGTCTTGAGACTGCCGGCGTATTCGGCCGGGTCGGTTTTGCTGGAGCCGAACTCGTAGAAATTGTTGTAGGACGTGATGTCCTTGTAAGGCGTTAGCTTGAGATCGTCGTCCGCGGCCGCCCGGGCGACGCCGCCGCGCAACGCGGGCGGCAGCAGCGCGACGATGCCCAGCGCGGCGCCGGTTTTCAGGAACTCGCGGCGGCGGGCGTAGAGTTCGGGCGGGGTGATTTCGGATGGGCGGATGTCAGCGGGTTTCTTGATCGGCATGGCGCGCTCCTGGGGAAATCCTTCATTCCCCTGTGACCCGCGCCAGCGCCACAAGTTACCGATCGGTTCGTCCGTGTCTTCACATAACCGTTCTTACGTTGCGTTTAACCCGAGGTTTTCGCCGTTTCCCCGGGCTCCGGATTCGGCCATACCACCGCGGTCTTGACCCGGTTCCCGGCGATTTCGACGATTTCGGTCGGATGTCCCGCCAGCGACAATCGAACGCCCGGTTCCGGGATGGCTTCCAGTTGCTCCATGACCAGGCCGTTGAGGGTGCGCGGGCCATCGGTCGGCAGGTTCCAGTCCAGAGTCCGGTTCAGGGTCCGGACCGAGGCGCGGCCGTCCACCACATAGCCGCCATCGGCGCGAGCCACCAGTTTGCGCTGGGCACTGGTGGCCGGGTCGGTGGTGAATTCCCCCACGATCTCCTCCAGGATATCCTCCAGCGTCACCAGGCCCAGCACGTCGCCGTACTCGTCCACCACCAGCCCGACCCGCCGGCGCTGCTGCTGGAAGTTGAGCAATTGCCGAGTCAGCGAGGTTCCCTCGGGGATGAAGTAGGGTTCGCGGATCAGGTTCTCCAGGTCGGCCCGGTTGAAATCCGGTTTGCGGATCATCAGGTTGAGCACCTTGCGCAGGTGAACGAAGCCGACGATCTGGTCGAGGGTGTCGCGGTAGACCAGCAGGCGGGTGTAGGGACTGCGGTTCAGTTGGGCGACGATTTCCTCCCACGGACCCTCCAGATCGATGCCCGCCATCTCGTTGCGCGGCACCATGATGTCGTCGACCGTGATCTCCTCCAGTTCCAGGATACCGAGCAGCATGGTCTGGTGCCGCCTGGGGATCATCACCCCCGCTTCGAGCACGACGGTGCGCAGTTCCTCGGGGCTGAGCGAATGCGGGTTGCCGGAGGTCTGGATGGTGACCCGGAACAGGCGCAGCAGGCTGTTGACCACCAGATTGATCAGCCACACGAGGGGATAGAAGGCCTTGAGCAACGGCGTCAGCACCGCGGAGGCGGGATAGGCGATTCGCTCGGGGCGCAGTGCCGCCAGAGTCTTGGGCGCGACTTCCCCGAACACGAGCACGATCAGGGTCATGGCCACGGTGGAGGCGACGATGCCGGCTTCGCCCAGGAAGTGGATGGCGACGACGGTCGCCAGCGAAGAGGCGAGGATGTTGACGAAGTTGTTGCCGAGCAGAATGATGCCGATGAGTCGGTCGGGACGTTCCAGCAGCTTGCTGGCCCGTTGCGCCGCCTTGTCGCCGGCCTTGGCGCGGTGACGGAGGCGATAGCGGTTGAGGGTCATCAGCCCGGTTTCGGAGCCGGAGAAGAAGGCGGAACAGCCGATCAGCAGAACCAGGGCGACGCAAAGCGCGCCGATATGAATGTCTTCCAACTCAAAAAAAGCCTCGGTATGGGTGAGCCAGTCGTTTTTACGGGTTGCCGGCGCGGGCTGTCAAGCGCGATTCGGCGGCGCTCCCCGAGACGGCGGCATGAATAGTGCCCGGCCACCGGACGGTCAATAGCGCCGCAGGATCAATTCCAGTACCAGCTTGCTGCCGAAGTAGGCCAGCACCAGGAAGGTGAAGCCGCTCAGGGTCCAGCGGATGGCGGTGCGACCGCGCCAGCCGAACCGCCACCGGCCCCACAACAGCACCCCGAACACGCACCAGGCGATGAAGGAGAGCACCGCCTTGTGCAGCAGGTGTTGGGCGAAAATGTCGTGCAGGAAGAACAGGCCGCTGACCAGGGCGATGCCGAGCAGGACGAAACCGGCGCCGATCATCTGGAACAACAGGGTTTCCATCGCGGTCAGCGGCGGCATTCCGCGCAGGAAGCCGCCGGGCTGGCGGTGGCGCAGCCGATGGTCCTGCACCGCCAGGAGCAGCGCCTGCAGCGCCGCCAGGGCCAGCAGCGAGTAGGCCAGGATGGCGATGAGGATGTGCAACTCCAGCGGCCACTGGCCGGGGTCGGCGACGATGCGCTCGGCGGGGAACAGCAGGCCGAGGAACAGGGTCAAGGCGCAGAACGGCAGCACGATGATGCCGAGGTTCTCGACCGGCCGGACCATCGCCGCCGCCAGCAGCACCACGCCGATCAGCCAGGCGGTGAAGGACAGGGCGTTGAAGAAGCCGAGATTCAGCCCGGCGGGCTGAAACACGGTCTGGGCCAGGATCATGGCGTGCAGCAGCGCCGCGCCCCAGCCCAGGGCCAGCGGTCCGCCCTTGGACCGCGTCGCGCCGCCGCCGGCGCGGGCCAGTCGCGCGGCGAGCAATCCCCCGGCGAGCAGGTAGAGCAGGGCGGCCAGGCCGCCGATGACCGCATTCATGACGAGTTCCGTGATGGGGTGGTTCCCGAAATGGTAATGGCATTATTCCCAAAATGGTAATGGGATGAAACGGCGCCGGCTCGAAGCGCGCGACCGCCCCCCATCCGCGCTCCAACGTCCGATTTCCCCTATAATCCCGCCCATTTCCACCGTATCGAAGGTTGATCCCGCATGTTCGAAAATCTCAGCGAGCGTCTGTTGCGCACCGTCAAGAACCTGCGCGGCCAGGGCCGCCTCACCGAGGACAACATCAAGGATGCCCTGCGCGAGGTGCGCATGGCGCTGCTGGAGGCGGACGTGGCGCTGCCGGTGGTGCGGGAGTTCGTCAACCGGGTGCGCGAGCGGGCGGTCGGCCAGGAGGTGTTGCTCAGCCTGACCCCGGGTCAGGTCCTGATCAAGATCGTCCACGAGGAACTGGTGCGGACCATGGGGGAGGAAAACGCCGAGTTGAACCTGCGGGTCCAGCCGCCGGCGGTGGTGCTGATGGCCGGATTGCAGGGTTCCGGCAAAACCACCAGCGTCGCCAAGCTGGCCCGCTGGTTGAAGGAGCGCCAGCGCAAGAAGGTGATGGTGACGAGCTGCGACGTGTACCGGCCGGCCGCCATCGAACAGTTGCGCAAGCTGGCCGGCGAGGTCGGCGTGGAATTCTTCCCCAGCGACGCCGGGCAGGAACCCGAGGCCATCGCCCGCCAGGCGCTGGAGCAGGCCCGCCGCCATCTGCTGGACGTGCTGGTGGTCGATACCGCCGGCCGCCTGCACGTCGACGGAGAGATGATGGCGGAAATCCAGCGGCTGCATGCCGTGCTCGATCCGATCGAGACTCTGTTCGTGGTGGACAGCATGACCGGCCAGGACGCCGCCAATACCGCCCAGGCATTCGACGCCGCCCTGCCGCTGACCGGCGTGGTGCTGACCAAGACCGACGGCGACGCCCGCGGCGGCGCGGCCCTGTCGATCCGCCACATCACCGGCAAGCCGATCAAGTTCCTCGGCGTCGGCGAGAAGACCGCCGCGCTGGAGCCGTTTTTCCCCGACCGGGTGGCGTCGCGCATTCTCGGCAAGGGCGACGTGCTGAGCCTGGTCGAGGAGATGGAGCAGAAGGTCGACCGGGAAAAGGCCCTCAAGCTGGCCAAGAAGGTTCAGAAGGGCAAGGGTTTCGATCTGGAGGATTTTCGCGAGCAGATGGAGCAGATGATGAAAATGGGCGGCATCGCCAGCCTGCTGGACAAGATGCCGGGCTTCAACGCGGCGCCGGCGGCGCTCAAGGATCAGGCGGCCGACAAGGAGGTCAAGCGGCTGATCGCGATCATCAATTCCATGACTCCGCAGGAGCGCCGGTTCCCGGATGTGATCAAGGGCTCGCGCAAGCGCCGCATCGCCGCCGGCTCCGGCACCCAGATCCAGGACGTGAACCGGCTGCTCAAGCAGTTCGATCAGGCCCAGAAGATGATGAAGAAGATGAAGGGGGGTGGACTGATGAAGCTGATGCGCGGCCTGCAGGGCAAGCTGCCGCCGGGCGTTCTGCCCCCGCTGAAGCCGTAGCGCCGGCACGGGCGCGTTAAAATTAGCGCGATCGGTGTTAAACGCGCGGAATTTCGGCTATTATCCCCCGCTTCATCCGGCTGCTCCACGCGGGCGGCCTTTTCGTATCGGAATTCGTCAGAGGTATTCACAGCGCATGGTCACCATCCGCCTGTCCCGCGGCGGCGCCAAGAAGCGCCCCTTCTACACCGTGGTCGTCACCGATAGCCGCAACCGGCGCGACGGTCGTTACATCGAACGCATCGGCTTTTTCAATCCGATCGCCAGCGGCAAGGACGAACGGCTGAGCCTGAACCAGGAACGGCTGCAATACTGGCTGGGCACCGGCGCGCAGCCCTCGGAACGAGTCGTCAGCCTGATGAAGGAACAGGCCCGCCGGCAGGAGGTTCAGTAAGGGCATCGCGCCGGATTCACCGCCGCGATGTCGAATTGGGTGGTGCTGGGCCGGGTGTCCGGCCTGTTCGGGGTGCAGGGCTGGGTACGGGTATTTTCGCATACCGAACCGCGCGAGAACATCGCCCGTTATAACCCGGTGTTCCTGAAGCGGCCAGACGGCTGGCAGGCATTCGAGATCGAAGCCGGCCGCGCCCACGGAGCGGGGGTCGTGGTGAAGTTCGCCGGCTGCGACGACCGCGACCGGGCCGCGACCCTGCTCCAGTGCGACATCGCCGTGCGCCGGGAGCAACTGCCGCCGCCCGAACCCGGCGAACACTACTGGACCGATCTGGAAGGGCTGCGGGTGGTGACGCTGGACGGGGTCGAGTTGGGCGTGGTCGCCTCTCTGTTCGCGACCGGCGCCAACGACGTGATCGTGGTGCGGGGCGAGCGGGAGCGACTGCTGCCGTTCGTGCGGGGCCAGGTCGTGGTCGAGGTCGACCTGGAGCAGCGCCTGCTGCGGGTGGACTGGGATCCGGATTTCTAGCCTCGCCCCCGATCCCTGTCCCGTGGCTCTCTCCCCCCTTGCGGGGGGTAGGGGGAAGTCATCATCAGGAACGCCGCCATGCGCGTGGACGTGGTTACCCTGTTTCCCGAGATGATCGAGACGCTGCTTCGGTTCGGCGTGACGGGCCGGGCGGTGGAGCGCGGTTTGCTGGAGGTGGCGACCTGGGACCCACGCGACGATACCCACGACCGGCACCGGACCGTGGACGACCGACCCTATGGCGGTGGGCCGGGGATGGTGATGAAGGTCCAACCGTTGCGCGATGCCTTGCGGCGGGCGCGGGCGGCGGCCGAATCGCCTGGGAAAACGATTTATCTGAGCCCCCAGGGCCGGCCGCTGACCCAGGACGGCGTGCGCGAGATGGCGGGGGAGCGGCGCTTGATCCTGCTCGCCGGCCGTTACGAAGGGATCGACGAGCGCTTGATCGAGGCCGAGGTGGACGAGGAGTGGTCCATCGGCGATTACGTGCTCAGCGGCGGCGAACTGGCGGCGCTGGTGGTGATCGACGCCGTTGCCCGGTTGCTGCCGGGGGCGCTGAACGACGGTGAGTCGGCCGAGCAGGATTCGTTCATGGACGGTCTGCTGGATTGCCCGCATTACACCCGGCCCGAGGAGATCGACGGGCGGCGAGTGCCGGCGGTGCTGCTGAGCGGCGATCATGCCGCCATCGCCCGCTGGCGACGACGCGAGGGGCTGGGGCGAACCTGGCTGCGTCGTCCCGACCTGCTGGCGCGGCGGGAGGCGAGTGCCGGCGAGCGGGCACTGCTGGAAGAATTCATTCGGGAATATCGAGAGAGAACGGAGAACACCGGCGCCGCCGGGGATCTCCCGGAGCAACGTGGAGCGTAGTGTCATGAGCAAACTGGTTGAAGAATTTGAAAAAGAGCAGATGACTCGCGAAATCCCGGTTTTCAATCCCGGCGATACCGTGGTGGTGCGGGTCAAGGTCAAGGAAGGCAACCGCGAGCGCTTGCAGGCCTTCGAGGGCATCGTGATCGCCAAGCGCAACCGAGGGCTGAATTCGGCCTTCACCGTGCGCAAAATTTCCCACGGCGAGGGCGTGGAGCGCGTGTTCCAGACCTACAGTCCGGCCATCGCCGACATCTCGGTCAAGCGCCGGGGCGACGTACGCCGCGCCAAGCTGTATTACCTGCGCGGTCTGGAGGGCAAGGCGGCCCGCATCAAGGAGAAGTTTTCGTAAGGTTCGGCGGCATGGCCGGCGGATGGGGCGATCGTTTCGGATCGCCCCTTTTTTGTTTCAACTCTCCTCTCGCCCTGCGGAAGAGGAGTTGGGAGTGAGGGGGTGCAAGGTGCGCGACGAGTGGGCGAACTGGCTGGAACCGGTCCGGGCGTTGGCGGTGGAGGCCAGCGAGCGGATTCTGGAGATTTATGCCACGGCGTTTGGGGTGACCGCCAAGGATGACGACAGCCCGCTGACCGCGGCCGACCTGGCCGCGCATCACGCCATCGTTGCCGGCTTGCGGCGACTGACGCCCGACGTTCCCGTCCTGTCCGAGGAATCGGCCGGCGTGCCGTTCGTCGAGCGGGCGCGCTGGCGGCGCTACTGGCTGGTGGACCCGCTGGACGGTACCAAGGAGTTCGTCCAGCGCAACGGCCAGTTCACCGTCAATATCGCCCTGATCGAGGATCACGAGCCGGTGCTGGGCGTGGTGCGGGTGCCGGTGACGGGACTGTGCTATTTCGCCGCTCGCGGACAGGGCGCCTTCCGCGAGGAGCCGGGCCAGCCGCCGCGACCGATCGCGGTCAGTCCATTGGAGCCCGGCACGCCGGTGCGGGTGGTCGGCAGCAAATCGCACGGCGGGCCCGGTTTGCAAGCTTTCGTCGCCCGTCTGGGCAACTGCGCCCTTGTGACCATCGGCAGTTCGCTCAAGTTCTGCCAGGTGGCGGAGGGCGCGGCCGACGTCTACCCTCGTCTCGGTCCGACCTCGGAATGGGACACCGCCGCGGCGCAGGCCGTCGTCGAGGCGGCCGGCGGCCGGGTGGTGTCGGCGGAGACCGGCGAGCCGTTGCGCTACAACACCCGCGATTCGCTGTTGAATCCGTATTTCATCGCCTATGGGGACGCCAGCCGGGATTGGTTGGGCTATATCGATTTCCGTTAGGTTTCGTATTGCGAACTCGTTCGTTAATCGTAGTACGATGGATCGTCAAACATCGGGCAATAATCATCCTTGTTCGACACACAGGCACATGGGCATGAAGCACAGATACTCAATAAATTCTCCCAAGCCTTTGTTGTGCAATCGAGTAACTGGTTGATGGTTTTATCGTTAAGTTTTGGAAATGCCTTTTCCACCTCGGCATGATTGATGGAATGCTGCAAGCCGTCCGCGGTTGAATTTGAGGTGGCGCGAGAGGAAGGCACTTGGCCAGTTCGGGACAAAGCTCGGCAGTCATTCGCGCGAAAGCACGAGGCGCAACAACACCTCCAGGCAGCAGGCCGCCGCCGCGTACACGCCGGGTCGCTTGCTCTCGCGGGGACCGGCGACGTTCAGGATCGCAATCCGGTTCGTATCCAGCCACGTCCGGAACGCCGCTGGGTCGATCCCGTCTTCCAGCGCCACCACCAAGCACGGCTTGCCGATTTGGCGGGCATGGTCGGCGGTCAAGGCCGTGCCGCCGTCCAGCACGCCCAAGTTCAGAATCAGCGTCCCGTCGGTATCCTCGACGTTGCGGCGGGTGCGGGTTTCGTAGTCCGGCTCCAGGGTTTCCCGCAACGGGTAGCGGTCGGGGATCGTTCCATTCTCGGCCAGTCGGCCCTTCGGACACCAGCCGCCCACCGGCAAGCTTAGGGCGAGAGCGACATCCAGCGCCGCCCGGTCCACCCCGGTCTGGCCACCGCTGATGATCCTGCGTGGGTTCATGGTAGGAACCAGCGACCGCCCGGCATTTGAAGCGCGCACTTCCCACCCCTCAACACGTGACATGCAGCACGGCGTGCACGTCCCTGTCCTTCCGGTCGGCCAGCAACCGGCAGGCCTCTTCCGTCGGCACGACCACCAGCTCGACCTGACGCCGCGCTGCTTCCTGATGCACTTCCGGCATCACCGGCAAGCGGCCATACATTCCGGTGCCGACGATCAGTTGCCGGCCACCCCAGGGCAGGTTTTCTTCGAGCGACAGCGGGGTGTGGCCGTAGGCGTCGCGGTGGACCTTGGACGCCTTTTTGGTCCGCTTGCGGATCTTGCCGCTGTCGATCACCACGTCGTGATCGTAGCGCTGGCCGGCGATGTCGATTTCGCCGAACGTCGTGAACTGGGCTTTCATCATCTCCTGCCTCTTTCAAAATCTCCTGGAAGTAAGCGAAATGATCATCCTCACTGGGCAGGGTGACGGTGTAGGGTGGAAAAGACGCCAAGCGCCGCATCCACCACATTAATCTTCCATCCTGTTGGACAACATCCGGGCAGATTTCCAAAATGGGCCGAGGCGGATGAAAAAGTTGAAGGTGGAATTAACCCAGTCGATGTATTGAAAAATAGCGCATGTTCCACGCTGAATATTCCCGCGTAAAGTTATTGGAAAAATTACCTCTTGATCGTCTCCTCGATGTGGAACACAGTAACGATCCGTTGATCTCCCGAGCCCTGTCCGCAGCCATGACAATCCATGATACCTACCAAGCCATCATCGCTACCCCGCTGGGCCGGATCGGCATCCTCATGGCCGGCACGGCGGTGAGGGAATTGGACTATCTGCCCGCCGACGTGCTCGAACAGCCGCCGACGGATGCCGCGACCGCTGGCGTGGTCGGGCAATTGGAGGCGTATTTTCGCAATCCCCGCCACCCATTCACGATGCCCCTGGCCCCGGCCGGGACGGCGTTCCAGCAGCGGGTCTGGGAGGCTCTGCGGAACATTCCACCGGGAACGGCGCTGACTTACGGAGAACTGGCGCGACAGCTCGATACCGCCGCCCGCGCCGTCGGCGGTGCGTGCCGGAATAATCCCTTGCCGATTCTGATTCCCTGCCATCGAGTGGTGGGCCGGCAGGGTCTGGGCGGTTACGCCGGCGCGGTGACCGGCGATCCACTGGGTATCAAGCGCTGGCTGCTACGGCACGAAGGCGCCTTGCCTTGAAATCCCGTTGTTCGCCCTCATATCGGCTTCCGGCACCCGAACACCACTCAGGAGACCGTCACGCATGACCGTCGAAGCCCATAAAGAAACCCTTGGTTTTCAGGCCGAGGTACAGCAGTTGCTGCGCCTGGTCGCGCATTCCCTGTATTCCCACAAGGAGGTCTTCCTCCGCGAACTGATTTCCAACGCCTCCGACGCCTGCGACAAACTGCGCTTCGAGGCTCTGACCGACAGCGCCCTGTATGAGAACGATCCCGACCTGAAAATCCGGGTCAGCTTCGACAAGGATGCCCGCACCATCACCGTCGCCGACAACGGCATCGGCATGGACCGGCAGGAAGTCATCGACAACATCGGCACCATCGCCCGCTCCGGCACCCGCCAGTTCATGCAGAAGCTGACCGGCGATCAGGCCAAGGACACCAACCTGATCGGCCAGTTCGGCGTCGGTTTCTATTCCAGCTTCATCGTCGCCGACAAGGTGACCCTGTTGACTCGCCGCGCCGGCATGGGACCGGAACACGGAGTACGCTGGGAGTCGAACGGCGAGGGCGAATACACGCTGGAAACGGTCGATAAGCCCACCCGTGGCACCGAAGTGACCCTGCACTTGCGCGAGGATGAAACCGACTTGCTGGCCGAATGGCAATTGCGCTCGATCATCACCAAGTATTCCGATCACATTACCCTCCCGGTGCTGATGCCGGTGCAAAAGTTCAGCGAGGACAAGGACGCGCCGCCGAAAATCGAGGAAGAGCGGATCAATCAGGCGGCGGCGCTGTGGGCGCGACCCAAGCAGGACATCAAGGAGGAGGAATACAAGGAGTTTTACAAGCATGTCGGCCACGATTTCGAAGACCCGCTGGCCTGGACCCACAACCGGGTGGAAGGCAAGCTGGAATACACTTCGCTGCTGTTCCTGCCGGCTCGCGCGCCCTTCGATTTATGGGATCGCGAGCAGCGCCACGGCGTGAAATTGTACGTGCAGCGGGTGTTTATCATGGACGACGCCGAACACCTGATGCCGCGCTACCTGCGCTTCGTGCGCGGCGTGATCGACTCGAACGACCTGCCGCTCAATATCTCCCGCGAAATCCTGCAGAGCAGCAAGGTGGTGGACGGCATCCGCGCCGGTTCGGTCAAGAAAGTGCTGGGCCTGCTGGAAGATCTGGCCAGCAACGACGCGGAAAAATATGGCAGGTTCTGGAAGGAGTTCGGGCGGGCGCTCAAGGAAGGTCCGGCGGAGGATTACGGCAACCGCGAACAGATCGCCAAACTGTTGCGGTTCGCCTCGACTCATGCCGACAGCGCGGAGCAAACCGTTTCCCTGGCCGATTACGTCGGCCGGATGAAAGAGGGCCAGGACAAGATTTACTACATTACGGCCGAAAGTTTCGCCGCCGCCAAAAACAGTCCGCATCTGGAAGTCTTCCGCAAGAAGGGACTGGAGGTACTGCTGCTGACCGACCGGGTCGACGAATGGCTGATGTCGCACCTGACCGAATTCGAAGGCAAGCATTTGCAGTCGGTGGCCAAGGGCGCGCTGGACCTGGACAAGATCGCTTCCGAGGAAGAAAAGCAGGAGCAAAAACAGGCCGAGGATCAGTTCAAGGATTTGTTGGCGCGGGTCAAGGATGTGCTGGGCGACAAGGTCAAGGAGGTACGGATATCCTCGCGACTGACCGATTCACCGGCCTGCCTGGTGGTGGACGAATACGCCCTCAGCGCCCATTTGGAGCGGTTGCTGCGCGAGGCCGGCCAGAGCGTGCCGACGAGCAAGCCGTATCTGGAACTGAACCCGCAACATCCGCTGATCGCGCGCTTGAAGGACGAGCCGGATGCCGGCCGGTTCGGCGACTGGACCAACCTGCTGTTCGAGCAGGCGGTACTGGCCGAAGGCGGCCAGTTGGAAGACCCGGCCAGCTTCGTGAAGCGGTTGAACGGGTTGCTGCTGGCGCTGGGCCGCTGAAGCGCCTGCCTTAAATCCAGGAGTCCGGTTGGTCGCAAGCCGGCAAACCGGACCTTTTTAGTCGGGCGGGTGGCTAAAGCCGACAAACTTGCTAAATTATTAGCGGCTGTGGCTTGCAACCCTATCCCGCTTTACTCAACCCTGATTTTGATCGATCCAAGGGGGATGCCCGAACATGATGCAGTTGAAGGAAATCCTGAAGAAAAAAGGCGGCCAGCCGGTCACGGTGCCGACCGCCGCCACCGTCGCCGACGCCATCCGCGCAATGGACCAGCATAAGGTCGGTTCCGTGATGGTCCCGAACGCGGACGGCTCGCCGGCGGGCATCTTCACCGAGCGCGACGTTCTGAACCTGTGCGCCGAAGGCCGGACCGATTTCGCCAAAATGTCGATTCGGCCGTGCATGACCTGCGACATGACCACCGGCAAGCCCGGGGACACGGTCAGCGAAGTTCTCGCCATCATGACCGCCAAGCGCTTCCGCCACATGCCGGTGGTGGATGAGGACGGCAAGTTGATCGGCGTGGTCTCCATCGGCGATCTGGTCAAGGCCAAGCTGGAGGAAACCGCCCAGGAAGCCAAGGCCTTGCGCGAATACATCACCACTTGAAACTCCCCTTGCGGGGGGGCGTTCCCTCGCGCCCCCGCTTCGTCGTTTCCGCCGGATTGCATGATTCCGACCGCTCCTTTCTGGGAAAGCAAATCCCTCGTCGAGTTGACCCCGACCGAGTGGGAATCGCTGTGCGACGGCTGCGGCAAGTGCTGTCTGCACAAGCTGGAAGATGAAGACACGGGCGAGCTGTTCCACACCAACGTCGCCTGCCGGTTGCTGGATCTGAACACGGGTCGCTGTGCTCGCTACGCCGAACGCTTCCGTTGGGTGCCGGACTGCGTGCAACTGACGCCCAGCCTGGTCCGACGGGTCGAGTGGCTGTCGTCCACGTGCGCCTACCGACTGCGGGCGGAGGGCAAGCCGTTGCCGGACTGGCATCCCCTGCGCACCGGCGATTCGGACTCGACCCGGCGCGCCGGCACGAGCGTGTGCGGCTGGGCGGTGCCGGAGCGTCGGGCGCGGCGACTGGAAGACCACATCATCGAGAGCCTGTCATGAACGTCCGCTGTCTGACCCTGGGCGCGTTCCAGGTCAACGCTTATCTGCTCGAGGACCCGGCCACCGGCCAGTGCGCCGTGGTGGATACCGGCGACGGGCCGCAACTGGCGAACGCGCTGGCGAATCTGCGACCACGGCCGGATTTGCGGGCGATTCTGCTGACCCATGCCCACTTCGACCACGCCGGCGGACTGGCGGACGTGCAGCGGGAGTTTCCCGAGGCGCTTGCCTATCTGCCGGTGCTGGAACGGCCGATGTTCGACGCGCTGCCCCGACAAGGCTCGCTGCTGTTCGGCATGGCCGATTTCGACCGGCCGGGCGGGCGGATCGACCGGGAAGTGGGCGATGGCGATACCATCGAGATCGGCGGGATGCGGCTCCGCTTCCTGTCCACGCCGGGCCACACCCCGGGCCAGGGCTGCTATTACGACGATACCTACATTTTCGTCGGCGACACTCTGTTCGCCGGCAGCATCGGCCGTACCGACTTTCCCATGAGCGACCCGGAATTGATGCAGGCGAGCCTGAGTCGCTTGCTGGAGTTGCCGGGCCATCTGCTGGTGTGCAGCGGACACGGTCCGGTAACCACGCTGGAGCAGGAACTGCGCACCAATCCGTTTCTGGATCACATCCGCCGGGCGCGGGGCATCGCCGAGTCGCGCGGATCGCCCGCGCCGGGACCGCGCTGGGGCTGAAGCGGAGCTTCGATCATGTGCGAGCTGCTCGGGATGAGCGCCAACGTTCCCACCGACATCTGCTTCAGTTTCACCGGCCTGATGCAGCGCGGCGGTCGCACCGGGCCGCACCGGGACGGTTGGGGCATCGCCTTCTACGAGGGGCAAGGTTGCCGGGCCTTTCACGATCCCAATCCCAGCGCCGAGTCGGAAATCGCCCGGCTGGTGCAGCATTACCCCATCAAGAGTCCGATCGTCGTCAGCCACATCCGCCGCGCCAATCGCGGCCGGGTCTGCCTGGAGAACACCCATCCCTTCAGCCGCGAACTGTGGGGTCGACACTGGGTGTTCGCCCACAACGGGCAGTTGCGCGGGGTGAAGCGGTTGCCGCTCGATTTCTACCGGCCGATCGGCACCACCGACAGCGAACACGCGTTCTGCTGGCTGCTGGGCTGTGTCCGGGATCGCTTTCCGGAGCCCCCGCGCCGGCCGTCGGCGTTGTGGCGGTACGTTCGCGTCCTGTCCCAGGAACTGAACCAGCGCGGCGTCTGCAACTTCCTGCTCAGCGACGCCCGGCATCTTTACGCTCACTGCGGCACGCAACTGTCCTGGCTGACCCGGCGGGCGCCGTTCGGCGAGGCCCAATTGACGGACGCCGACATGACGGTGGATTTTCAGCGGGAAACCACGCCCGACGATGTGGTGACCGTGGTGGCCACACGGCCGCTGACCGGCAACGAGTCGTGGACGGTGATGAATCGCGGCAGTCTGACGATTTTTGCCGCCGGCGAAGAGGTGGCGACGTTCGGCGCCAAGCCGTTGGAGCCGTCGCTCGCCGGCCCGCGCCGATGAGGCGGACGCGCGCGGCATGGTCTATAGTAATATCCTAAAATCTTACCGATAGGTACTACCCATGAAAGCAGCCCATGGCAGGGTCGTGTCCCTACACTACACTCTTACCGACGATCTCGGTGTGGTTCTCGACTCCAGTCGCGGGCACGGGCCGTTTGCCTATCTGCATGGCTACGGCAACATCATTCGGGGCCTGGAGGCCGCGCTGGAAGGTAACGAGGCCGGTTTCAATGGGGCCATTGAGGTGTTGCCCGCCGACGCCTACGGTGAATACAACCCCCAAGCCGTGTTCGAGGTGCCGCGCGAGCAGTTCCCACCCGGCGAGGACATCAAGGCGGGCATGCAGGTCCAGGGCGAGGGTCCACACGGCGTGCTGAACTTTACGGTGGTGGACGTAAGCGACCAGAGCGTGGTGCTGGACGCCAACCACCCGATGGCCGGCAAGACCCTGAGTTTCCAGGTCGAGGTGCTGGAGGTACGGGATGCGACGGAGCAGGAACTTTCCCATGGCCACGTCCATCTCCACGGTCGCGATCACTGATGGAGGGCCGGCCATGACGCCTGGGTCGGCGCCATGTTCCCACGCGCTGGTTGGCGTGTAGAATAAGGCAGAGAATCAAGCATTCAGCCCGAGGCAACCCGCACCGCCATGCTGCTGCGATCCCTTAATCTCGCCGGCGAGGAATCTCCGCCCTTCGAACTCAAGGGCAGTTTATTCACGCTGACCGTCCTGCATCTCTTCCAGTTGGACCGCGCCGCCATCGAGCGGCATCTGACGGAAAAGATCAGGCAGGCTCCCAACTTTTTCAACAACACGCCGGTGGTGATCGATCTGGAAGGGATGGCGGAGCCCTCGGATGGCGTGGATTTCAGTGGGCTGTATGAATTGTTGCGAGAGCATGGCATGGTGCCGGTGGGGATCCGCAACGGCCGCCCGGAACTGCAAACGGTCGCCCGGTTGGCCGGATTACCGATTTTGCCCGAGAGCCGCGCCCCGGCCAACAACAGAAAACCCGACCGGGTCGAGCCGGCGTTGGCCCACGGCCGGCTGGTCAACCATCCGGTGCGCTCCGGCCAGCAGATCTACGCCCCGGACGGGGATTTGATCGTGCTGGGCGCGGTCAGCGCGGGTGCCGAGGTGATCGCCGACGGTCATATCCACATTTATGGAGCGCTGCGGGGACGCGCCTTGGCGGGGGTCAAGGGAGACGCCGAGGCCCGGATTTTCTGTCAGAGCCTGGAAGCGGAATTGATTTCGATCGCCGGCCGCTATCGAATCAGCGAACAACTCGACTCCAGCGACCGAGGCAAGGCCGTGCAGGTTCATCTGGCGGATGACCGGCTGATCATCGATCATCTGATCCGCTGATCGGCCGGGATGAAGTGGGAGATATCCGCGGAGCGCATTGAATTGTTATTTCAATAGTAACTTTTAGGGATAGTAGCTTGGCAACCGTCATCGTTGTGACCTCCGGCAAGGGGGGGGTGGGCAAGACCACGACCAGCGCCAGTTTCGCCACCGGCCTGGCCCAGCGGGGCTACCGGACCGTGGTCATTGATTTCGACGTTGGATTGCGCAACCTCGATCTGATCATGGGCTGCGAGCGTCGGGTCGTGTACGACTTCGTTAACGTCATCAACAACGAGGCCAACCTGAATCAGGCGCTGATTCGGGACAAGCGCGTGGAAAATCTATATATCCTGCCGGCCTCGCAGACCCGCGACAAGGAAGCGCTGACCAAGGAGGGCGTGGAAAGAGTGTTGGCCGAGCTCAGGCAGGGTTTCGAATACATCGTCTGCGATTCGCCGGCCGGCATCGAGCGGGGCGCGTTGATGGCGCTCTACTTCGCCGACGAAGCGCTGGTGGTGACCAATCCGGAGGTGTCGTCGGTGCGAGATTCCGACCGGATTCTCGGCATTCTGGCCAGCCGCTCGCGGCGCGCCGAGCAGGGTGAGGCGCCGGTCAAGGAGCATCTGGTGCTGGCCCGCTACGCGCCGGAACGCGCGCATCGCGGCGACATGCTCAGCGTGGAGGACGTGCTGGAGATTTTGGGCATTCCGTTGCTCGGGGTGATTCCGGAATCGCTGGCCGTTTTGCAATCCTCAAACGCGGGCGTTCCCGTGGTTCTGGAGGATGGCAGCGACGCGGGCGCCGCCTATGGCGACCTGGTCGACCGTTTTCTGGGCAAGAACCTGCCGCACCGGTTCATCACGACCCAGAAGAAGGGACTTCTAAAGCGCCTGTTTGGCGGGAGCTGAGCCATGGGCCTGTTTGACTACTTCCGCTCGCCTCAGAACAAGTCGGCCGCGCTGGCGAAGGAAAGGCTACAGATCATCGTGGCCCACGAACGGGGTAGCCGCCGCAGCAGCCCCGATTATCTGCCGGCGCTCAAAAAGGAACTGCTGGATGTGGTCCGCAAGTATGTGCCGATCGATCAGAGCCAGGTCAAGGTGCATCTGGATCGCGAAGGCGGCTATGAGGTACTGGAACTGAACATCACCCTGCCGGACGAGGAACAACGTCTGACCCAGCGCTAGCACTGGCTTGGCCGAGGCTTGAGCGGGGGATGGGTCCCATGGCTGAGTCGGACGAGGACCGGCGATCGGCCGACGCGGTCGAGAAACGGGTCCGGCTCGACAAGTGGTTGTGGGCCGCTCGGTTTTTCAAGACGCGCACGCTGGCGGCCGAAGCGGTTGCCGGCGGCAGGGTCCATGTCGGTGGCCAGCGCGTCAAGCCGGCCCGTGTCGTTCGCCCGGGCGAAATTTTGCGCATTCGGCGCGATCTCGACGAATACACCGTCGTGGTCAGGGCACTGAGCGACCGGCGCCAATCCGCCCGAGAAGCGGTCCTGCTGTACGAGGAGACCGCCGAAAGTCGCCAGCGGCGCGAAGAACTCGGCGAACAGCGCCACCTGCAACGCCTTTCCTCTCCGGCATCCGCCGGTCGTCCCACCAAACAGGATCGCCGCCGCATCGTCCGGTTCACCCGCCGGGACCAATAGCGCCGCCGTCGCCCACCGCGGGGCGAACGGATCGCAAACGGCGGCAGTCTCCCTGGGGGTGGGTCAGGTTAGTAGGTATACTCTAAATTTGTCTGCTAATGTCCCCGATCAGAAAGAGTTGAGGGAACAGCCCGCGGCCAGGGTTTACCCAGTGGGTGGAGACAGGAAAATTTGAAGCATGACATGCAAGCCAGTCTTGCGCGAGCGCACAGAGGACCCCGATCATGAAAGCCGACTTGTTTGAAAATCAACTGACCAACAATGCGCGCGACTTCGCTCGTCAGATCTGGTTGGCGGGGCTTGGTGCTTTCGCCAAGGCTCAGGATGAGGGTGGCAGGTTCTTCGAAACGCTGGTCCAGGAGGGCCAGGCGGTCGATGTTCGGATGCGGAAGACCGCCGAGGAAAAAACCGGACGGATGAAGGGCGGAGTCGTTGTCGTGAAGGATAAGGTCGAGGAATTTCGGGACAAAGCGACCGGTACCTGGAACAAGCTGGAGGAGGTTTTCCAGGGGCGAGTGGCGCGCGCCCTGCGTCGGTTGGGCGTGCCGACCCAGGATGACATTCATCTGTTGTTCCAGCAGGTGGAATTGCTTGGTCAGAACATTCAGGAACTCAGCCGGGAAGCCGGTGCGGAAACCAGAGTCAGAAAAATTCGTACCGCCAAGGCGGCCGAACCGGCGGCCGTCACCAAGATCGCCGATCCGGTGACTTGATCCCGGATCCGGCCCGACCCACGGATGCCGATGGGTCGATGCCGGTCGGGAATCCGACATGAAAAGGCCAACCTTGGCCTTTTCATGCCGGCGCGATCCATTCTTCTCCAGATGCTCGCGGACGAAATTGACCGTTCGCCAGTCGCAAGGTAACGTAAGCGTTTACCTAATACGGACGGACGGGCATGACGGCCAAGAAGCATCTTCCCATCGAGACGGCGCTGACGGAACTGGAAAGTCTGGTCGGGCAGCTCGAACAGGGCGAACTTACTCTCGAGGAAGCGCTGCAACGGTTCGAGCAAGGCGTTGCTCTGGTGCGGGCCTGTCAGAACAACCTGCGACTGGCCGAGCAAAAAGTGGAGCAACTCATGGAGCGGAATGGCGGGCTGGAAATCCTGCCGTTTGGCGAGGCGGCGGGTTGATGGACGTGTTCGCCGAACTGGTTGGGAACTATCAGGCCCGAGCTGGCCGGGCACTCGATCGGCGGTTGCCGGCGGCCGAGCTGCATCCTGGCGATCTGCATCGAGCCATGCGTTACGCGGTGTTGGGTGGTGGCAAGCGCATCCGGCCGGTACTGGTCTACTCGGCCGGCGCGGCGGTCGGCGCGGCGCCCGAGTCGCTGGATGGTCCCGCCTGCGCGGTGGAGTTCATCCACGCCTATTCCCTGATCCACGACGATCTGCCGGCGATGGACAACGACGATCTCCGCCACGGTCAACCGACCTGCCACAAGGCGTTCGGCGAAGCGATGGCGATCCTGGCCGGCGACGCCCTCCAGGCCTTGGCGTTCCAGGTGCTCGGCCAGGATCCCGCGATGGTGGCGGATCCGGCCATCCGCCTGCGCATGCTGGGTGTGTTGGCGCAGGCCGTGGGCTCCCGCGGCATGGTGGGCGGCCAGGCTATCGATCTGGTGGCGATCGGTCGCGAACTGACCCTCGCCGAGCTGGAAAACATGCACATCCACAAGACCGGCGCACTGATTCGCGCCAGCGTTCTGTTGGGCGCGCTGAGCCAACCGACGGTCGATCCGGCGGTGTTGGAGCGGCTGGACCGCTACGCCAAGTGCATCGGCCTGGCCTTCCAGATTCGCGACGACATTCTCGACGTCATCGGCGATACCGCTACCCTCGGCAAGACCCAAGGTGCCGACCGGGCACTCAACAAGCCCACCTATCCCGCACTGTTGGGACTGGACGGCGCCCGCGAGCATGCCCGCGTGCTGTACGAGGAAGCCTTGGCGAGCCTGGAATCCCTGGGAGCCGAAGCCGACCCGTTGCGCTGGATCGCCGGCTATATCGTCGAACGGGCCTATTGAGCGCCGACGAACCCGCCCGGCCGGCCGATCGAGAATCCGATGGCATCCACTCAATGGCATCCACTCATCCACTCATCCACTCATCCACTCATCCACTCATCCACTCATCCACTCATCCACTCATCCTACCGCGAACGGGTACGAACCTAGTTACGATGACCACCGGATCCTTTCCGCTGCTGGAACAGATCGATACGCCTCTGGACCTGCGCCAATTACCGGAGACGCGCCTGCCGGCGCTGGCTCAGGAATTGCGCGAATTTCTGATCGAGACCGTGGCGAGGACCGGCGGGCATTTTTCCGCCAATCTGGGTACCGTGGAACTGACCATCGCCCTGCACTACGTCTTCAATACGCCCGAGGACCGATTGGTCTGGGATGTGGGTCATCAGACCTACCCGCACAAGATCCTGACCGGCCGTCGGGCGCGCATGGATTCCCTGCGTCGCCGGGGCGGCGTCGCCGGCTTCCCCAGGCGCAGCGAGAGTCCCTACGACACCTTTGGCGTCGGCCATTCCAGCACCTCGCTGAGCGCCGCGCTGGGCATGGCCATCGCCGCCGAGCGGGCCGGCAGCGACCGCCGGATCGTGGCGGTGATCGGCGATGGGGCGATGACCGCCGGCATGGCTTTCGAAGCGCTCAATCACGCGGGTCATCTGAGGAGCGACCTGCTGGTGGTGCTCAACGACAACGAGATGTCGATCTCGCCCAACGTCGGCGCTCTGTCGGCTCATCTGACCAGGCTGCTGACCGGCCGGTTTTTTTCCAGCGTCCGCGAGGGCGGCAAAAAGGTGCTCAGCCACATGCCGCCGATGCTTGCGGTCGCCCGCCGCGCCGAGGAGCACGTCAAGGGCATGTTCGCCCCCGGCAGCACCCTGTTCGAGGAACTGGGCTTCAACTACTTCGGGCCGGTGGACGGTCACGATCTGCCGACCCTGGTGCAGACTCTGCGCAATCTGCGGGCGCTCAGGGGGCCGCGGTTGCTGCATGTGGTCACCCGCAAGGGCAAGGGTTACAAGCTGGCCGAGGACGAGCCGGTCGACTACCACGGGGTCGGCGTCTTCGACCCGGCCTGCGGGCTGAAGCCGGCCAAGCCCGTGGGCGGGCCGACCTACACCCAGGTGTTCGGCGAGTGGCTGTGCGACATGGCCGAACGAGACGAGCGGCTGATCGGCATCACTCCGGCGATGCGGGAAGGCTCCGGGCTGGTGGAGTTTTCCGAGCGGTTTCCGGATCGCTATTTCGACGTCGCGATCGCCGAGCAACACGCGGTCACGCTGGCCGCCGGTCTGGCCTGCGACGGGCTCAAGCCGGTGGTGGCGATCTATTCCACCTTCCTGCAACGCGCCTACGATCAATTGATTCATGATGTCGCCCTGCAGAACCTGCCGGTGCTGTTCGCCATCGACCGCGCCGGCCTGGTGGGTCCGGACGGGCCGACCCACGCCGGCAGCTTCGATTGCAGCTATCTCCGCTGCATTCCCAATCTGGTAGTGATGGCGCCGGCGGACGAGAACGAGTGCCGGCAGATGCTCTATACCGGATTCCAGTTGAACCAGCCAGTCGCGGTGCGCTATCCACGCGGCAAGGGATCGGGGAGACCGGTGGAGCGGGAGATGCGAGCGTTGCCGCTGGGCAAGGCTGAAATCCGGCGGCGCGGCCGGGAACTGGCGCTGCTGGCGTTCGGCAGCATGGTCGAAGTCGCCGAGGCCGTGGGGCAACGACTGGATGCGACGGTGGTTAACATGCGGTTCGTCAAGCCGCTGGACGATGCCATGGTGGTCGGGTTGGCGGCCGAACACCGCTGGCTGGTGACGCTGGAAGAGAATGCGGTAGCCGGTGGCGCGGGCGGCGCGGTGTCCGAGTGTCTGGCGGCGCGGGGGATCGAGATTCCGGTTCGTCACATCGGTCTTCCGGATCGCTTCTTCGATCAGGGCGAGCGCGGGGAGCTGTTGGCGGAATGCGGTTTGAATGCGGACGGCGTGCTCCGGCAACTGGCCGAGTGGGGCGTGGCGGTCCCGGCGATTGCGGCGATTGCGGCGACCGATGTCTGAGTTTCTTACTCGGGAATTAACGGTCGGATCGACAATCCAAGAAGGGGCGATCAAAACCCCGCGGCCGCATGGACCGGTCCCGGCGACGAGTCTTGAACCAGGGCGCGCGCGCGCCGTTGAGAGGATTGCATGAAGCCATTGATGATGAGTTCCGCGGCCATGCCCACGGTGATCCACATCCCCGACGTGCAGAACAGCGCCGATACCCGGCGGCTGGCGATCAACAAGGTCGGCATCAAGGATATCCGCCATCCGGTTAGGGTTCGCGACCGCAGCGGCGGCGAGCAGCACACCATCGCCATGTTCAACATGTACGTGAACCTGCCCCACAACTTCAAGGGCACGCACATGTCGCGCTTCGTGGAAATCCTGAACGTGCCGGGGCGCGAGATCTCGGTGGATTCTTTCAAGGACATGCTGATGGAGATGACCGACCGGCTGGAAGCCGAGGCGGGTCACATCGAAATGACCTTTACCTATTTTGTCACCAAGGCGGCGCCGGTATCGGGGGTTCGGAGCCTGATGGATTACGAGGTGACGTTCGTGGGCGAAATCCGCGATGGCCAGCCGGCCATGAATCTCAAGGTGGTGGTGCCGGTCACCAGCCTGTGCCCCTGTTCGAAGAAGATTTCCAAATACGGCGCGCACAACCAGCGTTCGCACGTGACCGTCAACGTGCGCGCGCGGGGTTTCATCTGGATCGAAGACGTTATCGACCTGGTGGAGAAGGAAGCATCCTGCGAACTCTACGGGTTGCTCAAGCGGCCGGACGAGAAATACGTCACCGAACGAGCCTACGAGAATCCCAAGTTCGTCGAGGACATGGTGCGCGATATAGCCGCCAAGTTGAATCAGGATGATCGGGTCGCGGCGTATTCGGTGGAATCGGAAAACTTCGAGTCCATCCATAACCATTCCGCGTATGCCATGATCGAGCACGACAAGATGGCCGCGGAAACAGCCGCGGCGAGGAGGGCTCAGGAAGAGTGGGTTTGAGGTACGCCGTCGTTTCCGGGCAAGGTCGTCACGCCAAATCCCGAATCCGAATGCAAAAAAGCCGTTCCTGATGGACGGCTTTTTTTCTATCTGGTGTTTGGTGGGCGATGCTGGGTTCGAACCAGCGACCCCTGCCGTGTGAAGACAGTGCTCTCCCGCTGAGCTAATCGCCCGAAAAAACAGATGATCATTATAAATACCAAACACCGACCTTGACAAGCCGCGTGCTGAGTTTCAGTTTTCCGGCAATCCGGCTCGCTTGAGTAGCGCCTGAGCGTAGCGGATCGGGATCGCGTAGGTGATTCCGCTGGGCTTTGCCAGGAGAGCTTCCTTGCTTTCCTGTACGAATACCTTGTTGATGACGCCGATCACCCGGCCGGTGCGCGGTTCGTACAGCGGGCTGCCGCTGTTACCCGGATAGGCGGTGGCATCCAGTTGCAACACCTCGTAAGGTTCGTTCTTCAGGCGCTTTATCGTGGTCGCATCGAGCTGACCCGCCGCCGGTACGGGGATGGCGACCGGGCTGATGGCGGCAATGATGCCGGTGTGGGTGACCGGAAACAGACCCAGCACGACGCCGATCGGGAATCCGGTAAAGGCGATGTCCTGTCCTTCGCGCAAGCGTCGCGATTCACCCAGCCGCAACGCTGGCAGCGGTGTCCCCGCGATTTCCAGCAGGGCCAGATCATGCTCGGGATCGGTCGCGACCTTGGTCGCCAACCGCGACTCGACCTGTTTGCCCTGACCGATCAATACCACCAGCATTTCCCGATTCTGGGTGTCGAGGAAATCCGGCAGCGCGTGGGCGTTGGTGATGACGTGCCGGCCCTGGGCGACCACGAAGCCGGTGGCCTGGAACTTGGCCGGCGGTTGCCGTGTCGCCTGCAGCGTGCCGACCGCCACGATACTGGCCCTGACCTTGTCCACGGTATCGGCCAGTTCGTCGGCCGCCCGGACGGAGAATGCCCAGCCAACCAGCAGCAGACCGCCGGCCAATACGCCCAGGAAGCGGCGCCGGGAGAGCGGCAAGCTTGGCGGATTCATCGCGAACTCCGATCAGACGTATTGCACGTCGACGATCTCGTAGGTCTTGAGGCCGCCAGGCGTGTGGACATCGACGACATCGCCAACGAACTTCCCGATCATCGCGCGAGCGATGGGCGAGCCGAAGGAAATCTTGCCATCCTTGATGCTGGCCTCGTCCTCGCCGACGATTTGATAGCGCTTTTCCTCTTCGCTGTCTTCCTCGGTCAGCAATACCGTCGAGCCAAATACCACCTTGTCCGAGGGTGGCAGCGCGGTCACGTCGATGATCTGGGCGTGAGCCAGTTTGGATTCGATCTCGGCGATCCGGCCCTCGATAAAGCTCTGTTGTTCGCGGGCGGCGTGATATTCGGCGTTTTCCTTCAGGTCGCCGTGGGCGCGGGCCTCGGCGATGGCGGCGATGACCCGCGGCCGCGACACCGCCTTTAATTCTTGCAGTTCCGCGCGGAGTCGGGTGGCTCCAACGACGGTCATCGGTACTCTCTTGGTCATGGGTGCAGTTCCCGGTGCAAATCCTGGAGGCAGTTCACACTCCCGTTGTCGAGTTCGCGCAGGGCCTGACAGGTCGCCCGCGCGGCGGCGATGGTGGTGGTATAGCTGACCTTGTGCATCAAGGCTTCGCGGCGGATGGAAAAAGAATCGGCAATAGCCTGCTTGCCCTCGGTCGTATTGACGATCAAGTGAATCTGGTCGTTCTTGATCAGATCCACGATGTGCGGTCGACCCTCGCCGACCTTATGGACAGTTTCACAATCGAGGCCATGGTCGCGCAGGGCAATGGCCGTGCCCCGGGTGGCGACCAGGGCAAAACCAAATCGTTCCAGATCGCGGGCCACATCCACGACTTTCGACTTGTCGGCGTCGCGCACGCTGATGAAAGCCCGGCCGCCGCGCGGCAACTGATCGCCCGCCGCAAGCTGCGCCTTGGCGAAGGCTTCGCCGAAGCTGCGCCCCACTCCCATCACCTCGCCGGTCGATTTCATTTCCGGCCCCAATAAAGGATCGACACCAGGGAACTTGACGAAGGGGAACACCGCTTCCTTGACCGAATAATAGGCGGGAATCACCTCGCCCGATATCTTTTGCTCGCGCAAGCCTTGACCGACCATGCAGCGGGCGGCGATCTTGGCCAGCGCCCGGCCGGTGGCCTTGGAGACATAAGGAACCGTCCGGGAGGCGCGCGGATTCACTTCCAGCACGTAAATGTCGTCGCCCTGGATGGCGAACTGGGTGTTCATCAAACCAACCACGCCCAATTCCAGCGCCATCGCCCGTACCTGAGCGCGCAGTCGATCCTGGATGGTCGGGCTTAGCGAGTACGGTGGCAGCGAACAGGCGGAATCGCCGGAATGTACCCCGGCCTCCTCGATGTGCTCCATGATGCCCCCGATGATGACCTCGCGACCGTCGCTCAGAGCGTCGACGTCCACCTCGACCGCATCGCTGAGAAAACGGTCTAGCAGCACCGGCGAGTCGTTGGAAACCTGCACCGCTTCCCGCATGTAGCGGCGCAGGTCTTGCTCCTGATGGACGATTTCCATCGCTCGGCCACCCAGCACGTAGGAGGGCCGCACCACCAGCGGATAGCCGATTTCCCGGGCCAGCCGGACCGCCGCTTCCGGTTCGCGAGCGGTGCGGTTGGGCGGTTGTAGCAAGCCGAGCCGCTCGATCATCTGCTGGAACCGTTCGCGATCCTCGGCGCGGTCGATGGCATCGGGGCTGGTTCCGATGATCGGCACGCCGCTGGATTCCAGCGGTCGCGCCAGTTTTAGCGGCGTCTGGCCGCCGAACTGGACGATCACCCCCTTGGGCTGTTCCTTGCGAACGATCTCCAGCACGTCCTCCAGGGTCAGCGGCTCGAAATACAGGCGGTCGGAGGTGTCGAAGTCGGTGGACACCGTTTCCGGGTTACAGTTGACCATGATGGTCTCGTAGCCGTCCTCGCGCAGCGCCAGAGCGGCGTGGACGCAACAATAGTCGAATTCGATACCCTGACCGATGCGGTTGGGACCGCCGCCCAGCACCATGATCTTGGCGCGGTCGGTCGGTTCGGCCTCGCACTCTTCCTCGTAGGTGGAATATAAATAGGCGGTGCTGGTGGTGAATTCGGCGGCGCAGGAATCCACCCGCTTGTAAACCGGATGTACGTCCAGTTCCTCGCGCAACCGGCGAACGTCGGTTTCGGTGGCGCCGGTCAGAGTGGCCAGCCGGCTGTCGGAAAAACCTTTGCGCTTGAGGAAAAACAGCCGCTCGCGATTCCGCAGGGCCGCCGGGCCAAGCGCGCGCGTCTCGCCGGCAATCTGGATCAGTTCCTCGATCTGCGCCAAAAACCAGGGATCGATCCGGGTCAGTTCGTACAGGGTTTCGACCGAATAGCCCAGCCGAAACGCCTCGGCGACAAACCACAACCGCCGGGGACCGGGCATGCCAAGTTCGTGCTTCAGGACCATGTGGGGATCGGGATGCCCGCCATCGAGGACTTCGTTGAAACCGTCGGTCCCGATTTCCAGACCCCGCAACGCCTTCTGTACCGACTCCTGGAAGGTGCGGCCGATGGCCATCACCTCGCCGACCGATTTCATCTGGGTGGTCAGCCGGGGGTCGGCCTGCGGAAATTTCTCGAAGTTGAAGCGCGGTACCTTGGTTACGACGTAGTCGATGCTCGGCTCGAACGAGGCTGGGGTACGGCCGCCGGTGATTTCGTTCTTGAGTTCGTCGAGCGTGTAGCCGACCGCCAGTTTGGCCGCGACCCTGGCGATGGGGAAACCGGTAGCCTTGGACGCCAGCGCCGAGGAACGGGAAACGCGCGGATTCATCTCGATGATCACCATCTGCCCGTCGTCCGGGCTGATGGCGAACTGGACGTTGGAGCCGCCGGTTTCCACGCCGATCTTGCGCAACACCGCCAACGAGGCGTCGCGCATGATCTGATATTCCTTGTCGGTGAGCGTTTGCGCCGGAGCGACGGTAATCGAATCGCCGGTATGCACTCCCATCGGATCGAGATTTTCGATGGAGCAAACGATGATGCAGTTATCGGCCCGGTCGCGCACCACCTCCATCTCGAACTCTTTCCAGCCCAGCACCGACTCTTCAAGCAAGACTTCGCCGACCGGCGACAGATCGAGGCCGCGTTCGAGGATTTCCACCAGCTCCTCGCGGTTGTAGGCGATGCCGCCGCCGCTGCCGCCGAGGGTGAAGGAAGGTCGGATGATGGTCGGAAAACCGATCTCGGCGTGTTGGGCCAGCGCTTCTTCCATGGTGTGGGCGATCACCGAGCGCGGGGTTTTCAGATCGATCTCGCGCATCGCCTTGCGGAAGCGGTCGCGATCCTCGGCCATGTCGATGGCGTCGGGCGAGGCGCCGATCATCTCCACCCCGTACTGCTCCAGCACGCCATGGCGGAACAGATCCAGCGCGCAGTTCAACGCCGTCTGGCCACCCATGGTCGGTAACAGGGCGCTGGGGCGTTCGCGGGCGATGATGTGGGATACCGTCCGCCAATGAATCGGCTCGATGTACACGGCATCGGCCATATTAGGGTCGGTCATGATGGTGGCGGGGTTGGAGTTGACCAGGATCACCCGGTATCCTTCTTCCCGCAACGCCTTGCAAGCCTGCGCGCCGGAATAGTCGAACTCGCAGGCTTGACCGATCACGATGGGACCGGCGCCGATGATCAGGATGCTGTGTAAATCGGTACGCTTGGGCATGACTTTACCTGGGGAAAAACCGCGAGCGGAAGCGAAGCGAGCAATTCTAGGACCGCGCGGCGACGCGAGCTTCCAACAACGCGAGGAACCGATCGAACAGCGGCGCCACATCGTGCGGGCCGGGACTGGCTTCGGGATGTCCCTGGAAGCTGAAAGCCGGCCGGTCGGTGCGAGCGATCCCTTGCAGCGAGCCGTCGAACAGCGAGCGGTGCGTGGGACGCAGATTGGTCGGCAAAGTGGCTTCGTCCACCGCGAAGCCGTGATTTTGACTGCTGATCATCACCCGTCCGCTATCCAGATCCAGCACCGGATGATTGCCGCCGTGATGGCCGAATTTCATCTTGACGGTCCGTGCCCCGCTGGCCAATCCGAGTAATTGGTGGCCGAGACAAATCCCAAGCATCGGTATGCCGAGGTCCAGCAACTCGCGGATGGCGGCGATGGCGTAATCGCAGGGTTCCGGATCGCCGGGCCCGTTGGACAAAAACACCCCGTCCGGATTCAGTCGCAGGACCTCGCGCGCCGGCATCTGGGCCGGCACCACGGTGAGCCGGCAGCCGCGGTCCACCAACATCCGCAGGATGTTGCGCTTGATGCCATAGTCGTAGGCAACCACATGATGGCGCGCATCGCGCACGGTCGGAAACCGGTTCCCAGCCAATTGCCAGGTCCCTTCATTCCATTCGTAAGGCGCCTCGACGCTGACCACTTTCGCCAGATCCATCCCTTTCAGGCCGGGAAATTCACGGGCCAGCTGCAAGGCCCTTTGCGCATCAAGAGGATCGCCGGCCATCAGGCAGCCGTTTTGAGCACCCTTTTCCCGCAGCAACCGGGTCAAACGCCGCGTATCGATACCGGCGATGGCGACGACGCCGCGCTCGCGCAGATAATGCTCCAGCGGTTGTTGGTTGCGCCAATTACTGGCGACGCGCGGACAATCGCGCACCACCAGACCGCTGGCGTGGATGCGGGTCGCTTCCTCGTCGCCTCGGTTGGTGCCGACGTTACCAATGTGAGGATAGGTCAGCGTGACGATCTGGCGGCAATAGGAAGGATCGGTCAGGATTTCCTGATAGCCGGTGATCGAGGTATTGAAAACGACTTCGCCCGGGGCGTGGCCATCGGCGCCGATGGACTCGCCCCGGAACAGACTACCGTCTTCCAGGGCCAGAAGCGCGGGTTTCCTCAAGGAAGCCTCCAGAACAGACGCACGCAAGAAAGGAGCGGTGGGAAACCCGCTCCTTTGGCACGGTGCAAAAGGGTGTGTCTCTAACTGGGCGCCGAGTCTACCAAATCGCGCCGCGCCGCTCTAGCCATATCCGGGCGCATCGGTCGATGACCGCCTCAGCGCAGGCCGAGTACGTCCCGCATGTCGAAGAGGCCGGGCTTGCGGCCGGCCAGCCAGGCGGCGGCCCGCACCGCGCCCTTGGCGAAAGTCATCCGACTGGAGGCGCGATGGGTAATCTCGATACGCTCGCCCACATCGGCAAATAGCACGGTGTGTTCGCCGACGATGTCGCCGGCCCGCACGGTGGCGAAACCGATGGTGGCGCGGTCGCGCTCGCCGGTGACGCCTTGCCGGCCGTGGACCGCGCAGCGTTCCAGGTCCCGGCCAAGCGCTCCGGCGATCACCTGACCCATGGCCAGCGCGGTGCCGGAGGGCGCATCCACCTTGTGGCGGTGGTGGGCTTCCAGGATCTCGATGTCGACGCTGTCTCCCAAGACTCGCGCCGCCAGTTCCAGCAGCTTGAAGCAGAGGTTAACCCCGACGCTCATGTTGGGAGCGAACACGATGGGGATGCGTTCGGCGGCGCGGGCGATTTCGGTTTTCTGTTCGGCCGAGAAGCCGGTGGTACCGATCACCATCGCCTTGCCGGCCGTCTGGCAGAGGGTCAGATGGGCCAGCGTCGCCGCCGGACGGGTGAAATCGATCAGCACCTCGAAGCGATCGGCCAGCGACGCCAGATCGGCCGTGATCGGGACGCCGAGACAGCCGATGCCCGCAACCTCGCCGGCATCGGCGCCGATCGACGGGCTGCCGGGATATTCCGAGGCAGCGGTACAGCGAATGCCTTCGGCCTGGGCGCAGGCATCGAGCAGATTGCGGCCCATGCGACCGGCGACGCCGGCGATCGCGACGTGAATCATGGCTGGCATTCTCCCATGGGTTGAAAAGGCTTGGGTCGTATGAGGCCGGCCCGTTTCGGGAATGCTCGAGGATGTCTGAAAAAAGTAAAGGGTTACGCGGTAGCGTAACCCTCACGTTCGTTCTGGAGCGGGTGATGGGAATCGAACCCACGCCATCAGCTTGGGAAGCTGAGGTTCTGCCATTGAACTACACCCGCCGCGTGACTCCGCGTATCTTTATTGAAGCAAATCGACGGAATCGCTATCTTAACGACAAAGCATGCCCCTTGCAAGGTTTGGGGAATCCGAGCCTGGCGGGAGCACGGTCTGGTTGCAATTAATCAGGGATGCGGAAAGCCTCCGGATCCGCTGCCAACCTGAGCCAACCCGGTTTTTTGCCGCGACCGGTCCAAGTCTGCTCGGGATTCTCGGGATTGCGGTATTTTGGGATGCCGACGGATTTGCGTCTGCGACCGGAAAAGCTGAGAACTTCCTCCGGCGTCATGTCGTACAGCCTGGCCTTCTTGAACATCTGATCGCGAAGGTTGACGATTTCGCTGGCTTTCTTTTGTTCGATCGCGACCTCGGCTTTATTGATCAGAATTTTGAGTTCCTCAATGGAGGAGGCGTCGATGATGTCGTCGATGCTGTCGCTCATGGTCTTGCGGGTACCGTTGTTAGTTTGGTTAGGAAATTCGTGATCTGGAACCACGTGATTATTGTAGGGCATTTTTTTTTGTTCATGCAATGATTTTGACGTTTTTCCGAACATGGGGTAACCGCGCCCCATTTACTCCATCAACTGGTTAATCAAGGTTTGAAATGAATCGGGCCGATATCGCAAATGGTTCTTCGGGAATCATGTCTGCTTCGAATAATTTGAATGACGTCGCGGATTGGCCGCGGCGAATCCGCAGCTTTGTTCGTCGCGGGGGTCGGATGACTCGCGCCCAGCAGCGGGCGCTCGTGGAGTCGTGGGAACGATTCGGCGTTGAGGCTGGCATTGCGCTGAATCCAGCGAACCTGTTCGGCCGGCACGCGCCGCTCGTATTGGAGATCGGTTTTGGCAATGGCGAGTCGCTGGCCGCGATGGCGGCGGCCGATCCGGAGATGGATTACCTGGGGATTGAAGTTTACCTCCCAGGCATCGGGCACCTGCTTCTGCGGGCCGTCGAACTGGGACTGACCAACCTTCGCATCATGTGTGCCGATGCCGTGGAAATACTGGAACGGCAGTTGCCGGACGAGTGCCTGGATCGCGTTCAAATCTTCTTTCCCGATCCATGGCCGAAGGCGCGACATCGCAAGCGTCGCCTCATTCAACCGTCATTCGTTTCTCTGCTGGTTCGCAAGCTCAAACCAGCCGGACAATTGCACGTTGCCACCGATTGCGAGGACTATGCACGTTCCATTCTGGACGTTCTAAGCGCTGCTTCCGGACTGACGAACAGGGCAACCGGGGACGGTTTCGCGTTGCGCCCAGCCTATCGGCCGCCGACAAAATTCGAACGGCGTGGTCGGAGCCTGGGATACAACGTTTGGGATATGCTGTTCGAGCGATGCGACTGCCAAGAATGAACAGCCTGCCGCCCGCGGTTCCAAGGGTCGGGTTGAAGGATGCTTTGGAGACAAGTGGCATCTACCTGTCGGTGCCGGCACTCACGGCAATTACAACGGCTGGGTTCGATCGTCGAGCCCCGCGGTCGATGCGCGTCTCAGCGCCCTTCCGCGATCTTCCAGGAAAACGGGCTTGCCGACCATTCAACCGGACTTCGAGCCGGTCTCGACCGAGAGTGCAATCAGTTCCTCCGCTAGCCGGCGGACGCCAGGATAGTCGGGCTTGCCGGAACCCAGCAGCGGGATTTCGCTCGCGGCCAGCACCCGCCGAGGGATGTACATCTCGCCCAGCCCTTCCCGGTGCGCGGCATCGATCAAGTCTCGCCGGTCGGCGCCTCGATGGGTGGTCAGCAGCACGATGTTCTCGCCCTTGACCGGGTCTGGCAGGTTGAGAGCGGCATGCTGGTCCCCGGGCCAGCAAGCGGCGGCCAGTTGTTCGACCATGGCCAGCGAGATCATCTCGCCGCCCAGCTTGGCGAAGCGCTTGGCCCGGCCGAGGATGGTGACGAAACCGTCGCCGTCGATACGGACGATGTCGCCGGTGTTGTGCCAGCCCGGTCCCCGGTCGGTGTGGGGCGGGATCACGCCGCCCGGCGGGTCGGGCAGCAGATAGCCGGACGTGACGTTCGCTCCCCGGACGCATAGCAGCCCGCCGTCGGCGATGCCTTCCACCGGTTCCAGATAGTATTCCAGACCCGGCAGCAACTTGCCGACCGTTCCGTCGCGATGGTGGCGGCGGCTGTTGGTGGCCAGCACCGGGCTGGTCTCGGTCAGGCCGTAGCCCTCGCTGATGCGGATGCCGAATTTTTCGCTCCACAGCCGACGGGTTTCCTCCCGCAGAGGTTCGGCGCCCATGATCACCAACCGCACGCTGAAGAAATCGTAGGGATCCGCGTGGCGGCCGTAGCCCATCAGGAAAGTGTTGGTGCCGAACAGAACCGTGGCGCGGCGCTCGTAGCTCAACTCCGGGATGATGTGGTAGTGCAACGGCGAGGGATAAAGAACGACCCGGGTTCCGAGTAACAGCGGCGTCAGGGTGGCGGTGGTCAGGCCGAAGGCGTGGAACATCGGCAGGACATTCAGAATGACGTCGCGCGGGGTGATGTCCAGCACGGCGCGCGCCTGGGTCACGTTGGCCAGCAGGTTGCGGTGGGTGAGCACCACGCCCTTCGGCTCCCGCTCGGACCCGGAGGTGAACAGGATCACCGCCGGATCGTCGGCGCGCACCGGCCCGGCCAGCCGGCGGAAACTCCGCTCCGGGATCAGCGCCCGCCCCAGCCCGCGCAACCGCGCCGACAGGGTCGCCCGCGGCCGTAAATCTTCCAGAAACACCACCTGGACCTGCTCGCCCAGTGCGGCGACTTGTAGCCCCAGACCGGCGGCCTCCACGAAGGCCCGCGAGGTGCAGACCGTCCGGACCTCGGCGATGAAGCAAGCGTCCAGCAGGTCGTGGCTGCCGGCGGTGAAGTTGAGCACCACCGGCACCTGCCCCCTCAAGTGCAGCGCGATGAAGGCAATCACCGTCGCCGCCGCGTTCGGCAGTAGCAGGGCGACGTTCTTCTGGCCGGCGCACTCCGCATTCAGGAGGTCGGCGAGAATGAAAGCGCGGGCGAACAGCGCCCGCCAGCCGAGTTGCTGCTGCTGGGCGTCTTCGAGAATTACCCGCCCGCCGCCATGTCGCTCCCAGGTTTCCAGCAGGGCCATCACCAGTGGTCGATCGATCGTCATCCCGGCGTAGGCGAGTTCGACCATCAGTTCGTCCAGTTGCCGGCCGAGTTGTTGGCGGCGGGCGCGGCCGTTGCCGGCGGCCGAGGCGGTCAGCCGGCGCGGCGGCAGCAGGGTCAGGCGAATGCGCGGAAACGGTCGGCGGCGGACGATGCCTTGCAGTCGGGAGAACAGGCTGTACTGGGCGCCCTCGATGTAGACCGGCAGCAGCGCGGCGTCGGCCTTGTCGGCGGCCAATGCCGGCCCCTCGTAGATTTTCATCAGCGCCCCGGTGACGCTGATCCGTCCTTCCGGGAACACCGCCACCCGCTCGCCGGCTTTAAGGTGTTGGATCAGGGTTTTCAGATAATGCGAATTGGTCGGGTCGATGCTGATGTGGCGAGTGACGGCGATGAACGGCTTGACCCACCAGTGCCGGGCCATGTGGGTGTTGATCACAAAGATCGGCACGTCCGGCAGGAACGCTGCCAGCAGTGCCCCATCCAGATAGGAGACGTGGTTGGCGACGATCAGCAGTCGGCGTTCGTCGTGCGGGTAATATTCCCAGCCGCGCAGCTCCACCCGGAACAGTCGCCGGAACAGGCCACGGGCCAGCCGTTGCAGGACGTGGCGCATGGCTCAGCGCAACCCGTGTTCGCGGGTAGCGGCGAAACGGACTTCCGGCCAGCGCTCCTGAGTCAGTTGCAGGTTGACCCGGGTTGGGGCGATATAGACCAGTTCGCCGTGATGATCGAGCGCCAGGTTGTCGTGCAGTTTGTTCTTGAATTCCTCGAAGCGCTTGGCGTCGGCGCAGCTCACCCAGCGGGCGGTGTTGACGTTGACGTTCTCGAAGCCGCATTCGACCCCGTATTCGCCGCGTAGCCGGAAAGCGGCCACGTCGAATTGCAATACCCCGACCGCGCCGAGAATCAGGTCGTTGCTGTTGAGCGGGCGAAAGAGTTGCGTCGCGCCTTCCTCGCAGAGTTGTTCCAGCCCTTTTTGCAAGGCTTTCATCTTCAGCGGATCGCGCAAGCGGGCGCGGCGGAACAGTTCCGGGGCGAAGTCGGGAATGCCAGTGAAGCGCAATTCCTCGCCCTGGGTGAAGGTGTCGCCGATGCGGATGGTGCCGTGGTTGTGCAGGCCGATGATGTCGCCAGCATAGGCGGCTTCGACGTGCTCGCGTTCGGCGGCCATGAACGTCAGCGCATCGGCGATTTTGATCTCGCGGCCCAGGCGGACGTGACGGATCTTCACGCCGGGCTGGTAGCTGCCGGAGCAGATGCGCAGGAACGCGATGCGGTCGCGGTGCTGCGGGTCCATGTTCGCTTGAATCTTGAACACGAAACCGGTGAACGCTTCTTCCTCGGGGGTGACTTCACGGTCGGCGGCGGCGCATGGCCGGGGCGGCGGAGCGTGTTCGACGAAACCGTCCAGCATTTCCTGTACGCCGAAGTTAGTCAGCGCCGAGCCGAAGAACACCGGGGTCAATCGTCCCGCCAAGTATTCCTCCAGGTCAAAGGCGTGGCTGGCACCGCGCACCAGTTCGATTTCGTCGCGCAGGGCGCACGCGCGGTCCACGCCCAGCGCCTGGTCGACTTCGGGGTTGTCGAGACCTTGAATGGTGCGGCCGGTGTTGATGCGGCCGTCGCGGGTGGGATCGTAGAGGTGGATGAAATCCTGGTCGAGATGATAGACGCCCTTCAGTTCCCGGCCCATGCCGATGGGCCAGGTGACCGGCGCGCAGCGGATCTTGAGAATCTCCTCCACCTCATCGAGCAGTTCGATCGGTTCGCGGCCGTCCCGATCCAGCTTGTTGATGAAGGTGAAGATTGGGGTGTCGCGCAGCCGGCAGACCTCCATCAGCTTGATAGTGCGCTCCTCGACGCCACGGGCGCAGTCGATCACCATCAGCGCCGAGTCCACGGCGGTCAGGGTGCGGTAGGTGTCCTCGGAGAAGTCCTCATGGCCGGGCGTGTCGAGCAGGTTGATGATGCGGTCGCGGTAGGGGAACTGCATCACCGAGGAGGTGACCGAGATACCGCGTTGCTGTTCCAGCTCCATCCAGTCGCTGGTGGCGTGACGGGCGGCCTTGCGGCCCTTGACCGTGCCGGCCATCTGGATCGCGCCGCCGAACAACAACAGCTTTTCGGTCAGGGTGGTCTTGCCGGCGTCGGGGTGGGAAATGATGGCGAAGGTGC
>JAVMKJ010000015.1:0-7641 GCA_031732855.1 Candidatus Competibacter sp.
GCCTCCCAAAGGGCGCAAAGCCAAGGGCAGTAGTGGACGGCCAGGCGGGCGCGGGGTTCGACGGAACCGGTAAAGGCAGCCTGATTTTTCGCCCCGACAGCGCTCTGGACTATCGGGCATTCTAAGGGCAAACCTCCCCGAATGATGGCGCTGGTGGGATGCGGCGGACTCTCAGGGCAAAATGTCTTCAAGAGGGATCAGCAGTTTGGGGAAGGCCAATGGCGTCAGCACGTTCGGGGTGGTCACGTGCTGATAAATATCTCCCGCTGGCTGGCGATGCACTTCCACGATACGGGCGTTGAGGTCGATCAGCCAGACTTCGGGAATGCCGTGGCGGGCGTACAACGGCAGCTTGCGGGTACGGTCATACCGCACCGAGCTGTCCGCTACTTCGATCAGCCAGCGCACATCGCCTGGTTCAGGGAGGCGCTGGCGATAATCGGCCAGCGTCAGCACCATGATGTCGGGCTCCGGTTCGGAATCCGGCAATGCGAGCGGACTTTGACACAAAACAAGAGCCTGTTCCGCCAAGTGCAGCGTCAACAGCCGTGTCAGTTGACCTACGGTCCAGGCGTGGAGAGTGCCGATTGGCGCCATGTCGAACAATTCTCCTTCAATCAGTTCCAGGCGAACATCGGGGAAGATCGCTCCCATCTGGTGATACTCGGCCGGCGTGATCTTGTGCGGGGTCATGACGATGCTGCTCCTGAAGCCGTGAATAAGTTGCTCTATTTTAACCTCCCTTCTCCCTCGAGAGGGTCAAGGTCAGGCAACGTTTCAGGCTGCGGCCGGTTGGGTATTGACGGCGCGTTCCAGCCAGCCCAGCAGATGATCCGCCGGCTCGCGCCAGTTCAGTTCCAGCATCATGGCGTGCGCCATGTTTGCGAAGATGCGAGCCTCGGTCCCGTAATAACGGGCGGTTTCCCGCACCATCGCCGGCGAGACGAACACATCGTGTTGCGCCCCCTGCACCAGGATCGGCGCCCGCACCTGATCCGGCTTCAGCCGCAACGGGTCGAACCACATCATGTCCAGTGCCACCATTTGCGATTCCGCCTGCACCAGATCGAAATATTTCCCCAGTTTCGACAGCGGCATCTCCTTGGAGAACAGCAGGCGCCGCATCATTTCGAGCGTGCCGAAGCTGGGGCCGAGCAGGGCGAACATCGTCATCTGCTGGAACAGGAAAGGGTGGCGCATCACCATGTGCAGGTTGGTCGGCAGCAGGCCTTGCGGCGGCACCGAAGCCATCAACACCACCCCGGCAATCTCGGGATGGGTTTCGAGATATTTTTGAACCACCATGCCGCCCATCGAATGACCGATCACCACGGGCGGAGCCGGCATGGTCCCCACCGCTTTTTCCAGGTCGGCGACGTAATCGGCCAGCCGCCAGGTGTGCAAGCGTTCGTGGCCTTCGCTTAGACCGTGGCCGCGCAGGCTGAACGCATGGGCCTCGTAGCCGTGCCGGGTGAGGTAGGGCAGGAAATTTTCATCCCAGCAACGGGCATCCGCGAACGAGCCGTGCACGAACAGCAGAGGGGTTGGTTTGGGCGTCGCGTCCGGATAGCGGCTGATCGTGTCCAGCTTCATGGCAATGGTTCCTGTGAGTGGGAAAAAATTTTAAAAACAATATCATGACCAGTAAAACTGGTGGATGCTTGAAGAGAGTGGTTACGACTGGCTCGGTCCGTCAGCGCAAGATTATGGTTTCGACCCAGACCAGCTCGCAGGCACCGGCGCCGGTATCCTCGCGGCTCAACGAACTGCGCCATTGCCAGCCGTCGTCGCGACGGGCCTCGACCAGATAGCCGCGCAGACTGAGGACGTGACCGGGGCGGACTGCCTTGATCTGGTCGGCAACGACGCGGGATGCGGGAATCAGATGCATGTTGGCGCTGTGGGTTTCGATATCCCGGCGGGGGATGGGAAAGGTGGCGGTGAGCCAGTAGTAGAACCGATTGCGTTGGTGGATGGCGATCTCCGCCAGCACGGCGCTATCCGACATCGAACCCCAGCCCAGCGCCAGATCCGTCGGGACCAATGCCGCGCCGGCATCGAAACGATAGTTTTCCCGTGCCAGCACCCGAGCTTCAAGGGCGAATTCCGCCAGCGCCCTGATCTGGTAACGATCCTTGTGAAATATCGGCGCGTCGGCGCCGAGCGGTCGCTGCAAGGGTGGGTCCGGCGCCAGCACGCCGGGCGACCGTTCGATGGGGCGCTCGCGCCAGGCGAAAAAGGCGCCCACCGTGCAGATCACCAGCAACAGCCACGCGCGGCGCATGATCTACGGCCGCCCCTCTCCGGGTTCAACCCCTCGATCGGTCGCCAGCGCCCGGTCCGCGGTGTCGATCAGGGTGACTTCGCAGCGCAGGCGGCCGGCAGCCAGTATGGCTTCCATCGAGTCGCCGATCCGGAAGTCGCCGGCCCGCCGTGCGATTTCTCCACCCGGATAGCGGCGGACGATCGCGTAGCCGCGATCCAGGGTGGCGAGCGGGCTCAAGGCGTGCAGATGGCGGCTCAGGCCATGCAGGCGCTGGGATGCGGTTTCCAGTCGCCGGCCCAACGTCGCGCGCAAGCGAGATTCGAGGGACTGGAGCCGCTGTCGCGCCGCACGCAGTCGGTCCGTCGGCGTTTGGACCCGCAAGCGTACCGCCATTCCGTTCAGTCTCAGCCGTTCGCGATCCAGCCGGGCGCGCAGCGCCTGGCGCAGGCGCTGGTCCAACTCGTCGAGCCGCTGGGTACGATCTTGCATGTGGCGACGGGGCTGCTGCCGGGCCAGCCGCCTCGTCAGTTCGTCGAGCCGCTGGTGCCGGTCGCAGAGGCGGCGTCGCAGCGCCCGCTCCAGCCGTTCGTCCAGTCCCCGAATCCTGCGCAGCCATTCCACTTGATCGGGGCTGGCCAGTTCCGCCGCCGCCGTGGGGGTGGCGGCGCGCAGGTCGGCGGCGAAATCGGCGATGGTCACGTCGGTTTCGTGACCGATGCCGCTGACCAGCGGGATGGCGCAATCGAAAATGGCCCGAGCCACGATTTCCTCGTTGAAGGCCCATAGATCCTCCAGCGAGCCGCCGCCGCGCACCAGCAGCAACACGTCGCAATCCCGGTGCTCGGACGCCAGCCGAATCGTCCGGGCGATGCGCTCGGCCGCGCCCTCGCCCTGCACCGGCACCGGATGGATCAGCACCGGCAGGCTGGGACAGCGGCGGCGCAGGGTGGCGAGCACGTCGCGGATCGCCGCGCCGGTCGGGGAGGTGATGACGCCGATCCGTTGCGGGAAACGGGGCAGGGATTTCTTGCGTTCCGGCGCGAACAGGCCTTCCCGTTCCAGCCGCAGCCGCAGTTCGTCGTAAGCCCGTCGCAGCACGCCGGCGCCGGCTTCCTCGACGTATTCGGCGATGATCTGAAAATCGCCGCGCGGTTCGTACAGGCTGATCCGGCCTCGGACCAGTACCTGCTGGCCGTTGCGCGGGCAGTCGCGGAACAGCAGCGCGCGGTTCTGGAACAGGGCGCAGCGGATTTGCGCCCGGGCGTCCTTGAGCGAGAAGTAGAGGTGCCCCGAGGACGGGCGGGACAGGTTGGAGACCTCGCCTTCCACCCAGATCCGGGGAAATTCTCCCTCCAGCAGGGCACGTGCTTCCTGATTCAGGCGGGAAACGGTGTAAATGTCGCGGGCGGGCGGGAGAAAAATATCCATCTGAATGGACCGGCCTGGATTGAAAAAATAACGCAGCGGGTACGGTTTACCAGCATCATGCGCAACTTTATAATTACTCGTTTAATTATTGCCCAAGTCTTGAGGTCCCGCCATGCGTATCGTTCAAGAAGCCCTGACCTTCGATGATGTCCTGCTGCTCCCGGCCTACTCGGCGGTATTGCCCAAGGATGTCAGCCTCAAGACCCAACTGACCCGTGCCATCGCGCTCAACATTCCCCTGCTGTCGGCGGCGATGGACACCGTCACCGAGTCCGGCCTGGCCATCGCCCTGGCTCAGGAAGGCGGCATCGGCATCATCCACAAGAACATGCCTGTCGAGCGCCACGCTCAGGAAGTGCGGCGGGTCAAGAAATTCGAGAGCGGGGTGATCCACGATCCCATCGTCATCCACCCTGGCGCCACCATCCGTGAGGTGGTGGAATTGACCCGCGCCCACCACTTTTCCGGATTGCCGGTGGTCGAGGGCGAGGAACTGGTCGGCATCGTCACCAACCGCGACCTGCGTTTCGAGTCCAACATGGGCGCGCCGGTCAGCACGGTGATGACCCCCAAGGAACGGCTGGTGACGGTGCACGAGGGGGCCAGCCGCGAGGAAGTCGTTACCCTGCTGCACAAGCACCGCATCGAAAAAGTGCTGGTGGTCAACGAGCGCTTCCAGTTGCGCGGGATGATCACGGTCAAGGACATTCAGAAATCCAGCGACTTCCCGCTGGCCTGCAAGGACGGGTTGGGCCGCCTGCGGGTCGGCGCGGCGGTCGGCACCGGGGGCGATACCGAGGACCGGGTGGCGGCGCTGGTGAGCGCCGGGGTGGACGTGATCGTGGTGGACACCGCTCACGGCCATTCCCGCAACGTGCTGAACCGGGTGCGCTGGATCAAGGACCGCTATCCCCAGGTGCAGGTGATCGGCGGCAACATCGCCACCGCCGCCGCCGCCCGCGATCTGGTCGAAGCCGGCGCGGACGCGGTCAAGGTCGGGATCGGCCCGGGTTCGATCTGCACCACCCGCATCATCGCCGGGGTCGGGGTGCCGCAGATCAGCGCGGTGTCCAACGTCGCCGAGGCGCTGCGCGACTGCGACGTGCCGGTCATCGCCGACGGCGGCATCCGCTATTCCGGCGATTTGGCCAAGGCCGTTGCCGCCGGCGCGCATACCGTGATGATCGGCAGCCTGTTCGCCGGCACCGAGGAAGCCCCCGGCGAAGTCGAACTGTTCCAGGGCCGCTCCTACAAATCCTATCGCGGCATGGGCTCCATCGGCGCGATGACGCAGCAGCACGGGTCCAGCGACCGCTATTTCCAGGAAGGCAGCGCGGTGGAGAAACTGGTGCCGGAGGGCATCGAGGGCCGGGTACCCTACAAGGGCAGCGTGCTGGCGATCATCAACCAGTTGATGGGTGGGCTGCGCTCCAGCATGGGTTACGTGGGTTGCCAGGACATCGCGGAGATGCGGACCAAGCCCGCGTTTACCCGGGTGACCTCGGCCGGCATGCGGGAAAGCCATGTCCACGACGTGACCATCACCAAGGAAGCGCCGAACTACCGGGTGGATTGATTTCCAGCCCTTCACCTCCACCCTGACCCTCCCACCGCCAAGGGGGAGGGGGAGTGCAGCCATGACCGCTCGCGACATCCATCTCGACCGTATTCTCATTCTGGATTTCGGTTCCCAGTACACCCAGCTGATCGCCCGCCGGGTGCGGGAAATCGGGGTCTATTGCGAAATCCATCCCTGGGATGCCGAACCGACCGCGCTGCGCGCCTTCCATCCCCGGGGGGTCATCCTGTCCGGCGGTCCGGAGTCCACCACGGTGGCCGACGGTCCCCGCGTGCCTCGGGAACTGTTCGATCCGAACGTGCCGCTGCTCGGCATCTGCTACGGCATGCAGACCATGGCGATTCAGCTCGGTGGCCAGGTAGAAGCGTCCGATCACCAGGAATTCGGCTACGCCCAGGTCCGCGCCCACGCCCATTCCGAACTGTTGCGCGCCATCGAGGACCATGCTAGCTCGGAGGGTTACGGCCTGCTGGACGTGTGGATGAGCCACGGCGATCGGGTGACCGTGCTGCCGCCCGGCTTCGCGCGCATCGCCAGCACCGGTACCTGTCCCATCGCCGGCATGGCGAACGAGGAGAAGCGCTGGTACGGGGTGCAGTTTCATCCCGAGGTGACCCACACCCGCCAGGGCGAGCGCATCCTGCGCCGCTTCGTGCTGGACATCTGCGGCTGCGAGCCGCTGTGGACCACGGGCAACATCATCGAGGACAGCATCGCCGCCATCCGTTCCCAGGTGGGCGACGACGAGGTGTTGCTGGGGCTGTCCGGCGGCGTGGACTCGTCCGTGGTGGCGGCCTTGTTGCACCAGGCCATCGGCGACCAGTTGACCTGCGTGTTCGTGGATACCGGCCTGCTGCGGCTGCATGAGGGCGATCAGGTGATGACCACCTTCGGCCGGCACCTCGGGGTTCGAGTGATTCGAGTGGACGCGGAAACCCGGTTTCTGGCCGCGCTGGCCGGCGTGACCGACCCCGAGCAAAAGCGCAAGATCATCGGCGGACTGTTCGTCGACGTCTTCGAGGAAGAGGCGGCCCGATTGCGCGACGTCAAGTGGCTGGCCCAGGGCACTATTTATCCCGACGTGATCGAATCGGCCGGAGCGAAAACCGGCAAGGCCCACGTCATCAAGTCCCACCACAATGTCGGGGGGTTGCCGGCGGCGATGCGCATGAAGCTGGTCGAGCCGCTGCGGGAACTGTTCAAGGATGAGGTGCGCCGACTGGGGATGGAGCTGGGACTGCCCTCCGAAATGGTTTATCGCCATCCCTTCCCCGGTCCCGGCCTGGGCGTGCGAATTCTCGGCGAAGTGCGCAAGGATTATGCTGATCTGCTGCGCCGGGCCGATGACATCTTCATCGAGGAACTGCGCCGACACGATCTGTACGACCGGACCAGCCAGGCGTTCGCGGTGTTCCTGCCGGTCAAGTCGGTGGGAGTCATGGGCGATGGCCGCCGCTACGACTACGTGGTCGCCCTGCGGGCGGTGGAAACGGTGGATTTCATGACCGCCCGCTGGGCGCATCTGCCCTACGATTTCCTGGATCGGGTATCGCGACGCATCATCAACGAGGTGCGCGGTATTTCCCGGGTGGTCTACGACGTGTCCGGCAAGCCGCCGGCGACCATCGAGTGGGAGTAGCTCAGGATCACGCCCAAGGCGCCGTTTCGCCATTCGCGGCTTCACTCCGATCCAGCATGGTTCCGCCTCCCGCCGAGCATGAGTCCGGCGACGAGCTTGCGCGCTTCTTCCACCAGCAGCGTGCTCGACGCAATCGCCGCCGACAAGGCCCAGTCGTTCGGCGTCAGGCTCACGGTATCGAAAACGGCCTGGGCCGGTCCCCAGTGGACCATGACGATTTGCAGCACCACCACCGCCGCCAGCGCCAGCCATAGTTTGCCGTTGCTGAAGAACTGGTGGTTGAAGGCGCTGCCATGCTCGGCGCGGGCGTTGAAGATGTTGAAGAACTGGAACAGCACGAAGGTGGTGAAGGCCAGGGTCACGGCGTAGTCGTGGCCGCCGTGCGCGTGGCCCCAGACGTAGGCGCCCAGCGTGCCCGCCGCCATGAGCGAGCCGAAGATTCCCAGCCGCAGCAGGCGCGACCCGGTCAGGATGGCGGCTTCGGGCGCGCGCGGCGGCGTCTGCATGATGCTCTCGCGCGCCGGCTCCACCCCCAGCGTCATGGCGGGCGGGCCATCCATGATGATGTTGACCCAGAGAATCTGGATGGCGGTGAAGGGCGTCGGCAGCCCGAACAGCGGCGCGCCCAGCACGGTGAGGATGGCGCCGATGTTGGTGGACAGTTGGAACCGGACGAACTTGACGATGTTGTCGTAGATGGTGCGGCCTTCCTTCACCGCGCCGACGATG
>JAVMKJ010000016.1:0-7553 GCA_031732855.1 Candidatus Competibacter sp.
CATCGACGAGCGACTGTTGCGGCGCCGGGTGCTGGGCGAGGGTTGAGGCTTCCTCGCAGCCGGCGCCATCGAACGATCGAAACCGAAGGAAAACCCGATGACCCGCGGGCGCACCCACGTGCGCCACCTCCCCCCATTCATGAAGGGATTGAACCCTTACCGGGGTCCGGGGAGCAATGGAACAGGGAACCGACTTAAGCCAGCCGCGTTACCAGTAACGGTCGGTGCCTTCCATGCGAGCGTCGCTCTCCGAGAAGCAGTGGCGATCATCGGCGTTTTATTATCCAGAGAAAACCCCCGGCTCTGCCGGGGAGACAGTAGCAGTTTGACATTTACGGGAGTCCATCAGGGAAACTCCACGCCGTGAGCCGCCAAGCACACGACGGGGAGAATCCCGATGGACGAGTATGACAGCCTAAGCCACAGCAAGTGGGAGTGTAAATACCATGTGGTGTTTATCCCGAAGTGTCGTCGCAAGACGTTGTATCTGCAGTTGAGAAAACATCTGGGGGAAGTGTTTCGAAAGCTGGCCGGGCAGAAGGAAAGCCGGATTGAGGAGGGGCATCTGCTGGCCGATCCTGTGCACATGCTGATCGCGATGCCCCCCAAGTACGCCGTGTCGCAAGTGATCGGATTCATCAAAGGTAAGAGTGCGATTCACGTAGCGCGGGTGTACGGGGAACGTAAACGGAACTTTGTTGGGCAGCATTTTTGGGCTCGGGGGTACTTTGTTTCGACCGTAGGTCGGGACGAAACCGCGATACGCGAGTACATCCGGTGCCAAGAGCAAGAGGATCAGCGACTGGATAATCTGGACTTCTGGCGCTGAGTTGCCACCTTTAGGTGGCCCAAGAACGCCAGGGCCGCGTTAGCGACCCTGATTAGCCGCTTCGAGCGGCTCACGAACCTAAAGCCCCCGGCTCTGCCGGGGGATACTTACCGAACTTATTGCCAGCGCTGTCGGCATGGCGTATAAACACTTATACACCAAAGTACTGAACAGGAGCACGCCATGAACACCGTCCGCTGGAACATTGCCGTGTCGCCGGAGGTGGATCAGTCCGTGCGCATGTTCCTCGCCGCGCAAGGCGGCGGCCGCAAGGGCGACCTGTCGCGTTTCATCGAGGAAGCCGTGCGTGCTTACCTGCTGGAGCGGGCCGTCGAACAGGCTAAGGCGGCCACCGCCGGCATGAGCGAGACCGATCTGACGGACCTGATCGACGAGGCGGTGCAGTGGGCGCGCGAGCACTGATGCGGGTCATCCTGGATACCAACGTACTGCTGGCCGCGTTGATCTCCCCTCACGGCCCGCCCGATGTCATCTATCGCGCCTGGCGCGCGGCGCGCTTCGAGCTGGTGACATCGGCGCCGCAGCTCGACGAACTGCGGCGCGTAAGCCGCTACCCGAAGCTCAAGACCCTTCTGCCCGCTCACCGCGTCGGCACGATGATCAAGAACATGCAGCGGGCCATCGTGCTGGACACGCTGCCGCCTCTGCCGGAGGGCATTGAGGCCGACGATCCGAACGACGGCTTCCTGCTGGCGATGGCCATGGCGGGCGAGGCTGACTACCTGGTGACCGGCGACCGCCGTGCTGGACTGCTGCAACGCGGTAGCATCGGTCGGACGCGCATCGTCACCCCGGCCACTTTCTGCGCCGAGGCGCTTTGACGCCATGCCGGTCAGCTTCCTGTCCACCCCGCAACGGGAACGCTATGGCCGCTACCCAGACATGCTTTCCAGCGACGAACTGGCACGCTCCTTCCACCTGGACGACGATGACCGGGAGTGGATTGCCACCAAGCGGCGCGACGGCCACCGCCTGGGGTATGCGCTGCAACTGACGACGGTGCGCTTCCTCGGCACCTTCCTGGAAGACCCCACCGCCGTGCCCGGCGCGGTGCTGTATACGCTCTCGTCCCAGCTCGGCATCGCCGACGCTGGCGGCACACGACCGAGATTCGCGCCCGCTACGGCTACCGCGAGTTCGCCGCCAGCGGCGTGCAGTTCCGGCTTGGCCGTTGGCTGTGCGCCCTGTGCTGGACCGGCACCGACCGTCCCAGCGCGCTGTTCGACTATGCCAACGACTGGCTGATCGGCCACAAGGTGCTGCTGCCTGGCGTCACGGTGCTGGGGCGCTTTGTCGCCGAGGTGCGCTCGCGCATGGAGTCGCGCCTGTGGCGTCTGCTCGGGCGCGGTGTGACGGATGCACAGCGACAGCGCCTGAACGATCTGCTCGAGCCGGCCGAGGGCAGCCGCCAGTCCTGGCTGGATCGGTTGCGCAAGGGGCCGGCGCGCGTCAGCGCCCCGGCGCTCGTGCTGGCATTGCAGCGCATCGAGACCGTACGCAGCTTGGGCATCAAGCTGCCCGGCACCCAGGTGCCGCCGAGCCGCATCGCGGCGCTGGCGCGGTTGGCCACTACCGTCAAGGTGTCCGCCGTGGCCCGGCTGCCGGAGGCACGCCGTATCGCCACGCTGGTGGCCTTCGTTCACTGCCTGGAGGCCAGCGCGCAAGACGACGCCCTCGGTGTGCTCGACCTGCTGCTGCGCGAGCTGTTCACCAAGGCCGAGAAGGAAGACCGCAAGGTCAGGCTGCGCACGATCAAGGATTTGGATCAAGCCGCCTCGACACTGGCCGAGGCGTGCCGCTTGCTGCTCGATCCCGGTGGTGCTCCTGGCCGTCGTGTTGGAGCAGCAGACCGAGTTGCAGCCCACGCAAATCATGACCGATACCGGCGCCTACAGCGATGTGGTGTTCGGCCTGTTCCGGCTATTAGGTTACCGCTTCTGCCCGCGCCTGGCCGACATCGGTGGCACGCGCTTCTGGCGCGTCGATGCCCAAGCCGACTACGGCGTCCTCAACGCGCTGGCTCGACAACGGGTGAGTCTTGATCGTGTCATGCCCCATTGGGACGACGTGCTGCGCTTGATCGGCTCGCTCGAGCTCGGCCTGGTACCCGCGATGGGCATCATGCGCACCTTGCAGGTCGATGAGCGCCCAACCCCGTTGGCGCAAGCCATCGCCGAGATCGGCCGCATCGACAAAACCATCCACACGCTGAACTTCATCGACGACCAGACCCGTCGGCGTGGCACCCTGCTGCAACTCAACCTCGGCGAAGGTCGGCACAGCCTGGCACGCGAAGTCTTCCACGGTAAGCGCGGCGAACTCTTCCAGCGTTACCGCGAAGGGCAGGAAGACCAGTTGAGCGCGCTCGGCCTGGTCGTGAACATCATGAATACCCTGTACATGGACGCTGTGCTGACGCAGTTGCGCAGCAAGGGCTATCCGGTGCAGCCCGAGGACGAGGCGAGGCTGTCGCCGTTTGGCCATGAGCACATCAACATGCTCGGGCGCTATTCGTTCTCGGTGCCGGAGGCCGTTGCGCGTGGCGAGCTGCGGACGTTGACCAAAGTGGATGATGACTGAACCTTAAGTCGGTTCGCGGTTCCATTGCTCCCCGAACCCCTTACCCGCCGCGATTGTGGCAAAATCGGAAAGCGGCTGGCGAAGGGCCGGATCGGTCATCGGTCCGTCGCTCGTCCCGAAAAATCCACTGAAAGGTTCGAATCCATGTGCCCAACAATGATTCCACGCGGCGCGGCTCCCATCATGGTCGCCGTCGCCTTGCTGCTGACTTCCGCCCGCGTGGCCGGGTCGGAGGAGGATCGCGCGAATCCGGTGGCGACTCCCGGCGCCACCGCCGCCGATCTGCTCGTGGCCCGGCCCGGCGGATTGGTCGCGACCGTGCTCGGAACGGCCGTCTTCGTCGTCGGATTGCCCTTTACCCTGATCAATGGCAGCACCGAACAGGCCGCGCAACAGTTGGTCGTGAAACCGGCCAACTATACGTTCTCGCGCCCCCTGGGGCAGGAGATCGGAGGCTTGGGAAATCCCTGACGACGAATCGGGAACGGGTTGGTATGATATCGGCATCTTATACCATCATCTCACTTTGAAACCCAACTTCCCCCCGGAACCCCTGTCACACCACCCCAAACGCACGCTCCGCCAACAAGGCCACCTCCGCCTCGAAACCAGCCACCAGTTCCCACGGATCGGCGACTACCCCGCTGTCGGTGGTAATGCCGACCGTCACCGCGCCGGCGTAGCTCAGCACGCTGACGCCGATCCCCATGCCGGCGATCTGCGGGACCCAGGCCAGCACCCGCCCAACCGGCGCCCCGGCCAAGTACAACGTCCGCTCCGGTCCCGGTACGTTGGTCATCGCCACCGTCGCCTTCCGGCCGAACCAGCGCAGCGCCAGCCGTTCCACCCAGGCCGGCAGCCAGCCCGCGACGTTCAGCACCAGCCGGTTGGCCAGCACTTCCGGCGTCCCCTTGATCCGGTCCATCCGCGCCCGCACCTCCGCCAGCCGTTGCACCGGATCGGCGATTCCCAGCGGCAGTTCGAGCAGAATGACCGCGAATTCGTTACCCAGACGGATCTCTTCCTGATAGGGCCGCATGTTGACCGGCACCATCAGCCGCTGAATCAGAGCCGGACGGGCCTCGCCCCGCGCCCGCAAATACCGCCCCAATGCCCCCGCCACCGCCGTCAGCATCACGTCGTTCAAGCGACCCCCCAGACGCTGACGAATCGCCGCGATGTCGGACAACGACACCGGCGCCGACCAGGCCACCCGCTTGTGGCCGTTCAGCGTACCCCGCAAGGCCGTGCGCGCGTCCGGGCCGAGGAACAGTTGCCGCAGCAGCGCCGCCCCGAAATCCACGCCCCAGCGTAACTTGCCGGCCAACCCGGCGGGAGACGCCAGCCGCTTGCTGGTTTTCGCCGCCAGCCGGGCCTGTTCCCGCCGCTGCGCCGGCGTCGCCGGCCCTCCCTCGGCCGTGGGATCGGTCAGCGACAGAAATACCCGCAGCAACGCCACCCCGTCGACGATGCAGTGATGGACCCGAAACACGAGCGCGCAGCCCGTTCCATAATTCTCCACCAGGAAACAGCGCCACAAGGGAAAGTCAAAGTCCAACGGCTCGCCGGCCCAGCGCCCGACCCACTCTTCCAGCGTCCGCTGATCGGCCGGTTCGGGCAGCCGCACCCGCTGGAGGTGAACCCGCCAGTCGAGCGGCCCGTCCTCCACCCAGCGATAGCGCCCCCCGGTCCAGCACACCCGTTGCCGGAACCGCGCCAAGGTCAGCAGGCGGGCGCGCAAGGTCGCTTTCAACCGCTCTTCCGCCAGCGGCCGATCCAGCAGCAACACCAGCGTCACCACCATGGGTTGTCCCGGCGCGTCCATCCGCGCCCACGTCACGTCGTTGCCGGTCAAGGGCTCCGCCAGGACGGGCCGTGCCACGATCGCGGGGGCTTCGACCCCCCATGCGCCGTCCGCCGGCTCGGCCAGCGCGGCTTCAACTCGTTCCTGCTGTGGTTCCATCTTCACTCTCCGCCAATGTGGTCCTGCTGCTTCGATGCACTCGCCATCTTGCCACCGCAGCGTTTTAATCGTGATTTAAATTTAACAGCATTATGGACGAAAAGTGGTAGGTTATTTCCAGAAAATACACCGACTTCCTGGCCGCGGATCGGAACATCGCCCTCGTTTGATTTGCTAGCGCAGCGAGACAGAGCGAGCCGCTTCAGCCGTGAAAGTCTTCGACCGAGACCGGGCAGGCGAGGTTAATGCGACATAATTATACTTGTGGTGCATTCGCACGGGATCGTCAAGCGCCCGATCCAACCCCGTTTCAGTCAATTATTATAATGTTACGTATTACGTTATTTATTGACTATACGACCTGACGCCTCTCCGGCGTCGGATTTCACCGAGACGATCAATTTGCCGAATGCAAACCAACCCCCGCGCGACCAGGATGGCTTATCATTGGCGACGATGACCACGACACCCAGCCCGACCCCGTTCGCGCAAGGGGAAAACCTCCAAGTCAATATTTTGGCTCCCGGTAGCCAACTCGATGAATATCGCATCGATTCCATCCTGGGAGTTGGCGGTTTCGGCGCCACCTACAAGGCATTCGACCTCAATCTGGGAATCTGGGTCGCCCTCAAGGAATACTTTCCAGCCGAGTGGTCGTTTCGCGATCCCGACGGCGTGACGGTCCACCCCAGCATAGAGGGACAAGCTGGCGGTTCGAAGGAACAGGAGGCATTCTATTATTGGGGATTGGAGCGTTTCCTCGACGAGGCGCGGGTTCTGGCCCGAATCGCGCATCCCCTCGTGGCGCGGGTGAAGCGATATTTTCAGGCGCACGGGACCGCCTACATCGTCATGGATTACGAGGAAGGCCAAACGTTGCACGCAATGTTGCCGGCCGGCGAAACCCTCGACGAAGATGAAGTGCACGGACTGTTGGAGGATGTGTTGCCGGCGCTGCGGGCGGTCCACGAGCAGGGCTACCTGCACCGGGACATCAAGCCGGCCAATCTATACGCGCGGGCCACCGATCACCGGGTCATGCTGATCGACTTCGGCGCGGCGCGGACGGCGGTCGGCCGCTACAGCAAAGGCATGACCAGCCTGGTGACGCCCGGCTATTCGCCGCCAGAACAATATTCGACCCGCAATGATCGCTACGGTGCGTGGACCGACATCTATGCCCTGGGCGCCGTGTTGTATCGCTGCGTGACCGGCCACCCGCCGACGGATGCGGTCGAACGCTTGCTCGCCGATCATCTGGAACCGGCGGTCCTGGCGGGCGCCGGGCGCTACGACATCCGGTTGCTGGAGATGATCGACCGGGCGCTGGCGGTACGGCCGGAACGGCGGTTTCAGACCGTGGCCGAAATGCAGGCCGCGCTCGGTGGCGCGCCGGACGGCGACCCGGCGGGGCCGGTCGAGTCCGGCCAGGCGGCGCCCGAACCCGACCGGTCGCGCCCAGTGGAATCGAGCGGACCGCCGCCAGAGGCGGAGGCCTCTGGCCGCCGGTGGTCGCTGGGAACCTTGGCCGGCGGCGGCTTGGGGCTGGTGGCCATGGCAGGGATAGCCGCCTTCTGGTTCTGGCCGTCGGCGCCAGTTCTGGAAGATCCGCCGCCAGCCCGCCAACACCTGAATCAGCGGGAACAATCCGTTGAAACACCGCCTGCGAGTCATCCAACCCCCGCCGGGTTGCCGGTCCCGGCGGCAACGCCGCCCGCTCTCCCGATGTCCGCCGTCCCGATGCCTGCACTCCCGACGCCCGATTCCACGGTGTCCGGGTCGTCACCAATGGCGACGGAGCCAGTCGTATCCCCGAGGGAATTCACGACCGGGACACCGGCACCGCCGGTCGAGCCGCCGGTCGTGGAAACGAGGATAAAGTCGAAACCCCCAATCGCCGAACCGCAAAACCATCGAATCCACCCCCAACCCCGCCTTGCCAAATCCCGACAGGCAGCCAAGACCAAGAGCGGACGGACGAGGGCCGTTCGTAATCCCTGGGAGTCTCCCACATCGACCGGTTTCAATCAGAAATGACCGTTTGTGAGAACCTGGGGAGGTCGGCGGGTCGTGTGGATGATCGGCGACGGCACCGTCAACTTGGCTATAATACCGTTTATCAATGGATTTTATGGTTCAGAATCGTAGGGCGGGTTAGGG
>JAVMKJ010000017.1:0-7549 GCA_031732855.1 Candidatus Competibacter sp.
ATCAAAGTAGGGTTAAAAAAGCATTATAACATAATCTAGCCGTAAATGGTATTAGGGAACAATTTTAGGCGGATTCAGGCGGAACATGCAAGACACCCTAGGAACAAAAAACCCGCTTTTACGCGGGCTTGAGGAGATTTTATGGAAGGCTTCGGACCACGCCGGAAGTTTCGCTATTTTCCGATGCAAAAACTGGAAAAAATCCGCGCCAGCAAATCATCGGAGGTGAACTCCCCGGTAATCTCCGACAGGGCGTTCTGGGCGTGACGCAGCTCCTCCGCCGCCAGTTCCCCGGCGCGGGCCGCCAGCTGATCGTCTGCCGCCGCCAGCGCTCCCGCCGCCCGATCCAGCGCGTCCAGATGCCGGCGGCGGGCCATCAGGCTGCCGTCGCCACCGTGATAGCCCATGCAGGTCTTCAAATGCTCGCGCAGCAGTTCCAATCCCGCTCCGGTTTTCGCCGACAGCCACAGTTCGTGACCCCAGTCGGCGGTTTGCAGGGCCGGTTCCCGGCCGGTGAGATCGATCTTGTTGTGGATCACGGTCACCCCGGTTTCCGCCGGCAGTTGCTCCCTGAGCGCCCGATCCGCGGCGGTCAGTCCCTCGCGGTCGTCCACCAACAGCAAAATCCGGTCGGCGGTCACGATTTCGGCCCAGGCGCGGCGGATGCCCTCCCGCTCCACCGGATCGGGGCTGTCGTCGCGCAGGCCGGCGGTGTCGATGGCGTGCAGCGGCATGCCGTCGATGCCGATCCGCTCGCGCAACACGTCGCGGGTAGTACCCGGAATATCGGTGACGATGGCCGCTTCCCGCCCCGCCAGGCGGTTGAGCAGGCTGGACTTGCCGGCGTTCGGCCGGCCGGCGATCACCACCGTCATGCCGTCGCGCAGCAGCCGACCCTGGCCGGCGGCGGCCTTCAGGGCGATCAACTGTTCCCGCAGGGCGCGCAACCGCTCGGCAAGGGTGCTGTCGACCAGGAAATCGATCTCTTCCTCGGGAAAGTCGATTGCCGCCTCGACGTACATGCGCAGCTCGACCAAGCCTTCGACCAGCCCGCGCACCCACCGGGAAAAGTCCCCCTCGAGCGAGCGCAGGGCGGCCCGGGCGGCCTCGGCGGTGGTGCTGGCGATCAGGTCGGCGACCGCTTCGGCCTGGACGAGATCGAGCTTGTCGTTGAGAAAGGCGCGCTGGGAAAATTCGCCGGGCTGGGCCAGGCGCGCGCCCAGTTCCACCACGCGCCCGAGCAGCATGTCCATGACCACCGGCCCCCCGTGCCCTTGCAATTCCAGCACGTCCTCGCCGGTCAAGGAACGCGGGGCGGGAAAATACAGGACGATGCCCTCGTCGATCACGCCGCCGTCGCTGGAGCGAAACCGGCGGAAGCGGGCCCGACGGGGGACGGGAGGGTCGCCGCACACCGCTTCGGCGATGGCGGCGCAGAGGGGGCCCGAAACCCGCACGATCCCCACCCCGCCCCGTCCAGGCGCCGTGGCGATGGCGGCGATGGTGTCGGTCATGCCCCTTTCCCCCAATCCCTCTCCCACTGGGGGGGAGAGAAGAATACCTTGTCTCCCCGCGGGGGATTGGGGTGGAAAGCGCAGGGTTGCGACGCCATCACTTTCTGCGTTTGCCGGGATTCTTCTGGTCGGGCAACGCCTGCTTGGCGAGCGTCAGCAGCTTTTTAGCCTGCTCGCCCAATAATCCCGACCCCGATCCTGCCTTGGCCTTGTTCGCCGCCGCGTCGGCGCCCGACTCCACCCGCTTGGTGATCACCCATTGCTGGGCGATGGACAGGATGTTGTTCACCACCCAGTACAGCACCAGGCCGGCCGGGAACCACAGGAACATGAAGGTGAACACGACCGGCAGCGCCATCATCACCTTGGCCTGAATCGGATCGGGCGGAGCCGGACTCAGCTTCTGCTGGACGAACATGGTCACGCCCATGATCAGCGGCAATACATAGTACGGGTCCGGGATCGACAAATCGTGAATCCAGAGCATGAACGGCGCCTGCCGCATCTGCACGCTCTCCACCAACACCCAGTACAGGGCGATGAACACCGGAATCTGCACCAGGATCGGCAGGCAGCCGCCCAGCGGGTTGACCTTTTCCCGCTTGTACAGGTCCATCATGACCTGGTTCATCTTCTGCTTGTCGTCGCCGTACAGTTCCTTGAGCCGGGTCAGTTCCGGCGCCAGCCGGCGCATGTTGGCCATCGACCGATAACTGGTCTCGGACAGCTTGTAGAACGCCAGCTTGATCAGGATGGTGAGGAAGATGATCGCCCAGCCCCAGTTGCCCACGATGGCGTGAATGGCCTTCAGCAGCCAGAACAGGGGCTCGGCGATGATGGTCAGCACGCCGTAGTCCACGGTCAGTTGCAGGTTGGGCGCGATCTCCTCCAGCACGTTCGGCAGCTTCGGTCCCACGTACAGGCGGGTGCGGAAATCGCCGGTCGCGCCGGCGGGCACCATCTGCACCGCGCCGCGCATGCCCAGCACGTACCGATTACCGCCGACCACTCGGGTGTAGAAGGTGTCGGTTTCGCCCGAACCGGGAATCCACGCCCCGAGGAAGTAGTGCTGGATCATGGCGATCCAGCCGCCCTGAACCGACTTGTCCAGCACCTGCTTGGCAATCTGATCGAAGCTAATCTTCTCGTAGCGCTGCTCCGGCGTGGAAACCACCGCGCCGGTGTAGGTCACCACCCCGCCGCCGAAATAGCTGTTCTTCGTTGCCGGCGGGGTCCGCTGGAACTGACGGTACTGGCTGCCCTGCCAGTCGCTGGTGCTGCCGTTCTCCACCCGCTGGTTCAGTTCCACCAGGAAACTGCCGCGCCGGAAGGTATAGGTCTTCGTCACTTTCACGCCGGAGGGGTCCGACCAGTTCAGCCGTACTTCCAGCGTGTCCTGGCCGTCGGCCAGCCGATATTCGCTCTGTTCGGCGACAAACGGAGCGTAATGGTTGGGCGCGGGACCACCGTTCAAGGCCAGCAGGCCGGACTGGGCGATGAAGATTTCCGCGCCGCTGTCCTTGAGCAACAGGAAAGGCTGATCCCGCTGCTGCACCGATTCCGGATAAGTGCGCAGGCCGACCTGACGCAGGTCGCCGCCGATGGTGTCGATCTCGGCTTCGAACAGGTCGGTGACCACCCGCACGCGCTGGCCGCCGCCCAGAGCCTGGGGTCCGGCGCTCGCGGCCGGCGCGACCGACGGAACGTCCTGCCCCGGAACGGCCGCTGGCTTGGCGGGGGCGGTTGGACCGGCAGGGGCGGTCGCGACCGGCGATGCCGGCGGCGGATGTTTCCTGGCCTGAAACTCCTGCCAGTTCTGCCAGAGCATAAACAGCACGAACACCAGGGCGGCGAACAGTATCAAACGTTGGTTTTCCATCATCGGTCCTTCGGGGAAGGTTCGGGAACGGGGTCGACGCCGCCCGGATGCCAGGGGTGGCAACGCAGCAGGCGCCGGACCGCCAGCCAGACGCCGCGCGGGGTGCCGTGGCGCTCGATGGCCTCGCGGGCGTACTGGGAGCAACTCGGGTAAAACCGGCAGTGGTTGCCCAGCAGCGGGCTGACGAACCACTGGTAGGCGCGGATCAGCGCGATCAGGACGGCGCGCATGGCCGCGCCAGCCTCCGCCAGTGCCGTTGCAGCGAAGCGAACAGGACGGCGTTGTCCTGCTCCGCCAGTCCGGCGCGACCCATCACCACGCAATCCAGACCAGCGAGCTGTTGCCGATGGTGCCGGAAGCTTTCGCGCGCGATCCGCTTGAGACGGTTGCGCGCGACCGCGGATTTGGCGACCTTGCGGGAAATGGCCAAGCCCAACCGGGGATATGGTAGATCGTTGGCACGGACGAGCACGGTGAAATAGCGGTCGCTGGATTTGACCGGCTGGGCGAAGACGCCGGCAAAGGCACGTTGGCCGGCCAACCGGGCGCGGCGCGGAAAACGCGCGCCGCCCGCCCCGACGTCAGGGCGCCAGACGGGCGCGACCCTTGGCGCGGCGCGCCTTCAGAACCAGGCGGCCACCCTTGGTGGCCATGCGGGCGCGGAACCCGTGAGTGCGCTTGCGGTGAACGATGCTGGGCTGGAAAGTTCGCTTCATGGCGATTCCTTGGATACGGTGCGTAACGTAATAGATTAACGGTTTTCGACGGAAACGCGAAAATTACTGATTGAGAGGCAAATTTGTCAAGCGCCGCCGGCGGCGACCCGGCCCGGGATCGGCCAACCCGACTCGCCCACCCTCACCGAATCTTCACTCCGACATTGGCCGGGATGGTTTTTTCCCGCCCGCGATTTCAATGCCCGCCACCGCGAGCCCATCGGACCAATGCGCTCTCGTGGGGCGCGGGAGCCGATGGCGCCAACCGCCCGACGGAAAAAGTGATTCCCGAGTAATTTACTTATTTTATTGATGGTTTTATGTGCTACGTTTTGGTTGTGCCACCCCTTCATTTTTCCGTCTTATTCCGAATGGAGGTAAATCAAGATGAGCGCTACACAACCCAGGCTTTCCGATGCATTGGCCGCCATATCCGACTGCGGGTTCGCCATTTGGGCTACCCACGAAAGCCCCGCGGCGGATTTCAGGAAGCATTTCGATGATGTTCGCATCCCGGTGGTGGGAATCCGGCACGTTCGGCAATGGGGAATCCAGGTCGATGACGAACGGGAACTCATGGGACACGAGCGGACGTCCGTCGCCGACGAGGAACTCTGGCAGGTGGTGTTGCAGGCGAAGGACGGCACGACCTATGAGGTCAATTCGCGGCTGGTGGTTGCGGCGCCACGCTAGCGAATGGTGCGCGCCAAAATTCGCGGATTTCGAACCCGTCGGGCACGCCGGACTGCCGGGTGTCGCCCGCGTGGAGGTTAGTGGCGGTGACGACCACGACCGAAGAGGGAGAGGCCGTCACTCTTTCCCATGTATCGACGGAGTACCCATCGTCTCCCTGTCGGAAACGATCCCATGAAAGAGAAGCTCACGGAGATTTCAACGACCCGGGCGTGGGCGCACCGTCGCTTGCGCGAACTGCGATCCAGGACGTATTCGGAGTTTCTGAACCTCGAAGCCGCGGCCTTCTCGGATAGCGAACTGCCGAGGAAGGTCAAGGAACTCATCGCCCTGGGCATATCGGTCCGCATCAACTGCGAGTCGTGCATGCAATGGCATATCGAACAGGCGGCGAAGGCCGGAGCAAATTGGCGCGAGGTTCTCGAAGCGGTCGAGGTCGGGATCGAGATGGGGGGCGGGCCGGCCACCGTGGCGGCGCGGTTTGCGCTGGCGGTGATGGAAACGGTATTTCCCGACCTGCCCGAGGCCTGACCCCCTCCCACCGGGAGAGGCTTGCCGCCCGCGCGCCGAAGCCGGCGAACTCACCGCCCGGCGCGAATCCGCACGGCGGCGCCCTCCTGCAAGGCGTCGTCGGGATGGGTCACGACCCGTTCGCCCTCGGTCAGACCGGAACGGATTTCCACGGCTAACCCGCCGCGCTGCCCGATCTCGACGGCGCGGCGGCGGGCCTGGCCGTCCTCAACCACGAACACGGCCCAGCCGTCGCCCTGACGGAACAGCGCGCTGGCGGGAATCTGAAGCACCCGCTCGCCCTGCCAGACGATGAAGCTCGCTTCCACTCGATAACCATCGCCCAGGTGCGACCACGCCTCGGCGGGCGAGCGCAGGTCGGCGACGACCCAGACCCGCTGCTCCTCGACGCCCAGCGCCGAGAGCTTGGTGAAACCCACCGGTTCCACGGTTCGGGTGACCCCCTCCAGCGGCTGCTCGCCCCCCCAGCGCTCCAGCACGACCGGCGTGCCCGGCCGGATGCGCACCGCGTCGGCGGACAGCACGTCCACCGCCACTTCCAAGGCGCGGGGATCGCCGACTTCCAGCAATGGCGTCCCCGCCCCCACCACCCCCTCGCTCTGGCGCTGGCAGCCGAGCACTCGACCGTCCACCGGCGCGCGGACGACGACGGTTTCCCGCGCGACGTCGCCCGGTTGCGCCGCCGAAGGGCGCAGCGCGGTTTTGGCCGCCTCCACCTCATGCCGCGCCACCTCCACGGCGAACTGGGCGGATCGCAGTTGGGCCTCGGTCTGGTGGACGCGGGATTCGGCGCGGTCGCGCTCGGCTTCGGTGACCACGCACTGCCGCCGGCACAGGGCCGCGATGCGCTCGAATTCCAACTTGGCGTAATCGGCCTCCGCCCGCGTGGCGGTCGCGGTTTCCCGGGCGGCTTGCAGGGACGCTTCGCTGGCGGCTACCCGCGCCTCGGCCTGGGCGCGCCGGCGCGGATCGAGCACTTCCGAGGGCAGGGGATCGATCGTCGCCAGCGGCTGGTCCCGCCGGACGCCGTCGCCCACCTCCGCTTCGATGCGGCGCAGGTAGCCGGCCACCGGCGCCGAAAGGACGTAGCGGTCGATGAGCCGGGTTTTGCCTTCCGCTTCCACGGTGACCCGCAGCGGCTGACGGGCGACGGTCGCCGCCTCCACCCACAGCGGCCGGGGCCAGAAGCCGTAGCCCAGCCCGGCCGCGATCGCCGAGGCCAGCAGAATCAGTCCGAAGCGTCTGCGCGTGGTCATGGTTCAGTCCCGGGTCTTGAGAACGGCGATCAGATCCAGCCGATCCAGCTTGCGCCGCACCAGCCATCCCGACAGGAGCGCCGAGGCCAGCACCACCACCGCCGCGAAGGCATAGGTGGAGGGGTGGATGACGAGCGGAATGCGGTAGAGTTCCGACCTCGCGCCGTCCACGAACAGGGCGCAGATGCCCCGGCCGACGCCGAAGCCGAGCGGGATCGCGATCAGCGTCAACAGGCCCAGTTCGCCCAGCAGGATGTAGCTGATTTCCGCGCGGGTGAATCCCAGCACCCGCAGGCTGGCCAGTTCCCGGCTCCGCTCGGTCAGGGCGATGCGGGCGCTGTTGTAGATCACCCCGAAGGCGATGATGACCGCGAAGACGGTGGCGATGAAGCTGAAAAACAGCATGGTCTGTTCCATGGTGCGGTGAAAGTTGCGGATTTCCTGCTCGCGGATGGCGATGCCGGCGATGCGGGGAACGTCGCCCAGGCGGCGGTAGAGTTCGGGGCGCGCGCGGTCGTCGACCGCCAGATAGGCGCCGGAGATGGCGGGTCCCTCGCGCAGCAGCCGATTGAGTCCGGCAAGATCCATGTAGGCCGCCACGCCGAGGTATTCCTTGACCAGACCCACCACTGGTACCTCCCGCGTCGGCCGGCCGCCTTCCAGGACTTCGACGATCAGGCGATCGCCGGGGCGCACCCCCAGCAGCGTGCCCAGGTAGTCGGTCAGGATCACCCCCTCCGACGGCAGCGCGAGCGGCCGCAGATCGGCGTCCAGCAGGCGCTGCAAGTCGCCGCCGGAGGGAACGCCCTTGAGCGTGGTGCGATGGCTGTGTTGTTGAAACCGCAACCGGACCGGCACGGCGCGGTAGACCTCGACCCGTTCCACCCCGGGCAGTCCCGCCAGGGATGAGATGGCCCGTCGGGAGGTGGGTTCCACGAAGGTGACGGCGAGGTCTTCCCG
>JAVMKJ010000018.1:0-39704 GCA_031732855.1 Candidatus Competibacter sp.
AAAAGCCCGGTCGGACAACCGGGCAACGAACTGGCAACCCACCACAGAAGGAGACGAAACCGACGTATAGTAAAGAGCATAACAATTGAAATACGTTTGTCAAATAATAAATCAGCGTTAGCGCTCTCCGTGGTTCGGCGCCCGTTCGCGAGCCGGTTACGCGTTGCCGCGCGGCCCACAGACCGACGTCCTCACGACCGATGGCGGCCGCCATCATGGCGGGGAACTGATCGGGCGATCGGGCGAAGGAGGGGACCCAAGGTGGCGAGTTTGGCCACGAACTGGTGATCGTACATTTCACACGGTCACAAGTTGCGTTTTTTGAAGAGTTGGAACCGCAGGGTTAGCAAAGAGTCCAGCGCGGCTTTGTGGGTGGTATGGGGCTGGCGCAGGCAGTCCGTGATCGCGGTTATAAACGTGGCGAAGCCGGCGTAGTAGTGGGAATACAAGCAATGCTTTTAGGATTTCGTCGATGCCAAGTTGCATCGGTAAGCCGTGGTAATGTTGGATTGCCGCCTGATTTCAGGGCGGGTTCCCGCCGCGCTTCTTCAGGGTCATCTTGAGGTATCCCGTGGAGGGAGACGGTTCCGGTCCGGCGGGCGGCTGGCGAACCGGTGGGGCGGGGGTCTTCTGGCGGGGCGCCCGTGCGAACGCCTGCTGCTCGGAGGTGATCTCTCCGACCGGTTGCCCGTCCAATCCGTAGCGAGGGCCGCCCGCCGCCAGCGCCCGCTGGTAAGCCGGGGATTGGGTGTAAACCCGAAGCGCCTGGCGGATTTGGACGCGGGGTAGATCGGCCAAGGCCGGAAGCGCGCCGGCCAGCGCCAGCAGTTCCCGACCGAGACCGATCTTGAGCGGCTTGGGCGCGGACCGGTCGAAACAGGCCGGGAACGTTTCGATCAGCCGGTCGATAATGAGGTTTGCGTTCTGGGGCATCCATCCGTCTCCTGGGTGGCCGGGAGAATAGTGTTCCACACTTCCGAGTTTGTTGCACCGCCGGGCATCGCCGAGCCGGACTTTTCGTTCCATTGTTCCAAGTATTTCACAAGATATTTTACAAGCATGCCCAAGCCAGCTTCATTCCAGCGCGCCATCGAACAGGCGGTGACTTCAGGATCTCAAACTCCTGGCGCGCCCGGTTCGTCCTACTACCCCACAATATTATGAAAACCTATGTCATACAATTAGTTGCCAGACAGGGGTGATCGGGTGGGGCAGGATTATTGGGTATCACCGACCGCAGTCTTACGTGTGCTACCGTACAGAAGGTACCAGGCTGTTTCAATATGCTGCTTGCAAGGCTTCAATACGGTGCAAAAACGGTTGTTCGTCGCGAACATCGAGATTGTGCGGTATTACAGCCTGAATTATTGTCGGCGCCGGCATCGGTGGTCCCGTGGGCGCCGTCCTGGCGAATGGCAACGCTGTTGAAACGGTCGGCGGGACCGTGGTCAGCGACGTCGTTAGCCACGGGATCGGCACGGAAAGGAACAGCGACATATTGAGACTGATGGAGGTGACCTATGCGAAAGCCGCTAGACAGCCACGGTAAGAACTTCGTAACCACGGTCGATGTTGTAGGCGAGGTGCACTCGGCTCAAACAGTTACGCTCCGCGCTTTATTCAAAAATCTTGAACGGATATTGATGGGCACTCAAATCCATCGCAAACAAATCGTCATGTTGGTTCTGTCCATAATGCTGGCTGTTGGGTCTTATTGGATTCCGCTGCCATCCAGCATTTCAATGCAGAATCTGGAGTTACCCAAAAACTCGAAATAATCGTAGTCAGGATGTTACAAAGAGTAGATCAAAATATGTTACCCGACGAGGCGCGTGGTAGCCCGCAACAAATCCCCCTCGGCAAAGGCGCGCATGGCAGTCTCGCATTTCACCAGCGCGGCTTCGAGTCCGTAGTAGGGCAAGGTCACCACGCCCGTGGCAGCCAGGGAACCTTTCTAATTCACCGTACTCATAGTAACGAGAGGAAAAAGCTCTCTCGTAAATGTGAAATAAGGCAAAAATATCTGCTGTGCGTCCTTACTCTTTATCTAAAGAACGGATGGTAATATTGCGTTAAATTTCATCCAGTTGTTCCATATTTTTTGAGTAGATGAGTGTTTATGCGTACTGGTACGGTAAAATGGTTTAACGCTGAAAAAGGATTCGGTTTCATTGCCCCGCAGGATGGTGGTGAAGACGTGTTCGTGCATCATTCTTCGATACAAGGCACCGGCTATAAAAGTCTGAACGAAGGGCAGAGCGTCCAATTTGAATCGGAAAAAGGTCCGAAGGGGCAGGCTGCCAGCAGGGTAGAACCCGCCCATTGATCCCTTTCGTTTGGTCAGGATAGCCAAAAACCCCGTCATCTGACGGGGTTTTTGTTGGGCATCACTTCACTTTCTGAACGATACGGCACGGTCTGAAGGGGTGCGGCTTCGTAACCCAATGTTACTTATCCCACATCACGTCGCATTTCGCTCTTGTGGCGGCCGCCAGCAACTCGATCAAAGGTAAGGCCCGATGCGCTAAATTCACCGTGCGCTCGCTTGAGTCATCGTCTTGAACTTTGTCCGATGCCTCCGCGACCGTTGCTTGATTTGCCGCGACGGCTTTTCTTAAGCGATCCAGTGCCGTAGGAACATCTCCGGCCAGGATGGCGCCCGGGATGGTTCCGCTATGCCCCATCAGTTCAAGCAATTTGATTGCGATATCGCCGAAAAAAATGATATCGGCGTGTGCCTTGGTTCGAAATGTAACGATCATCAAATCCTCCTCGGGGCAGCTCCTGTTTTCATATCTTTTCCGATGAAGATTAGCACACTCTGCTCGACAGCCTTGGGATTTGCTCTTTAGATGCTGAAAAATCCCCTCCGAGAGCCGTAATCCCGGTTCTCGGCGGCTTGAACACCACCTCGAATCCGGTAATACGTCCCGCGCCCCACCGGAAAGGAGCACGACGATGGAGTTTCGGCTTGAAAGCGACACCATGGGCACCATCCAGGTTCCCGCCGACCGGTACTGGGGCGCGCAGACCCAACGCTCGCTCGAAAATTTCAGGATCGGCGGCCACCGGTTCCCGCCGGCCGTCATCCGCGCCTTCGGCCTCGTCAAGAAAGCGGCGGCCCTGACCAACTGCGCACTCGGCAAGCTCGACGAGCGTAAGGCCGCGCTCATCGTCCAGGCGGCCGACGAGGTCATCGCCGGCCGGCTCGACGACCACTTCCCGCTCGTGGTCTGGCAGACCGGCAGCGGCACGCAATCGAACATGATGCTGGAGTCGGTCGGCCTGCTGGCCGACGTCTGCGACAGTTTCTTTTGTAATAGGCCAGCAACTCGGATCGCTGGCCGCTTTCCTCGGCCCGCTGCTCCCAATCCCACGGATAACAGCGGCGACAATCGGGGTCCTTGTCGCCTTCCATGCCGATTTCGTCGCAATAGTAAATGCACGGGGCGCCCGGGCACGCGAACTGCGTGGCGGCCATCAGCTTCAGGGATTCGAGCGCGTGGCTCCCCCCGTCGCGCCGGTGAACGACGGTCATGGGCCGCGCGGTGTCGTGATTGCCGAGCAGGTTGAGCATCACGGCGGTACCCGGTTCGGGGTAGTCCTTCAATAGATGGCGCAAGGTGCGATCGAAGGCGTGGGTGTCCATCTGCTCCTCGGCGAAATAGCCCACGAGCGCTTTCTGGAAACGGTGGTTCATCACGGCATCGAACTGATCGCCCTGCAGCCACGAGGACACATCGTGCGGCTCCATGCGGTTAAGGTTCAGATTCATGTCCTTGTTTCCGTGTGGGTCCACAAATGCCTACCGCCACACTATGGATTAAAGTCTATGACCGCTCCCCGCTCGCATCTGTACGGTAACGCACAGGCCATAAAATTTATCTCGATCTTTACGACAACTCGGTCACCCAGACACCCACATTGAGGCTCGCTCCCGGAGGACCAACGAACGAACCGGCTATCGGCGGCACCGATTCGGGCAACCTTGCCACCGCCACGGCAATATGATCGGTTCCCACGATGGCTCCAAGCGTGGGATCGAACCCCTTCCAGCCCGCGCCGGGCAGGTACACTTCGGCCCAGGCATGGGTTGCCCCGAAATTGATCGTTGAGGGTGGAGCGTGGAGGTAACCGCTCACAAACCGCGCGGCGAGGCCCAAGCGCCGGGCTGCTTCCATGAAGAGATATGCGAAGTCCCGGCAGGAGCCCGTACCGCGCGAGAGGGTTTCCGCCGGGGTTTGCACCCCGGGTTCCTCGCGGAGTCGATACGACAGCGCTTGATGGATGTGGACGCCAAGGCGCTGCAACAAGGCGTAGGTCTGAACCCGATCATCTGGCCGCCATAGAGTCGCAACCCATTCCGCCAGCACGTCTCCGGCCGCGGGCTCGGCGCAATACATATAGGGCGACAGCACGACCCGGTCCTCGGGCGTATAGGCAAACGGGTAGTCCGTCGCGTAATCGGCCACCAGAAAATCGAGGGGGGCCTGGTTGTATTGCTGGATGATGACCTCGCTCTCGATCAAAAGCTGGCTGGCGGGCGAATCGAAGGTCGCGATCGCAACGGAATTGTCTTCCACGTCACGATGCCAACGCAGGGTAGCCGGAGGCGTGATCTTCAGGGTTGAGGATTCGATGCGCAGCTCGCAGCCCTCTCTCGGACGCAGGCGCAAAGCGTGGGGTTCGAGCCGCACGGTGGCGGAGAAATTGTAGTAGGTGCGATGAAGGATTTTGTAGCGCTGCATATTTCCTCCTTCTTGCCAATTCCAGGCGCCGAGGGTCTTGTTCGGGCAGGACCGCATGGCGGTGGCGGCGGTTGCGAGGGTTTCATCCTAATTTCCGTGAAAAATGGCCCATCTCTCCACGGGAGTTCCAAAACTGTTTGATTTTATTGCGCATCACCCTCGCCGCGCCCACTGAATATTTTCACCTCGACCGCGTGTTCCCGGCGGTCGTCGACCAGGGGAATTGTCGGGTCGGGTTGTTTGACGCCATCCACGGTCACCCGCGTCTTACCATCCTCGCCGGGCAGTTGCGTGACGACGATGTGGTAGACCGTCTCCCGATAGCGGTAGTGCAGCTTGAACCCGGGCCAATCGGGGGGGAGGCACGGCGCGACATGCAGGGTGTCCACCTCCAGCCGCAAGCCCAGCAGGGATTCCACGATCAATCGGTACAGCCAGCCCGCCGAGCCGGTGTACCAGGTCCATCCACCGCGACCGACGTGCGGCGAAACCGCATAAACATCGGCCGCGACCACGTAAGGTTCGACTTTGTAAATCGCCAGGCCCTCGGCGGATCGCGCATGGTTCACCGGGTTGATCATGGCGAAGAGTTCCCACGCCCGCCGGTGGTCGCCCAATGCCGCGAACGCCATCGCCGCCCAAATCGCCGCATGGGTGTACTGCCCGCCGTTCTCCCGCACGCCGGGGACATAGCCCTTGATGTAGCCAGGATTCAAATCCGAGGTGTCGAAGGGCGGATCCAGCAGTTGAATCAGCCCCTGGTCCCGGCGCACCAAACGCGCATCCAATGCCTCCATGGCCTGATGAGCGCGCTCGCGATCACCGGCCCCGGAGAGCACCGACCAGCTTTGCGCGATGGAATCGATCTGGCATTCGGGATTGCTCGCCGATCCCAGCGGCGTGCCGTCATCGAAGTAGGCGCGCCGATACCAGCCGCCATCCCAGCCATGCTGCTCGATGTTCTGACGCAGGCGCGCCGCCTCCTGCTGGCAACGCTCGACGAAGGACGGGTCACCCCGCAAGCGGGCCACCTCGGCGAACCGCGTCAGCACGTCATGGAGGAAAAAACCCAGCCAGATGCTTTCGCCCTTGCCGTGCATTCCCACCTGATCCATGCCGTCGTTCCAGTCGCCGGAGCCGATCAGGGGCAGGCCGTGCTCGCCAAACTGGAGACCGCGCAGAATGGCGCGCACGCAATGTTGGTATAGACTTGCCGATTCTTCGGACCGGCCAGGCAGATCGTAATACGAGTCCTCCTCCGCGGGGACCGGGCGGCCTTCCAGGAATTGAACCGGTTCGTCCAGCACCCCGCTGTCCCCCGTGGTCAGCACGTAGCGGCCGGTTGCCAACGGCAGCCAGAGGTAATCGTCCGAACAGTGCGTGCGCACCCCCCGGCCCGAAGGCGGATGCCACCAGTGCTGCACGTCGCCTTCGCGGAACTGCCGGCCCGCGCAGCGCAGCAGGTGCTCGCGCACGAGCTGAGGCTCGGCGTGAACGAGCGCCATCAGGTCCTGCAACTGGTCGCGGAACCCAAAGGCGCCGCCCGACTGGTAATAGCCGCTGCGCGCCCACAGGCGGCACGCCAGGGTCTGGTACACGAGCCAGCCGTTGGTCAGCACGTTGAGAGCCGGGTCGGGAGTTTCCACCTGCACCGCGCCGAGCGTGTGGTTCCAGTGCCGCCACACCGCTTCGAGGGCGGCCCGCGCGGCGGACGTTCCCCGGCAGCGATGCACCAGGGTGCTGGCGTCATCCGCGCCGCGCCGGCCCGCCACGCCGAGCCTGAAAACGATCTCATGCTCTTGCCCGGCGGCCAGATCGAACGCTACTTGGATGGCGGCGCAGGGATCCAGGGCCGCGCCAACCTTGCCGGACAGCCGCGTACGACTCATGGCGGCCGGGTTTCCGAGCGTGCCGTTGCGGCCGAAGAACTCGGTGCGGTCGCCGCTGACGGTGCGAGTCGAGTCGTCCACATCGAAGAAGGCCACGCGGTCGGCGAACTCGGTGTTATACGGATTCCGCGCGAACAGCGCGCCGCTGGTCGGGTCGATTTCGGTGATGACGTGCGGGATCGATTTCGGGCGCAGATCGCCGAGCACCCACTCCACGTAGCCGGTCGCGGACAGCCGGCGCGTTTGGCCCGACACGTTGCGCACCTTCAGCACCGAGAACTTGAGCGGCGCGTCCACGGCCACGTACACCCACAACTCCGATTGGATACCGTCCTCGGCGTGCTCGAAGACGCTGTAGCCGAAACCGTGGCGGCTGACGTAGGGCGTCGCGCCGCGGGCGGGCAGCGGCGTGGGCGACCAGACGTGGCCGCTCTCTTCGTCGCGCAGGTAAAAGGCTTCGCCGCTCGCGTCGCTCACCGGGTCGTTGTGCCAGGGCGTGAGGCGGAACTCGTGGGCGTTCTCGCTCCAGGTGTAGGCCACGCCGTTCTCCGAGATGACGGTTCCAAACTGCGGGTTCGCCAGTACGTTCACCCATGGCGCGGGCGTCGCCTGCCCCCGCTCGGTCGTGATGATGTACTCGCGCCCATCGGGGGTGAAGCCTCCCAAGCCATTGTAGAAGATCAGATCGCTACGCGGCAAACCGGTGGCGGCCCGAAGTTCGGGACGATAATCCCGGGTCGGCCTGAAGTGCGGAGCGGGCCGTTCCAGCGGGCCACGCCGACCGAGTTGTTCGGCCAGCGTGCCCCGGCTGTCGCTGAGGATGGCCCGCGCGACCGCTTGGAACAGAATGCGATCCTCGCTGGAAATCTGATCCGCCGGTCGGATGAAGATGCCGCCGGGCCGATCCATCACCTGCGCTCCAACGCTCGCGGCAATCAGTCCCAGAATTTGGTCGTGGAGTTGTTGCCGGTAACCATTGCGACTTTCGTTCCAGATCACCAGATCCACGGTCAGTCCCTTCAGCCGCCAATAGGCGTGGGCCTGCACGAGTTGGTGGACCAGTTCGATATTCGCCGGGTCGCTAATCCGCGCCAGCACGATCGGCACATCGCCCGAAACCGCGTGGCTCCACAGCCCGGATTGCCCGCGGCGGTTCTGGCCGAGCACGCTCGCCTCGGCGCGCAGCGAGGCATTGGCATGGAGGATCGAGCTGGCCAGCCGTCCGTAGAGTTGCGCGTCGGCCTGAGTGGCATTGAGCTGCCGCAGCACCACCTGGCTGTGCGTCCACGCCAGATCGAAAACGCGATCCGCCAGCCGCTGATCCTGGTATTTCGCGACCAGGCTCACGGCGGCCTCGCGGGTGTCGCCGATGCCGGAGACCAGATCCACCGTCGCGGTTTGTTCGGGATCGAGGGTGATGCGATAGCGGATGGCGGCCATCGGGTCCAGCACCGAACCCGCGCTGCCCGAGAGCGCCGCGTCCTCGCTCAGCGCCTGAGGCGCGACGACGGTGCGACCGCGGCCGATGAACCGCATCCGGTCCGTCTCATGGGACACCGGTCCGCAATCCGCCCCGCGCACCACCATCAGGTGAAACATCCAGGGCGAGTGCTCGTCCCGGGAGCGCGACCGTCGGGTGCAGAGGATCGCCAGTTGCGGGTGGAGAATCTCGGTCTGCACGAAGAGGTTGCTGAACGCCGGATGCAGCGCGTCCGCGGCGGGCGGGGCGAGCACGACTTCCGTGTAACTGGTGACCTCGATGACCCGGCGGGTCCGGGAGCGGTTACTGATGCGAACCCGGCGCAGTTCGATGTCGTCCTCCGGCGACACGACGATCTCGGTATAGGACTCGATCTCGTGATCGCGGCGGCGAAACTCGGCGCGCCCCTCCGAGAAAATCGCTTCGTAGCTGTCCGGCGGTTGGAGCGTCGGCTGATAGGCCGTCGACCAGAACTCGCCGCTCGCCACATCGCGGAGGTAACAGAAGGCGCCCCAGGGGTCGCGGGTGGCGTCTTCGCGCCAGCGGGTGACGGCGAGGTCTTTCCAGCGACTGTAGCCGCCGCCCGCGTTGGTGACCATCACATGGTAGCGGCCATTCGACAACAACTGGACCTCGGGTATCGGGGTGTTGGGGCTGTCGAACGCGCGCACCGGCGCCTCCTGACCGCCGGCGGTGGTGCGGATGTCGGTGATCTCGCTGGTGGTTTGCGAATAGAACGCCGGGGTCTTGGGAATGCGCTCCTGGAGCAGCAGGAGGGTCGCCTGAAACAGCGGCGCCGACTCGAAGCGCTTCTGCATCGGGCGGTCCAGCAGCAGGTGGGCCAGCGCCAGGAAACTCATGCCCTGGTGATGGGCCATGAAGGATCGAACCACGGCGCTCGCCTGCCCGCGGGGCAGGCGGGACGGCGTGTAGTCGATGGCCTCGAAGAAGCCGAATGTTCCGGCCAACCCGGCGGCGGCGAGTCGCTGTAAATTCAGGCACGCGGCCTTGGGCGCCACCATCAGCGCGAGCGCGGAGGCATACGGGGCAATGACCAGATCCTCGGCCAGTCCGCGCTTGAGCCCCAAACCGGGCACGCCGAAGGCGCGGTACTGGTAGTTGAGATGAACGTCGACCGTGTTGTAGCCGGATTCCGAAACGCCCCAGGGGACGCCGCGCTGTTTGCCGTATTCGATTTGCCGGTCCACCACCGTCCGATAGGTCTGGTCGAGCAGCGTGTTTGCGTAGGTCGGCATCACCAGCAGCGGCATGAGGTACTCGAACATCGAACCGCTCCACGACAGGAGCGTCGGCTCGCCTCCGGCGACGATCAGCAGGCGTCCCAGGGCAAACCAGCTTTCCTGCGGCAGTTGGCCCTGCGCGATCGCCACGAAACTGGCCAGGCGCGCTTCCGAAGCCAGCAGGTCGTAGTAGCTGGCATCCCGTCGCCGCTCGCCGACGTTGTAGCCGATCACCAGCAGATGACGCGCCTCGTCGAACAGGAAGTCGTAGTCCATTTGGGCCAGTTCGCCGGCTCGCAGCGCCAGGTGTTCGATCGCGGCGATCCGCTCGCGGGCGCGGCGGCTGGCCTCTTGAAGGAGTGGACGCCATGCAAACCAACTCTCGCGCTCCTCGGCGGTGGGCGATAACTCCACATCGAGCCTGGCTAAATGGCGCAACGTCGGGATCGCGGGAAATTCCCCGAACCCCCCATTTTCAAAGGGGAGTGGCGATGAAATCCCCCCGGCTTCGCCACCCCCCTTTTTCAAAGGGGGGTTGGGGGGGATTTCGGCGGTCAGCCACGGGGCGAGGAACAGCAACTCCTCCAGGGCATCCCCGCATTGCCGGGCCAACGCCCGCGCCCATCTACTCGCTTCGCTCCCGGCGTCCGCGTTCAAGCCGCGAACCCCACCTTCGGCGCTGGTGGTCAACGCGTCGAGGCACTGCCACGCCGCCACCAGCGTGGTGGGGCGTGCCGCGGACGCCGACTCCAGCGTCCGCTGAAAGAGCGCGAATGGGGCCGGCAGGACGCCTTCCGCCGCATCCACTAGAAGGCAAAAGGTGTCGCTGATCCCGTCGAATAATCGCGCGCTCGGGATCGGGGCATCGATCAGCGCGAGCAGACCCGGTTGCAAGGTCAGCAGGTGACCCGCGAGGTTGCCGCTGTCCACCGACGAAATGTAGAGCGGTTGCAGCGGCTTCAGCGACTGGGTGTCGTACCAGTTGTAGAAGTGGCCGCGATGCCGTTCCAGCCCCGTCATCGTGCGCAGCGCGCAGCTCGTGCGCTCGATGATGCGTCCGGCCGGAAGGTAGCCGAAGTCATACGCGGCCAGATTCGCGAGCAACGACAGTCCCATGTTGGTCGGCGACGTGCGATGCGCGACCGCGGCCACGGGATGCTCCTGAACATTGTCCGGCGGCAGCCAATAGTCTTCCGGGCCGACAAAGGTCTCGAAGAATGCCCAGGTTTTGCGGGAAACCGTGCGGAGAAAGCGGGTTTGGTCGGCCGTCAAGCGTGCTTCGCGGCGAGCGAGCGGGCGGCTCATCCACCAGGCGATCGCGGGCGAGGCCAACCACAGCAACAAGATCGGCGCGGCCACGATCAATACCATCGGTTTTGCCATCGCCAGGCCGAGCGCCGTGACGCCGGCCAGCGCGGGAGCCACCCCCATCATCCGGTGGAAGGCGACGAGGTCCCGGCGACGCTGGCGATCCAGGTCACCCGACGAGGTCCATTCGAGCAGGCGCTGGTGGCTGACCCGCATCCGCCAGAGCGTGCGGACCATGGCATCCAGGCTAAAGAATGCCTCGTAAGGCAGGCAAACGATGGAGAAGGCCGCCTGTTCCAAGTGCCGACCCACCGAGCGCGCGGCGGCGGCGAGATGCTGGCCCCAGCGCACGTCGCCGGACTTTTGCAGCACGTTCAGGAGCGAGGTCGCCAGCGAGGGGATCAGAAAGATGCCGAGCACCGCCAAAGTCCAGAACCCCGGCGATGCCATCACCGTCCAACCCAGCACCAACAGCAGGGTCAAGGCCGCGGGCGCGAGACTGCGCCGCAGGTTATCCAACAGCTTCCAGCGTGATAGCCCCGAAAGCGGGTTCTTCCGCAACTCCCCATCGAGACCGGGAACCTGTGGCAACAGCCACCGGGCAATCTGCCAGTCCCCGCGAATCCAGCGGTACCGTCGGTTGACGTCGGCGCTGTAGCACGCTGGATAGTCCTCGTACAACTGCACGTCGGAGAGCAACCCCGAACGCGCGTAGCATCCTTCCAGCAGGTCGTGGCTGAGGATGCGATTCTCGGGGAAGCGCCCGTTGACCGCCTGCTCGAAGGCATCGACATCGTAGATGCCCTTGCCGATGAACGAGCCTTCCTGGAACCAGTCCTGGTAAACATCGGAGACGGCGTGCGTGTACGGGTCGATGCCGGCATCGCTCCCATGCAGTCGCGCATACCGCGACCGGTTGGCGCCGGGCAGGCTTACGGCCACGCGGGGTTGCAGGATGCCGTAGCCCTCGCGGACCAGTTGCCGGTCCGCGTCGTAGCGCGCCCGATTCAGCGGATGCGCCATGGCGCCCACCAACTCTCGCGCCGCGTCGCGCGGCAGTTGGGTATCGGTGTCCAGGGTAATGACGTACTTGACGTTCGACAGGAGCACCGTATCACCGACGATCCGCGAGAAGCGATCTCGGGCGTCGCCGCGCAGCAGCGCGTTCAAATCCGCCAGCTTGCCGCGCTTGCGCTCGTAACCCATCCAAACCTGTTCCTGCGGATTCCAGCGGCGCGGGCGGTGGAACAGGAAGAACGTGTCGCCCCGGTCTCGCGGGTACTGTTCGTTCAGCGCCTCGATCCGTTGCGCGGCCAACCGAACCAGCGCTTCGTCCTCCGGCAGCGTTTCCTCCCGTGCATCCTGAAAATCGGTCAACAGGCCAAAGTGCAGGCTGTCGTCCCGATTGGCCAGGAATCGAACCTCCAGCGCCTCGACCAGATCCTCGATGCCCCGAGCGCTGGTGAGCAGGGTCGGCGTCACCACCAGGGTGCGCGCTTCCGGCGGAATGCCACGGGAAAAGTCCATGCGCGGCAGCGGCCAGGGCGTCGCCAGCAGCGTCGCCAGCCAGTTCACCAGCGCCACCGCCAGATGACTGGCGCCCAGCACCGCAGGGATACCCAGGAACGGGAGCAGCCAACCCGGCATGCCATCGGCTTGGGCCTTCGCCAGCAAGGTCCCGGTCAACAGCGCCGCCAGCAGCGCGATCGCACCCAGATACAGGGACAACGGGAAATGGCGACCCCATCTTTGCAGGGACTCCAAAGTACACAGCCACGCGTTCGCCCGGCGTTCGAGTTGCGCCAATCCCCGGTCGATCAGGTAAAACCCAACATGCGCCGCCCGATCGCCGCCGTCGTTCTTCACCGCGCCTTCCCGGGCCAGGTCAATCGCGTGGCGCGCCACCTCGCCTTCGGAAAGGCGGCCGTTTTTCGCAACCTTCTCCACGACGTGCCGGTAACGATCCCGGGTGGAAAAATCCATCCCGCCGTACACCCCGCCCGGATCGTCGCGCAAGGCGTGCTCGATCGCGCTCATCGTTTCCACGAACTCGCGCCAGTCGATCGCCCCCAGAAAGCGGAGACTGCCGATGCTGTTGCTGATGGAAACCTGGTCGGTGGCCTGTTGCTGGTTCTCCGCCCGAACCGACTGCTCGATGGTCAGGCCCGACTCGGCGAGCCGCTGCTCGATCCACGTCAGCGGCACGGCCAAAGCGGAACTCTGGCCTTGCAGTCGCCGCGCCATTTCCGCCACAAAGGCGCTCGACATCGGCGGGTTTGACCGCGCCATGTCCGCGATCACCAGAATCAGATTTTTCGGGTCGCTCTCGGCCATCGCGGTCATCTGGTCCGCCCACCCGTCGGCCAGGTTTTGATCGGTTCTTCTGGCGGCGACCCGGGCCGCGACGCGGCGGAGATTCTCGATCAGCGCCAGTCGCAACATGATCGGGATGGCCCACAATTCGCCCAGCTTGAGGGGAGTGACCGTCTGGTAGGCCGCGACGAACCGGTTGAGATTTTCCGGGTCCACCCGGCCATCGCCGTGGGCGATGATCTCCAGGGCAAGGTCGTATACGCGCGGCAGCCCGGCCGATGGGCCATTGCGCAGACGCGGCAGTTCCCGACTGTAACCCTTGGGCAAGTGCCGCTTGGCGGTGCGAATTTGTTCTTCGATCAGATAAAAATTATCGAGCAGCCACTCCCCGGCCGGCGCGATCCGACGGGTCGCCGTGACCGCCGCCATGAGCAGCGCGCAGACGTCGATCAGGGTGCGCTCATTCTCGGTCAGTCGAACCAGAAGCTGGTCCGGCCCATGTCGCGGCGTCAATTGATGGGAAGTCGCGAGACTCTTGCCGTGCTGTTCCATCTGGACGGCGCTGAACAGTTCCGCGCGCAGCGGTGGCTCGTCGCCGGCGTACTTTTTGGTCAGGCCGTTGCCGAGGAGGCGCCTCCTCACCTGAAGCCAGGTTTCGCGAATCGCCATGGTGGTCGCCTGCAAGTTTGCGGTCTCCCGGCTTCGAAATGAATCCATCTTTTAAGAATTACACCAAACACCTCGCTCGGTCTGTACGCCATCGCACATAAAACGATGGTCTTGACAGATTTGTGTTGTTGGCTTTGAAATTCAGGCTGCACGATTCCGACAGACGATTTTGGAGGTGGCTCATGTCACTCATGCCCGGTCCATCGCCCTCCCCGAACCCCCGACAAAACCACCTGCTCGCCGCCCTGCCCGAATCCGAGAGCGAGCGCCTGTTTCCCCACATGGAATGGGTGCCGCTGCCGCTTGGGGAAGCCCTGTACGAGTCGGGGGACCGGTTGAATCACGTCTACTTCCCCACCACCGCCATCGTGTCCCTGCTGAACGGCGCGTCCGCCGAAATCGCCGTGGTCGGCCACGAGGGCATCGTGGGCATCGCCCTGTTCATGGGCGGCGAAACCATGCCGAATCGGGCCGTGGTGCAGAGCGCGGGCCACGCCTATCGGCTGAAGGGGCCGCTGCTCAAGCAGGAGTTCAACCGCTCCGGAGCGTTGCAGCATCTGTTGCTGCGCTACACCTTGGCCCTGCTGACCCAGATGGCGCAGACCGCCGTCTGCAACCGGCACCATTCGGTGGACCAGCAACTCTGTCGCTGGCTGCTACTCAGCCTCGACCGCCTGCCCTCCAACGAACTGAGCATGACCCAGGAATTGATCGCCAACATGCTGGGAGTCCGGCGGGAGGGCGTGACCGAGGCCGCCGGAAAATTGCAGAGCGCCGGCTTGATTCACTACAGCCGGGGCCACATCACCGTGCTGGATCGCCCCGGCCTGGAGGCGCGGGTTTGCGAGTGTTACGCGGTGGTCCGGAAAGAGTTCCGCCGCCTCCTCCCCGACATCATCGCCGTGTGATCCGCCCCATCGCCCGCGCCGGGACTTTCATCCATATCTCGTCCATGGCGGTTGAATTTTCTATCCTTTTTATGAAATCATGCGCCCCGGGGACGTAGGCGCCAACCCGACCCGGCTCGTGCCGGGCAAACATTCTGGCCGCCGCGTCCCGCATGCCCGCCTGGCCGAGATGGGTGGAGCTGGAACCCGGCAAGGACTTCACCCACTGTAAAAGAACTGGCCGACCGAAAAAATTGCTCGACGATGCGGACCTGGAAGCGCTGGTCGCGGACGAATGTATCGTCCCCATCGTCGAAACCCCCAACACTCCGTTATTAGCAAATAGCCGGCAATCGCCATTCACTTTCCTGATTTACTGTTCGCTAATCGCTACTTTCCACGAGAATGTCATGTCATTCATTCAGATTTACGACACCACCCTGCGCGACGGGACTCAAAGCGAAGGTTTCACCCTGTCGGGTCACGACAAAATCCGCGTGGCCCGGCGGCTGGACGATCTGGGCGTGGCCTTCATCGAAGGCGGCTGGCCCGGTTCCAACCCCAAGGATGCCGAATTTTTCGAGCGCGCCCGCGACCTGGAATGGAAAACCGCGCTGATCGCCGCCTTTGGCTCCACCTGCCGGGTCAAGGGCGGTCCGGAGGATGACGCCAACATCCAGGCGCTGCTGGAGGCGCGGACGCCAGTCTGCACCCTTTTCGGCAAAACCTGGACCCTGCACGTCACCGACGTGCTGCTCACCACGCTGGACGACAACCTGCGCGTCATCGAACAGTCGGTGGGCTATTTGCGCGCGGCCGGTCGCCGGGTCATTTACGACGCCGAGCACTTCTTCGACGGCTACAAGGCGGATTCGCGCTACGCGCTCGAAACGCTCGAGGCCGCCATCCGCGGCGGAGCCGAAACCGTCGTGCTGTGCGACACCAACGGCGGCACCATGCCCTGGGAGGTCGAGAAAATCATCCGCGAGATGAAGGCGTCCATCCCGCACCCGTTCGGCATCCACACCCACAACGACGGCGAGTGCGCCGTCGTCAACGCGCTGCTGGCGGTGCGCGAAGGCGCCGTTCAGGTGCAGGGCACCATCAACGGCGTGGGCGAACGCTGCGGCAACGCCAACCTGTGCTCCATCATGGCCAATCTCGAACTCAAGATGGGCCGCCGGTGCCTGCCGGAGGGCCGCTTGCACAAACTGTACGAACTGTCGCACGTGGTCGACGAAGTCGCCAACGTTACCCCCAACGACCACCTGCCTTATGTCGGCAAGAGTGCGTTCGCCCACAAGGGCGGCGTGCATGTGGCGGCCATGCGCCGCTCGGAGCAGTCGTACCAGCATGTGGCGCCGGAGCAGGTGGGCAACAAGATGCGCGTGGTGGTCTCGGCGCTGTCGGGGCGGGCCAATATCCTCAGCAAAGCCGAGGAGCACGGCGTCGATGTCGGCGGCGTGGCGGACGTGGTGGGCGTGCTCAACGACGTGAAGGAGCTGGAAGCGCGCGGTTTTTCCTTCGAGGCCGCCGAAGCCTCGGTCGCCATGATGCTCAAGCGCCAGCAACCGGGTTACCAGCCTCCGTTCGAACTGGTCGATTTTTTGGTCAACGTCGAACATCGCCAGGGCCGGGGCATTTTTGCCGAGGCCATGGTCAAGGTGAAGGTGGGCGACGAGGTGCTGCACACCGCCGCCGAGGGCAACGGCCCGGTGAATGCCCTCGACATCGCCCTGCGCAAGGCGCTGATCGGGCACTACCCGGAGATTGCTTCATTCCATCTGGCGGATTACAAGGTTCGGATTCTGGATGGCCAGGACGGCACCGAAGCCATCACCCGCGTGTTGATCGACACCCGCAACACCACCCGGCTGTGGAGCACCGTCGGCGCCAGCGCCAACATCATCGAAGCCTCCTGGCAGGCGCTGGTCGATGCGGTGGAGTACGGACTGTCGGTGGCGCATTGAGGCGTGGCTGCTTTTTTGTAGGCCGTTCGATTTCTTATCTTTCTTTATACCGGGAGGCGTTCAAATGTGGTGGAGAAATGTTCTCAGATTGATTGCTACCAGCCCCGCGATCGTCGGGCTCGGTGTCTTGGCGATGACGGTTCCTTCCAAAGTCTTCGCGGCCGATATCCTGTGTCGAGGAACCATTCATCGCGCTCACGGCGATGACATCTCATTTTCCGTGCCCTGGAGTCCCAATACGGGCTTCGAACAGAAAGTGGAATTTCGCAACGCGCGGACTGGCGCGGGCCTTTCCCAATCCTCTCGTTTGCGCTTCGATCGCAAGAATGATAAAGGCCAGCGGATTTATCGCGGAAACGTCAGCGGCATGGCGAATGTCACGTTGATCAATTTGTCGAGATTCTTTCAACCCCGACCCGGCGGGCAGATTTCCGTGAATTTTGACGGTCAATGGGGACGTGGAACCTGCTCCGATCGTCGTTAGATCCAGAGCGTTCCTGAATCCTGAGCGGAATCGCCTTAAAGCACCCCTCTCTGCTCTTTCATGGAAGCGTGCCTGAAAAGCAGAGAACTCTTCACGGAATCCTCATGAAAGCAACTATCGTCTTACTCCCCGGCGACGGGATTGGCCCGGAAGTGGTCGGCGAGGCCGTCCGGGTGCTGGAAGCCATCGCCAGTTCGTGCCATCACGAATTCGTGTACCAGGAACGCCTGATGGGTGGCTGCTCCATCGACCGCTTCGGTTCGTCCCTGACCGATGAAACCCTGGTCGATTGCCAGGCGGCGGACGCGGTGCTCCTGGGCGCGGTGGGCGGGCCGAAATGGGACGACCCGAACGCCAAGGACCGTCCCGAACGGGGATTATTGGCCTTGCGCAAGGGCTTGGGCGTGTTCGCCAACCTGCGCCCGGTCAAGGTTCACCCGGCGCTGATCGACTCATCGCCGCTCAAACCGGAAAAACTCCAGGGCGTGGATATTCTCGTCATCCGCGAGTTGACCGGCGGCCTGTATTTTGGCTGGCCGAAGGGTCGCGACAGCAAGGATGGCCGCGAGCGCGCCGTCGACACCCTGGAATATTACGATTACGAAATCCGCCGCGTGGTGGAACTGGCGTTCAAACTGGCGAAAGGCCGCAAGAACAAGGTCACATCGGTGGACAAGGCCAACGTGCTCGAATCCTCGCGGCTGTGGCGGCAGATTGCCGTGCAGGTTGGCAAGGCGAACCCGGACGTGGAACTGGAGCATGTTCTCGTTGATACTGCCGCCATGCGGCTGATCACGGGGCCGGCCTGGATGGACGTGGTGGTGACCGAGAACATGTTCGGCGACATTCTCACCGACGAGGCTTCCGTGTTGGCGGGTTCGATGGGAATGCTGCCCTCCGCCAGTCTGGGGGAGGGCCGGGTCGGGTTGTACGAGCCGATCCATGGCTCGGCCCCCGACATCGCCGGCAAGGGCATCGCCAACCCGATCGGCATGATTCTGTCCACCGCCATGCTGTTGCGCCACTCGCTGGGACTGGAGCCGGAAGCCGCCGCAATCGAAAAAGCGGTGGATGACACCATCACGGCCGGGGCGCGCACCGCCGACCTCGGCGGGAAATTGACCACCCACCAGATGGCGGACGAGATTATCCAGCGATTGTAATCGATAAACCCCCAGAACTCCCCTCTCCCTCCGGGAGAGGGGTGGGGGGTGAGGGCGTTTTTTCAACGACTTAGCTCACCAGAGGCCGTACAAAAACACCTCTAAATCGAGTAGTCAGGCGGGGCGCCGGGTATTTCGAGGCTCGCAAGCATCGAGCCGTCGCACTGGACGGCAACGGCTTTGCCGATCCAGTCGTCGCCGAAAAGAGCGGTCAAGCCCTCGGCAAGCAGGCGGGGGTCGGCCTGGAGATGATGCCGTTGGCGACCGGTATCCAGGATTAAGGTCGCGAGGGTGCCGTCGTCGATCACGTCGGCTATCGTTCCAGCGAGGTACATCATGGCGCGCGCTCCAACAGTTGATGGGAAACCTCGTCTCCCTCAACGCACGGCGTGGAAGACTGCCGGTCTGTTCGATGGCCGTGGCGTTAAGGCTTGCGCGGGTCTCCGGATGGTCGCTCAAGTGTAGAAGGTTCTTGGGCACGCGTGGCGAGCCGTAGTCGATATCTTCGCCGCCGGATTCGTCGGGTCCTACAACAATGTGCTTATCACCTTCCCCTTCTTTCACATCGGCGGATGGAACACGTTTACCCCGCTTTTTCACAAGGGCATCACCAGCGTCTTGCTGCGCGAATTCGATCCCGGCCTCATTCTCAAACTGATCCACGAAGGGCGCGTCGAGAATTTTGGCGCGGTGGAAGCCATGCTGCAATTCCTGATCGCCCATCCAAAATTTAGGGAAACCGATTTTTCCAAATTGAAAGCGATCACCACGGCGACTGCGCCTTGCTCGAAGGCGGTGATCGGTTCGTTCTGCGATCCTGGCATCGGTCGCCGGCAGCAGCTCGCCCGGATGGAACTACCGTATTCCGGTGGGGTGTCAGCCGTTTCCCACAAGTCCACCGCCATCGGCGCCTGCCCGGTTCAGGCATTGACCAGCCGCATCATTTCCTCGGGATAACGCCGTCCGGCGGCGACGTCGGGCGGAAAGACGGCATCCAGTTCGGCGCGCTCCACCGGGGCGAGCGTCACGGCGACCGCCCCGACGTTTTCCTCCAGATAACGCCGCCGCTTGGTGCCGGGAATCGGGACGATATCCTCGCTTTGCGCCAGGACCCAGGCCAGAGCGAGCTGGGAAGGGGTGCAGCCTTTCCGCCGGGCCAGCATCTCGACTTGATCGACCAGGGCCAGGTTGCGAGCGAAGTTCTCGCCTTGGAAGCGGGGGCTGGTTCGCCGGTAATCGTCGGCGGCGAAGTCCTCCGGCCGGCGGATTGCCCCCGTCAGAAACCCGCGCCCGAGCGGACTGTACGCCACGAAGCCCACCCCCAGCCGGTGACAGGCGGCCAGCACCCCATCGATTTCGGGGTCCCGGGTCCACAGGGAATATTCGGATTGCACCGCAGTGATCGGATGCACGGCGCACGCCCGTTCGAGGGTGGCGGCGGAAACCTCCGACAGGCCCAGATAACGTACTTTGCCGGCTTGCACCAAATCCGCCATCGCCCCGACGGTATCCTCAATGGGGGTATTCGGGTCCAGTCGGTGCTGGTAGTACAGATCGATGATTTCCACGCCCAGCCGCCGCAGGCTGCCTTCGCAGGCCGCGCGGACATACTCGGGACGGCTGTCGAGACCGCGCCGGGCCGTATCCCGCGGATCGCGCACGATGCCGAATTTGGTGGCGAGAAACACCTGGTCGCGCCGGCCCCGGATGGCCCGACCGACCAGTTCCTCGTTCGTGTGCGGACCGTACATGTCCGCGGTGTCGAGCAGGGTCATGCCGAGTTCCAGGGCGCGGTGCAGCGTAGCCAGGGATTCGGCGTCGTCGCGACCGCTGTAGAAGTCGCTCATGCCCATGCAGCCCAGGCCGATGGCCGATACGGCAGGCCCTTGGGAACCTAGCAAACGGGTTTTCATGGGAAGCTCCTCCACGTCAGAGTGAGTGTTCGATGGATGAAAAAAATCAATTGGGAAACGGTATCACTCCACCACCACCCGGACCGGGCGCGACCGCTCGTCACGATAGGGCACGCGGGCCTGAAAGTGGTGGGTCCCCTTTTGCAAGGGCCAGTATAGCGGTTGGCCGGCCGCCGCGATGCCGTACGGCTGGTCGTCGACATACCAGACGACTTGCGCGACCGGTCCCCGGACGACCGCCTTCAAGGCGATACGGTTAGCGGCGGCCGGCGCTTCGGGATTCCGCCAGAGCCGGACGTTGGCTTCGGGGGCGACGATCGTGACTTCGACGGGCGCGTCCTGGGGTGAATCCGATGGCGTCGGGCGAAGCTCGGCGACCTCGGCCGGACCGGAGGAAACGGGGGGCGGGGTGACGACGAGGAGATCGGGCGGCACCCATTCGCGCAGAGTCCGGGCGCAGGGTTCTCCAGCCGGGACCGGGTGCAGGCACAGATCGGCGGGTCGGTAGCCGACCGGCGGGGGAAAGTCCGCCTCGCCGATTTCACCCGGCGGGCTTCGATGCAGGCGCAGCAGAATCGCCCGCGCCAGCGCGGCCGGAGCACGGCCTCCCGTCATCCGTCCCATCGGGTTGACGTCGCCGCGGCCGATCCAGACGCCGACCAGATACTCGGCGGAATACGCCACGATCCAGGCATCCCGGTACCCCTGCGAGGTACCGGTTTTGAGCGCGACCGCAAAGGGATAGTCGGTGGGCCCGTAGCGAGGGAAACTGGGCAGGCGGGCCAGCGGATCGGCCAGGAACAGCGTCACCTGCCGGGCCGCGGCGGGCGACAGCACCGGGCGCGCCGCCGGCGCCGGTTGCCCCTCGTACCACCGCAGCGAAGGCAGGCGACCGTCGTCGGCCAGCGCCCCGTACGCCCGCACCAGGCGCTCCAGCGTGGTCGGCAGGCCGCCCAGCGCCAGGCTCAGCCCCCACCGGTCGGGATCGGAATGGCGCGTTCCGCCCGACAGATCCAGTTGCCTCAGCAACGCGAAAAACGAAGACAGCCCGACCCGGCGCAGCAGATGGATGGCCGGCACGTTGCGGGAATTGGCCAGGGCCTGCCGGGGCCGCAAAGGTCCGAGAAACCGCCCGTCGGCGTTGCCGATGCCCGCCGCTCCTTCCGGCTGGTCGGGCAGCCAGCTCGCCGGGGTCAGCCGGTCCCGGTCCAGGGCCAGCGCGTACAGAAACGGCTTCAGAGTACTGCCCGGCGACCGCGGGACGTGCAGGAAATCCACCGCCCCGGCGGGGGAATGAAAATAGTCGCGCGAGCCCAGGGCGGCCCGCACCGCAAAGCCGGCGCGCTCCACCACCAGCACCGCCGCCTGTTCGGCGCCGAGTTCCCGCCATTCGGGCCAGGCGGCCTCGATCAGGGCGGCGATGTCCCGTTGCAAACCCAGATCGAGCGTGGCGCGCAGGAGAGGCTCCCGGCCGCGCGGCAGACCGTCCCGCTGTAGCAGGCGGCCGACGTGCAGGAGGGCGTGCAGCTCCGGCGGGCGCCGGCCGCGCTCCCGGGGTCGCAGAGACTGGATCTGCGTCTCCGCCAGCCGGCGTTCCTCGGCGGTGATGACCCCCCGCTCCGCCAGGAGCCCCAGCAGGCGCGCGCCGCGCCGGACGATGGCGCGGCGTCCCTCGGGCCGATAGGGATTCATGCGGCCGGGCGCCTGGGGAATGGCGGTCAGAAAGGCGATCTCCGCCCAGGCGAGGTCCTGGACCGGCTTGTCGAAATACCAGCGGGCGGCATGGGCGATCCCGTGGCTGCCGTTGCCGTAGGGGGCGATTTGCAAATAGTGGCGAAGGACGGCGTCCCGGCCGTAACGCTCGGTCACCAGAAGGGCGGCGCCGGCCTCGACCAGCTTGTTCCACAGCGTGCGCGGCGCCGGATGCTGCATCCGCGCCACCTGCATGGCGAGGGTGGACGCGCCCGAGCGCACCCGCCCGTCGCTGGCCGCCTGCCACGAGGCGCGCAGCACCGCCAGCGCGTCCACGCCGGGGTGATTCCAGAAGCGCCGGTCTTCCAGCGCCACCGTGGCCGCCGCCACCCGTTCGGGCAGCGCCGCCAGCGGCCAGTAGCCGTACTCGGTCCGGCGAGCGCCGTCGGGGCCGGTCACCGCCGCGCCGAACTGGGCCAGGAAATCGCCCTGGCGGTCGAGCAGGATCGGCGTGGGCGGCGGCGCCACCAGTTCGGTCCGTTCCGCGACGGCCAGACCGTACCGCGCCAGCGCCGCCAACAGAACGACGCCGACCGCTCGTCCCAGCCACCGCGGGCCAACGCCCCTAACGGCTGATAACAATCCGCGCCCCGGCACTGCCGCCGTTGACCGCGCGCCGGTACATCATCTCGGCGGTGCTGGGAGGTTGGGTGAAACTCCCCGGAACGGTCGCCCGGCTCCGGAAGTAAAAGCGATAATTCCCCGCCGGCAATTCGTCGAAGACATAGACCATGCGGTCGTCCAGCCGCGCCTGATAGCTGGCCGCCACGGTATCGGGCTGGCTGGGCCTCGCCTCGGCGGGCGCGTTGGCGAGCCGGGCGTCGAGCGGTTCCATCCCCGCCGCCAGGGGCACTTCCACGATCGCGTGATGGCGGAGTTCGGGGTTGACGATCTCGACGCGGTCCTCGACCACCTGACCCACGCGCAAGGCGATGGTGTGCTCGGCGCCGGCCGGCGCGAGCAGTTCCAGAGGCTGGTCCGCCTGGGCCGGCACGCGGAAACCATCGCGGCCGACCACGAAGCCCGCCGCCGTTGCCGGAGCCAGGCTGCCCGCCGCCGCCGGCACGTAACTCACGAGATCGTTCGCCACCAACGGTGCCGAAGCGGCGTCGGCTACGATGGACCCGGGCACCGCCAGGTCGCTACCCCGGCGGACGAACCGAACCACCTCGATCGTCTCCGGCTTCCCATCCTGACCGATGCGCCAGGTGAAGCGCCCGCGCGCGGGAGCGGGATTCGTCTGATACGCGAACAGCGCGCGGATCGCCTGCTGGTCGGCCTGGGTGGAACCCCAGCCGTCCGATTGGCCGAGCCCGATCAGGGCGTTGGCGAGCAACGTCAGCCGCGGCTCGCTCGGGTCGGCCGAGGCGATGGCGTGGACGATCGTCGCCAAAGTGCGCGCTTCCGAAGGGAGAATCAGCGGACTGCCGCTCGCCCCGTCCCGTAGCCCGGCATACATCTCGCGGCCCTGGAAATTGCGCGTTTCCACCGCTTCCCAGAGCTGGGCCGTCAGCCGGGCCAGGGCTTGTGGGTCGGATGGCTGGGCCTTGGCCAGGGCGACGGTGACCCGCGCCGCCGCCTCCGGGGCCAGAAATCCGGCTTGCCGCGACAGTTCGGCCAGATAAGCTTCGTCGCTCTCGCCGGCGAGGGTCAACGCTTCCAGAGCGGTTGCCCGTTCCAGATATTCCGAACCGCTCAACAGGCGAGGATAGTCGGAACGCAGCGCCTGCTTCAGTACCCGCGTCAACCGCTCCAGCAGCTTGTCGTCCACCGGCTCGCCCCGCTTTTTGGCTTCCGCCAGGAATTCCAGCGACCAGGCGGTGAGCGCGACGTAGCCCCGGCTCTTGGGCCAAAATGCCACCAGGCCCTGATCGTCGATGGATTCCGCAACGAGCTGGGCCGCGGCTCGCACCGCCGCGCTCGCCCGTTGCGCCACGCTTTCGCCCTCGGGCAACAGCCCGCTCCAGTCGCGCAAGGCCAGCAGCACCCAGGCCTGGCTCAAGCGCTGTTCGGTGCAGCCGTAGGGGAAGGCCAGCAGGGTATCCAGACCCGCGATGAGTCGCGCCAGTCCGGGATCGGTGCTGGCGGTCAGTACCCGGCGGAAGGTGCCGGGCCGGACGGGCTCCGGCGGCGGTGGCAGGTCCAGCGTGGCCCCCGGCGCCAACTCCCGCAACTGCGCGCGCCGGATCGGGCTGCGGTCCGGCTGGATCGGCAGACTGACCTCCACCGCGTCGCGGGACCGATCCGCGAGCCGCTCCAGGGTGAAGAGGACCCGTACCTGCTCGCGCTGCAAACGGCCGTCGGCGCGCGTGCCGGGATCGGGGACGGCGACCGTAAAATCGAGGTTTTGCGGCTTGTTGTCCGTCCAGGAAAAACGTTGTTCGCTCGCGCCGTCCAGGCGCAGGCCGTCGAGTTTCACGCCGGCCTTGCCGTCTCCGCCCGGTCCTTCCACCACCCGCCCGACGAGGCCGGCGGCGAAGGTATCGCCAGGCCGCACGAACCGCGGCAGGACCGGCTGGGCCAGAATCGGTTGCCGCACCTGGATTTCGCCGGTGGCATGGCCGAAGCGATCGGGGCCGCCGATCGCTTTCGCCCGCAGCTTGAACACCGTCAGCGAGTCGGGCAGCTTGACCTTGATCCGGGCCAGCCCGTCCGCGGCGACGGGTACCCTGGGCAGAAAGATCGGCACCGGGGTGAAATTCTTCCGTACCGACACGTTGTCCAGCCCCCAATCGTCCCCGGTGTCCCGCTCGCCATCGCCGCCCGGCGTTTCCTGGAGCGGGAGGATGCCGAAGGCGAGATTGCGGCTGTCGTGCGCCACCAGGCGACCGCGGCGCGGAACGATGAAGTGGGGCAGGGGATCCAGCGGCTGTTCCCTGGCCAGGGCGAAGATGGCCTGATCCACCATCCAGAACGTCGCCTCGCCCGCCACCGGCTTGCCCTCGTCGTCGGTCAGTCTGAGCAGCACCTCGAGGTCGTCGCCGGGTCGGGCCTGGGTCGGCGCGTCCAGCTTGACCGTCAGCGTGTTCTTGACGGGACTGACCGCGATCCAGCGGGTCGCCGCCAGGGTCGCCGGTTTGCCCAGATCGAACGGTGCGGTCGGAGCCAGCGCCGCATCGGCCAAACGGCCGCGCATCAGCAGGAAATGGACCGGTACCCTGGGCAGGTGCGGCTTGCGTACGGTCAGCGCGAACCGGCCATAACCGTTCGCGATATCCACCCATTCGTAGCGGAACGGTCCTTCCGGTTCTTCCACCACCACCAGGGCGCGCGCCGTCTGAAACGGGCTTTGCACCACCAGATTCGCCGTTTCGCCAGGAATGTAGATGTCTTTATCGGCCGTTACCGCGACGGTCTGGGCCGGCGGCTGGGACCAGGTCACCGGCGTTTTGCCCTCCACGAAGAAATCCACGCTCACCTGCTGGCGGCGGCCCAGCCGGTCGGCGGCTTCGATCTGCACCACGTAGACCCCGGCGCCCCGCAGCGGCAGATGCAGTTTTTGCACCTCGCCGGCGCTGGTGAGGGTGGTTTCGCTCACGGTCTCGTCGATGACCTCGGTGACATATTTGGCCGCGCCTTGCGAAAAGTCGCTGGCCTGGAGGATGGAGTTCCAGTTGCGCTGGATCAGCCGCACGGTCACCGCCCGCCCCGGCAAGGGTTTGCCATCGGGATCGGCCACCAGGATTTCGGGTTCCACCGCGTCGGCCTCGGTGAAGTAGCGGGGCAGTTTCACCCCCAGCACGAACGGTGGCAGCGCCACCACCGGCAGGGTATGGCGCGCCTGCATCTCGTCGGGGCCGGTGACCGTGGCCTCGATCACGTAGCGGCGCGGCTGGGCGGTCGGCTCGACGGTGGGATCGAGCGTCAGGGTCGCGCCGCCGTCCCCGTCGGTTTGGCCTTGCCGGGTCAGCGTCGGAGTGGCGCGAAAATCCTGGCTGGCCGAGAAGCGGGCGTCGCTGGAGAAGAAAAAGCCCTCGCGCCGGGGCGGGGTCCAGGTGTAGGGGAATTGCGCGACCCGCCACTGCAAGGGTCGGTCCGCCACCCGGCCGCCGGCGAAATAGCGCGCCGTCGTCCGTACGGTAAATTCGCCCTCGAGGCTGACCTGCCGCGGCGCGTCGAGCAGGACCTCGAAGGTCGGCAGGCGGTAGGCGTCCTTTTTGAAGGTCACTGCCCCGCACGAGGTGTTATCGACGGTCTCGTCGCCCCCGTCCTCGGCGTCGTCGGCGCTCTCTTCCGCGCCGGTCGCGGTGTCCTCGGCAGCCTCGGCGTTCGCTTCCGCGCCGGCGGTGGCAGGGGATCCGGTCGCGCCTGGCTCCGATCCGGTTTCGAAGTGAATGCGATAGTCGCCGGTGGCCGGGGTTTCCACGTCGAACCGGTGATGGAAACCGCCGTACTCGTCCAGCTTGACCGGGTAGCGCCATTCCTGATCGTTCGGCCCGCGCACCACCAGGGTGCCGCCGCCTTGGCCGAAACGCAGTTGCCCCTTCAGGTAATCGCGCACCATGCCCTTGACGTGCACCGGCTCCTCGGGGCGGTAGATGGGCCGTTCGGTGAACAAATGGCATAGCAGTCGGGGCGACTCCCGCCGTTCGCTCGGATCCGCCGTGGTCCAACTCAGCCAGTCGTACGGTTCCTCGTGATTCTCGAGCGTGCTCCAGCGTTCCTTGGCGTAGCGCGGCAGCGGCCGGTTCGGGTCGAGCACCAACGTGTCCTCGCCCTTTTGCACGCTGACCCGCCGCAGGCCGCACCGGGCGTGGCCCGGCGCCCGCCAGATCCAATGGCCCTGGCTGTCGGTGACGCCGCGTTCGATTTTGCACCAGCGATCGTGGGGGTCCACTCCCTCGAGCTGGATCTCCGCGCCGGTCACCGGCCGGGTCGTCGCCAGCGAGGTGACGAAAAAATGGACCTGTTCCCGTTCTTCCACGGCGGTCAGCGCCAGATCGGTGACCTGAAGGCGAATCCAGGCGCGCTGGCTGGAGCGATCCAGCGGGCGCAGGCCGACCAGATAGCTGCCGGGCCGTTCCGGACCGGCGACGCGGGCGAGCGGGGACTTCAAATCGAGACCGAATTTGGCCAGAGCGCCGCCTTTGAGCGAGGGCAATGACACCAGTTCCGAGAAGGCTGGCGAACCGAGTGTCTTGATTCGCTTTATTATTTCTTCGACGGCGATGTCATGGCCCTGCTGGTGCGGTTGCGGTTCGGTACCGGGCAGGGGCGGTTCCTGGTGGTCGTCCACCATCACCGGTTCGCCGGGGAACGGCCAGAAATCGCGACCGAACGGATCGATGGCATGAACGCGCAGATCGGCGCGGGCAAAGCCCCGCCCGCGCAAGGGCACCATCCGCGGTCCCAGGCGTTCGACGATGCCCTGCGCGGCATCCCACCGCAGCGAGGGTGACTCCGGGGCGAAGGCGAAACGGAATTCTTCATCGCCCTTGAGGAGAAGGGGATTGTCGTGCCGGTCGCGCAGGTCGGCCGGCCCCAGGCGCAAGGTATAGATCTGATCGCTGGCGAAGCGGCCGGCCACCACCAGGTAGGTATCGGCCACGGTCACCTGAAGCGCGTCGACCGGGGGAGTGAAATGCAGCAGGTTGCGGGCGATCAACGGCGACAGGGTGCGGTCTTCGCTCTCCGGCTTCGCCAGTTTGTGGTTGAAGGCGAGCAGGAGCGCGGGGGAGGCCTTGGGGGTGTCCCGATCGTCCGCGCTCCGGCGGCAGTAGATGAAATCCTGGATGGCCTTGTCGGTGAAATAGAGATCGCGGTGCCGATATTCCTTTTCCCCGACTTGGCCGCATTCGAGATGGTTCAGGCGGAACGGTTCGGCGGTGCGGAAGGACAGGGTTTGCAGGTCGTCGTTCAGGTCGGGGGCGTCGGAGAGTCGCAGTTTCAGGTTGATTTGGTGGTTGGCGGGGATGGGGTCGTTCAAGATGATGATATAACTGGCGTCGGCCGCCCGGGCTGCGCTCTCTCCTTCCTTGATCGTGAAATCCGCGGCGGTCAGCACCCGCAAGCCGTCCGTCCCCACCGCCGGCAGCGGGCGTACCTCCAGAGTGATGAGTCGCGCCAGCGCCGCCGGGTCCACCGGCGCCGGAAAGGTGAGGGTCACCCGGTCGAAGCGCGGCAGGTTTTCGGTGTCGGGGGCGGGCGTGCTGCGGGTCGGCGCCGGCAGCAGGGCGAGCAGGGTCCGGCGCGGGCCGCCGAGGTCCACCGTCACCCGGGCCAGCGGCGGCCAGGGCTCCGCCGGCCGGAATTGCAGCGTGCGGCCATTCAGCCAGCGCCACTCGCCGGCCCGGGCCGGTTCCATCCGCGCCACCCGTCCCGGATCGTCTTCCACCCCGCCGGCCGCCGGTCCCTTGTCCTGATCGAAGAAGAAGGTGATGGCATCCCACGGCCGTAAAAATCGCTCCGGCACCATGGTCGCGCCCGCCGGCCGCTCCAGTTTGTCGAATTGAGGCGGCGCGGCCCAGACGTTGGCCAGCATCCCCAGACAGACGATCAACAGACTCAGGACAAAACGGATCATGACGCGGTGGCTCGAAATTCAGGGTTGATATCGTGCAAGTGTATCCGGTGGTTCCGTCGCTTGCCGGGTGTTTGGGATCATCGAGGCGCCGGTATCAAGCCAACGGGTTGTATTGGGAATGAGGAAAGAATGAGCACCGTAGGATCTCCTTTTTTCAGAAGCTGTACAAAAACTAACTGTTTGATTTTTTTGCTGGGTGCGCGGGCTTCCAGCCCGCTGGAGAAGCCAAAAGCGGGCTGGAAGCCCGCGCACCCAGGGAATTTTGCTTAAAAATCAATTCGAGGTTTTTCGACAGTCTCTCAAAAGGGGGGAACCGAACGGACCGGTCATTTCTTGCCCTGTGCCTTGTCCGCCTTCAACCACGCCCGAAACTGCTGGCGGACTTCCGGCGGCGGTCCGGCCGGCGGCGGCGCGATACCCACCAGCGCCGGGCGAACCCGCACCGGCGATCCCGCCGGCGGCGCCGTTACTTCCAGGATGTAATCGCCGACCGCCAGCCGTGGCATTTGCACCACTCCTTCGCCGACCAACCGCCCCTGCGCATCCAGCAGCCGGCTGGTCGCGACGTCCGGCGTGGCCTGGACGCCGACGCCGACCAGACCGGGCTGCGCGACATGGAAGCCGAACAGCCATGCGCCGCCGGGCGCCAGCATGAGCGGCTGTCCCAACCCTTCCCCGATGGTTTGCACGTCGCTGGACTGCAATTCCAGCACCCCGGCCAGTTCTCCTTCCTGCGGCGGCAGCAGCAGCAACTCGCCACGACCCGGCGGCAGATAGTATGCGAATCGCGCGCCCTGCGGATGGAGCACGGGCAGACCGGGCCGGCCGTCGCGGCGCACGCCGGCCAGCAACGGCGCCGAACCGCGCCCGTACAGCATGACCGGGCGGTCGAACTCGACTTGTAACACCTGTGCTGGACCACTCAGCGCCAGCACCGACGGCACCTCGACCGGCCGAGCCGGAACGCGCGGCCAGGGATCGGAACCTTCCCCGTTCAACCACGCCGCCAGCAACCCTGGCCCGTGGCGCAACAGCACCCACGCCGGACCCGCGAGCGGAACCCGGTTGCCCCGCCGCACCGAGCCATCGGCGCCCACCACCGTCGCGGACACCTCCTGGCCTTGGGTGACCAGTTCCAGTCCGGCCCGTCCTTCGGCCTGAAGCAGCAAGACTCCAGCCGCCGGTTCGAAGCGCCGGTACAGCATCCCCGACACCAGGGTCTGGGCCGGCCCGGCCGGCAGCGGCGCCAGACTCCAGGATACCGGCGCGGCGCTCCCGCCGAGATTGACCAGCAGCAGCGCCTCTACCCCGGTGTCTACTTCATGGCTGAGCGCGCGGTCGCCCGTCCACAGCGTCGGCGGCTTGGGATTGCCCCAGCCCAGGATCGCCGCCGTTCGCGCCGGCAGATCGAGACGCAGGCGTTTGTTACCGGCGGGCAAGCGCAACAGGCGAGCCTCTCCCGTCGCAAGCTGGGCGCCGCCCATGCCGAAACCGGCCGTTTCTCCCGCCGCCACGCGCAAATCGTGGCGCCGCAAAACCACGGGCAGCGATGCATCCGGGGCGTCCGCGCGCCACAATCGAACCTCGCCGGCGGAACCGGCGACCGCCACCGCGCTGTCGTTCGCCGCGACGCCCATCCCGTTGCCGGCGTCGATGCCCGGTTGTCCCAGGCGGGAATCGACCTCCCAGGCCACCAGCCTGTCCTTTTCGGCGGGCGCGGCCGGCAGCCGCGCGGCCCGGCCGGCCGGTACGGTCAGTTGCACGGTTGTCGATCCGGTCGGCGTCACGGGAACGAGCGCCAGCGTCTCGTCGGCCGAAACGGGTTTCAACAACCACAACCGGCGGCCTTGCGGAATCAGGATTTCGTCGGACGCGGCCTGCAGCACGTCGCCGGGCTGGGAGGCGCTCCGCAGCGTCGGATCGGCCCACGGCAAGCGCACGGCTTGTGCCGCCGGCAGTTCGACCAGCGCCATGCCGAGCGGCGGCTCGATGCCGGCGATCCGTTCCCAGCGCATCGTCGGACCGAGCGCCTGTGGCCTGGCTTCGAGCGAACGGCTCTGCAACAGGATGGAAACCCTGCCGCCATCGTTGCCCCAGACCCGCAGGCGGCGCGCCGGTCCCGCGTTCGCCGGCCACATCGCCAGCCACGCCGAACGTCCCGAAGCGGTATCCAGCACCCGCCAGCCACCGGCGGGTTCCTGTTGTTCCAGCGCCAGAGTCAATTCGCCGGCCGAGCGGGCGGCGAACAATCGGCAGTCGGCCACATCGACGGCGCTCAAGGGAAAAACGCGCGCGTTGCCATCGGCCAGTTCCACATCGCCATTGAGCGGCAAAGCCGGCGCGGGCGCTTCGCCGGGCAGGCGGAGAGCGACCCAGATATCCTGCTCGTCGATCCAGGCGTTGCGCCCGCCGTCCCGAACCGTCTCCGGCGATCCGGCTCGATCCTCTTCCGCCGTTTCCTCCGTGGACTCTTCGTCGGCGGCTTCCCCGGATTCCTCGGCCGATGCATCCTCCCCGGCATCGGACTCGTCCTCGCCCCCTTGCGGGTCGACTTCCTCCACGGTCAATTCGTAGCGGCCGGCCTTGAGTTGGCGGGAAACCAGGAAATCCCAGCCATCGGCGCGGTCGTCGTCACCGGCGAGGCGTCGTCCCGCCGCATCCCGGAGCGTCGCCCGCACGTCCCTGCGACCGAGGGAAGCGATTTCCACCACCCGATCGCGATCCACCGACAGGGTAACCTTGGCCGGCAGGCCGTCGAGCTTGCGGAGTTGGCCGGGGATCAATTGTTCGGTCCAGGCGCCCATGGTGTAATCGAGCTGGTTGTTCCGGCCCAGCGCTTCGGTCGTCACCCGATACTCCCCCGCCGGCACGCGCCCCCGATACGCCTTGCGATCCGAGAACCGTCCCATGTCCTGCCACTGCCGCCGGTCGTCGAGCCGTTGCAGTTCTCCGCGCATGCCCTCGGTGATGTCCAGGCGCAGATCGGTCTCGCCCGCCAGCACGAATTCCCACTGATCCGGAACGCGCGGTTCGCCCTCCCGCGCGGGCTCCAGCCAGCGGTACGCCTGCCGGCCGTTCAGGGGGAGTGGATGCGGGCCATGACCTTGCAGGGTCGCGGGTTCCACCGTCGGCGCCACCACGTTCACCAGCACCCGGCCGGCGACGTCCGTCGGCATCACCACCAGACGATAATCGCCCGCCTCCAACTCGGCCGAAAGCGAACCCGCCTGACCCGGCGGCAAAAGGGGCCAGCCTTCCGCGTCTTCCAGGCGAAGCGGATAGTGCTGGGCCAAACCGATCGCCTGCACCTGGTAGTGGCCACCGGGCGGGGGCACGGCAAAGCGATAGACCGCGCCTTCGCCCGCCGCCAGGGTGGCGCGAACCGGAGTCTCGAAGCTCAACGACCCGCCATCGCGCAGCGGGGCGCGGCTTAATGACAACCGCGCATGGCCGGTGCTTCCCTGCCGGCTGCCGGCGCTGAGTAAGTAGTGTCCCGCCCGCAGATAATGCTGGATCAGAAAGTTATGGCCCACGCCGTTGGCTTCGGCTTCGGCGACGCGCGGCACGAGATGGGTTCGCAAGCGTCCCTGCGTGTGCAGGCGGCCGGTGGTCTCCAGACGGAACAGACCCGATTCCCGCGCTTCGATGGCGACCGACTGATCCCGGTCGGCGACCAGTTCCAGCGGCAGGGGTTGTTCCTCCCGCAGGATCGGCGGAGCCTGTTGCGGAGTCTGCCCCAAACCGGCCGGCAACGGCGCCGGTAGGACGGGGTCCGGCCGCCATTGCAGGGAGAGGGCCGTCGCGCTCTCCCCGGGCGCGTTCAACCGGATTTTGCGCGGTCCGGCGCCCACGCTGACCGGGTTTCCGGCGGGTCCGCCATCGACCACCAGCGGCCTTGATTGCCCTCGTTCGTCCCACGCCGCGAGACTCCCTCTGTCGGGCAGGACGACGGCCAGTTCCAGGCTCTCGGCCGCCGCCAGCGTCACGAACAGCGGTTCGCGCAGGGAAAGCGGCAGGTCGCGCTGGAACAAGCCGACCGGAACCTGTGGCCGCTGGTTGAGGAACAGGCGGGTGGCGCCGGGCACCTTCAACGAGGGAAAGCGCGGCGCGGCGACCGTCACCGGGTGACCGGCGCCGGCGGGCAAGCCTACCGACTGGAAACGTACCTCGACGATGCCACGCTGGTCCTTGGCCGGCGCCAGTTCCAGGCGGTAAAAACCGGTTTCCAGGGTCCAGCGCGGACCGGCGCGAGGTCTGATATTCGGATTGTCGGTCGCAAGCAACGGCTTGAGGGTGGCGGTCAGCGGAACGCCCTGGGTCTGGATTTCGAACTCTCCGGCGACGGCGATCTCGATCAGCATCTCCGTCGGTCCCAGCACATTGAATCGCCCGCTCCAGGTGGAATCCTTGCCGAAACGCGGCGCGTTCGAAGTCAGAATTTGCCAGTTCGGACGGCTGGGATCTTTCGGGTTCTGCGGCCAGGCCAGCACCGCCGTCAACGGTGGATGGTCGCGTTCGTCGCCGGCGGAAATCAATTCGAGCCAATACTCGCCGCCCTGTTGCGACAGATCTCCTCCCCACACCCGTTTGAAGTTTTGCCAGACGTACCCTTGTCCCTGACGGCCCTGGAGGGTGACGAGCCGATCCGTGTTGGAGTCGAACGAGGTTTCCCAAACCGGCCAGCGGGTTTTATTGGTAAAAGCGAACGCCGTGCCTTGTGGGCGTTTGATTCCCCCGCGTTCGATCGACGCCGCTTCCCCCTGCACGGCGGTGGCGGCCGGCAGTTCGAGGCGGCCGTAATCGGACGCGGGCGTCGCCACGATAAACCGGTCGATGCCCAGCGGACCGATGGCGCGCCATTGCCGCGCGGCGTGTTCGATCCGGGGCACGCCCAGGCGCAGATAAAGCGGTTTTTCCTCGCTCTCCTGGGTCCACGGCGCCCGTTCCCGACCGCCGTAGAGCGTGACCCGGTAAAAGCCGGGATCGAGCACGGTATCGAGAATCAGCACGGTCAGCGGCCGGCCCGCTTGCGGTTCCGAGGTCCGTCGTTCGGCGGGCGATTCCAACAGGGTCAAGCCGTCCCGCCAGAGATACATCGCATCGAGATACCGTCCCCCCGCTTCCAGAAAGACCGGTCCCCGTTCCTTGACCTCAATCCAATAGGAGCGCTGCTGATAATCGGCCAGTTCGCTGGTCACGGGTTCCAGCAGCGGCAGGCGTTGCGGCGTGGGTTGCAGTTCGACGAACGGGCGCGCGGTCACCATGACGGTGTCCTGCGCCTGGGGTGCTCCGCGCAGGATCAGCTTGTAGCGTCCCCGGTCGAGGAAGACGTCGAGTCGGCCATCCCGCTGGCCGGGCTCGCCGTCGCGGGCGGTGGGTCCGTTCATGTAATCGATCAGTTCCAGCGCGACGCCGGTTTTGCTCCGCGCGCCGATGGCGTAGCGGCCGGCGACCGGCGCCTCAAGATAAGCCGCCTGTTTGCCCTGGGCCGGCAGTTCGGCCGGGCTGACGACGGCCACCGGTGGGGCGGGCGGGGCGGGCGGGGTTGAAACGGAACCGCTCAAGACCAGAACGCGCGCTTCGTACCACTCGCGCAAACAGGCGAGGGCTGCCGCTTCCTGACCGGCTTTCAGCAGAGGGTTGCAACGCTGGTCCCGCTCGGTCAGCCACTGCTGCTGCTCGCGCCTCAGCTGGTCCAGGCGTTCCGGAGCGCGCGCCGTGGCCTCCGTGTAGGCATGCTGCAAGCGGGCGTCGAGGTCGGCCAGCGCGGCATCCCGGCAGATCGCCTTTTCCACCGGCGTGCGGGCCTTGTTGCAATCAAAACCCGGCTCCGGGGAACGAGCGGCCGGATGGACGAGCACCGGGAACAGCAGCGCGAACAGCCAAAACCCAACCATCGTGATTCGCATGGCAACCTGAGAAGACCGTGTAGGGATACTGGTTTGGCGGGACCGGTCGGGTTTTCCGGGACCGTCGTCCTGAATTTTATACCGTCCGGGGTACGAATCCGCATGGAGTTAAGGCAGGTGACCCTTGCAATTCACTCCCGATCGCGAGAGCGATCAATCCATACCCGAACGGGCCGCGCTCCGTCGTCCCCTTCTCGATTTTGCCCCGACGGAGATTTAGACTTTCCATGTATCCGGGATCGTCCCGCGACCACAACATGGCCAGAGCCGGTTCCCGACCTTGGCAAATCGAGGGTGAGGAATCATGAAGGTACGCGTCTACTCGTCCGAAATGGCTCACGGCCTCTTCGTCGTCATGCCCGTTTCGACCGATCCCGCATCGCTTCCAGAAGGAGTCCAGCGACTTCTGAGCGCGGACTCCCGCCTCAAGGAGTTCGAACTCTCGGCTGACAAACCCACCATCGGCCTCGATGTTCGCACGGCGCTCGGCGATATCGAGGCAAAGGGTTATCACGTCACCAAACCTGAATATCTCCTTGAGGAATAAGTTCTCGCCAACCCGTCTATTTTTCCTCCCGGTTGGCCCGTTCCGTGGCGGCGTCCTGAATAAAGCGGTTCATATCCCGTTCGAACCCCTTCAAATCCTGGGGACGGGTCGGCACCGCCGGCAGCGTGCGATCCGATGCTTCCCGCGGGGTCGCCGGAGCCGGCGGTTTGCTGCCCAACAGTTTCGCCAGAGTCAGGCCGATCACGGCCAGCACCAACAACAGCAACACCACGCGCATGTTCGTCCTCCTCGCCTGCTCGCTCGATGTCGTCATCGCCCGCCGCGGGATGCCGCAACGGCTTCACGGCAATGCCATTCGGCCGAAACCCAACGACGCCCCTTGGAGTAAACCTGGAAGCAACCATTCAGTCTCCTCTTTATCCATTATGATCTTTCAGCAGTTAATCAGGTATATGAGATGTTCGGGGCGATGTCCGTGGTCGGCAGCGACGTCGATGCGCGCGGCGGCATCCGCCGCGGCTCGCTGCCGTGGGAGCGGATGACGGTCGCGGAATCGTGACGTGCCGGACCGGGCGACCGGCCTCACCGTCAGGATTTTTTACAGTGCAATTTTTCACTGAATAGTGACTATTAATAATTATTAGCAACAATACTTTGAATTCCGATGGCGGGATGTGTGTATTCAATCACCTACGATGCCCCGGGCTTCGGGTCGCACGATGTCGGGTCGGAGAGACTGGCGCCGGGCCGGGTGGGTTCCGCGCCGGATCCGATGCTGGCAAGCTACTGATTATGATTAAATAAAGTCGGGGAGACCGCCCGGCTGGCCGGCGGCGGCCCGATTGTCGGAAAATTTTACAACCGGTCGGCCACCGGGACCGGCGCATTGAGTTAGGTAATTGATTGATAAGATTCGTTTGAAACAGGCCCGATTATTGCCATGGTCCGACGGTTTGAAAATCGATGCCATCATTTGGAGAGAGATCATGCGGCATACCCATCCCGACCATCGGGACGACTCGGACGTCCGGGCGCCGAACCCGCGTTCGGGCCGGGGCAAGCGCTTCAGCGGCTGGCAGGTTTTGCTGCTGATTGGCACGATGATTGCCCCCCCCACATGGGCCACCACGCTCCAGGTCGCGGTTGATACCACCGCCCTGAGTGGTACCGCCGCATACCTGGCCTTCGACTTCATCGACGGCGACGGGGTAGCCAACACCGCCACCGTCGGCAATTTTTACACCGATGGCACGCTCGGCGCCGCCAGCACCACCGGCGGCGCGAGCGGCACCTTGCCGCCCGGCCCGGTGACGCTGTCGGACACCGATTTTTTCAACGAATTCCTGCAAGAACTCACCTTGGGTACCACGGTGAGCTTCACCCTCGACCTGACCGAGATCGGGCCAGCCGCGGGGGGATCGCTCCCGGATTCCTTTACGTTTTTCCTGCTGGATCGGCCTACGGATCCCGACCAGATCCCGATGCCGCTTTTCGCCACCACCGATCCCACCGGCGCCGGGGCGCTGTTCCAAGCGGACATCGACGGTACCGCCGGCGGCGTGCTGTCGGTCTTCGCTCCAGTTGCTTCCTTGCCAGGGGAACCCGACCCAACGGTGAGCTGGACGGTAACACCGGCCCGGTCGGTCCCTCTGCCCTCCACCGCCTGGTTGTTGGGCGCCGGTGTGCTCGGCGGTCTCGCGGCACGGCGGCGGCGCCTTACTCCCCTCTCCCGCCGGGAGAGGGGCCGGGGGTGAGGGCGCGCGGCGCCGGGGTGGTTTGAGCTTTTTCGGCAGTAGCAAAAGAACAATCGTCGTTGGGGAGATCACGGTCATGGCACGGGTGCGTTCTTCGGTGCGGTGGATTGGCGGGCTGGTTTTGTTGGCGCTGATCCTGAGCGGTTGGGTGTTGCGGACGGAATCGGCCAGTTCCGGGGGGACGGTCAGCGCCGACGTGACCGCGCAGGTGAAGGTGACGTTCTCCGGCCTGCGCTATAACCGCACCACCCAGACCTACGACACCGTCGCCACCCTGACCAATACCTCGTCGGACCCCATTCTGGCGCCGCTGGAACTGCATGTCGCCTCGATCGCGCCCAACACGGTCGCGCTGGCCAACCCGACCGGCACGGCCAGCGACGGCCATCCCTTTGTCGCGGTGCCCCTGCCGACCGGCACGCTGGCTCCCGGCGCGACCGTGACCAACGTCGTGCTGCGCTTCCGCAATCCCGGCAATGTTCAGTTCACCTTCACCCACCACATCTTCGGGGTATTGGCGGCGCAGAACCACACTCCCATTGCCCGCGCCGGTTTAAGTCAAAGCGTCTCTGTTGGAGAAACTGTCACCTTCGATGGTAGTGCTTCCAGTGATTTTGACGGTGATACCCTCGCTTACACTTGGAGTTTGATTCAAAAACCCCAAGATAGCAGTGCTATCCTGAGTAGCCCATTAGCACAGCAACCTACGTTGGTCGTCGATAAACCCGGTCATTATGTGGCTCAACTCATTGTGAATGACGGAAAGGTGGACAGTGATTCTGTAACTGTAACAGTGATTGCTTCAACTCAGGATACAACCCAAGATCGACTTTTACCATTGGGTTCTTATCCGGGTGGCGTGACCTTGGGTGAGACTAAGAATGTGATTTTTAGCGTCCGCTTGGTCCGCGCTTCTGCGACTACTCCAACCGAGGTTGTGCTTCAGGAGATGGATGATACAGGCGCTGTAGTCGTCAACACATTGGGTTTACTCCATGACGATGGAGTAGGTGGAGATCTTAGCGCGGGTGATTTCGTCTATAGCGGAATTTTTACTCTGACTGGGGGGCAAAAAGGGAAAAATTTATATCGGGCAAAAGCTGAGATGCCAGGGGCTGGTGAAATTACATCTGAAGTCTACCCCTTCGAGGTGACGCCATTCCCTGTAGGTTTTAAGCCATTTAATCCCCTTCACGTCATTGAGGTTCCAGACAGTGAATTACAGGTACAAAAAGCTACGTTGGCAGCCAACTCCAGTAGCGCGTTTGCGACGAAAGTTGTTTCTGATGAGTTACTGGTTATTTTCAAAGAAAACGCTACTGATAAAGATGTTAAAACGGCAGTTGAATCGATTCAAGGTGCTATCATTGGATATTTAGCGTGTGCAAAAGCTTATCAAGTAAAGTTGAAAAGTACTGATTTACCTAGCCTAATGAAGGCTATTACTGATTTAACGAATAATCCAAAAGTTCTCTATGCTAATCCAAATCTCATAGGTACTATTTCTGGGTTTCCAGATGATTCAAAATTGAAAGATCAGTATGGCATTGCAAAAATTCGTGCTGATGAAACTTGGTTGATCGCAGATAGAAAACAGCAAGAACCGATTGCAATTGTGGATTCAGGAGTCGATCTAACTCATCCTGATCTATCAGGTAAAATAATTCAAGGTCATGATTACATCGATCACGATGAGATACCTCAAGATGAAAATGGTCATGGAACTCATGTTGCTGGCATTGCGGCTGCACTCTCTAATAACCATGAGGGCATAGCAGGAGTTGCTTGGGACAGTAAAATTTTGGCAATCCGTATAATTAGTGCGGATAACAACAGTAGTGCCTCATCATTTGCAGCAGCAATTTGCGAAGCTGCAGACAAGGGCGCTAGAGTAATCAACATCAGTGCTGGTTTTTATGTAAGTAAAGCTGAAATCGCTTTAGTGCAACCCCTTGAAGTAATTAAAGCTGCTGCTAATAATGCTTATAAAAAGAATGTTCTTATTGTTGCCGCTGCTGGCAACAAAGATACCGATATACAACATTTCCCTGCTGCATTACCATATGTTATGGCAATAGGCAGCACGGATAAATCAGACAAAAAATCAAAATTCAGTAATTATGGTAATTGGATTGACATAGCGGCGCCTGGCGAAGAAATTTTTTCTACATTTCCAACCTATCAGGTAACACAAAGCATGTTTCAATTTGATCCGTTTAATGGATGGGATGCAATTAATCTATTGGAGGGATGTCCTTCTGACTATTGTAGCCGGTCCGGTACATCCATGGCCGCACCGTTCGTCTCTGGTGCTGCTGCTGTACTTTGGTCCGTTTATCCGAAGTGGACGCCCGACCAAATTGTTGAACGGTTGAAGAAAACGGCCAAACCTCTGCCCGGTGAGCAGCTTGGAGCCGGCAGGCTTGACTTATTTAATGCCATATTTGACGGTAGTTTTGAGTTAAGTAACAACTTAGTTGGATGGTCAATTATGGACGGAAGTAGTTCTATAAATAGTTCTATTCAGAAAAGCTGGGGGTCACTGTCACCTACGCACGGTGCTCAATTTGCTCTTATACAACAGGACTCGGATTTTGCGGAAAAGCCACCGGGATTCACCACTGTTGGCTTACAACTTAGTTTTCAGGTTAAGCCAGAGACTAAGTCATTGTCGATTAGCCTTGACTATAATGTTAGTTTAGTAAATGTAAAGCCGCGTCAATTGTCACATGATGAGCTTGCAGCTAACTACACTTTTTACGGAAGTTTTACAATCAAAATTGATGGCCCTAATGGAAAATCTACCCATGTCGCAGGGGGTCCGACTAATCCACTGCATGGATGGGTATATGATGATAAACCATTTGAACCCTTTGAACCCGGAAAATGGAAGAAAGCAGTCGTTAATATCAATACAGCCGGTAACCCAGGATTTTATACACTCATTGTGACTTGTGAGGGGAATCGTCAGCTTCCTGAATTTCAAGCAGCAGGGAGGTTTTGGTTGAGTGCCGAGGCGTGTGCGGTTGCTCTTGATAACGTAGTTTTGGGTGGACAGTAATAAGCCAAGCTAGGTAGATACCGTCTGACCGTCCCTCATGCAAGCCCATAATTTGGATCGAAAGGCTGACCGGATTTGAGGCACCCGATTACCCACAACTTATCCGTCACCGGCATACACGGCACGGCCGGC
>JAVMKJ010000019.1:0-39453 GCA_031732855.1 Candidatus Competibacter sp.
AGGGCAGCACCCCGTCGGCGATCAGGAAGGCGGTGGCGCGGATGTGGTCGGCGATGACACGCAACGAACTGGCGTGCAACTCAGTCGTCCCGGTGGCTTCGGCCGCCGCGTGGATCAGATTCTGAAACAGGTCGATCTCGTAGTTGCTGTGAACGCCCTGCATCACCGCCGCCAGCCGCTCCAACCCCATGCCGGTGTCCACCGATGGCTTGGGCAGCGGAACCAGCACGCCATCCGCGCTCCGGTCGAACTGCATGAACACCAGGTTCCAGATTTCGATGTAGCGGTCGCCATCGGCGTCCGGCGTGCCGGGCGGGCCGCCCGCGACATCCGGGCCGTGGTCGTAGAAGATTTCCGAACAGGGGCCGCAGGGGCCGGTATCGCCCATCGCCCAGAAGTTGTCGCTCTCGTAGCGTTTGCCGCCAGGTTTGTCGCCGATACGGGCGATGCGCTCCCGGAGCACCTGGATTTCATCGGCCCAGACCTGATACGCCTCATCGTCGGTTTCGTAAACCGTGACCCACAATTTGTCCGCCGGCAGTTTCAGCACCCCCACCAGAAACTCCCAGGCGAAATGGATGGCGTCCCGCTTGAAGTAGTCGCCGAAGCTGAAGTTGCCCAGCATTTCGAAGAAGGTGTGGTGGCGGGCGGTGTAGCCGACGTTTTCCAGGTCGTTATGCTTGCCGCCGGCCCGCACGCAGCGCTGGGCGGTGGCCGCCCGGCGGTAGGGGCGATGATCGCGGCCGGTGAACACGTCCTTGAACTGCACCATGCCGGCGTTGGTGAACAACAGCGTGGTGTCGTTGATCGGCACCAGCGGACTGCTGGCCACCACCTCGTGGCCGTGGTCGCGGAAAAAATCCAGGAAGAGCTTGCGGAGTTCGGCGCTGCTGGTCATGGTCGGGTTCAGGTCGGTTTGGGTGAATGTCGATTCAGGCCGTTTCGAACAGATGCTTGATTTGATCCAGGGTAAAGCCGTGCTGGCGTAATACCCGGGTTTGCTGCATTCGCCCGGCGGCATCGCTGGGAATGAGGGAATTGAAGCGCTTGCGATGCAGTTGGCGCAGCTTGGCCGGCCAGTCATCTTCGAGCATCGCCAGAGTCGCGGCGACCAGATCGTCCGGCACGCCGCGCTCGCGCAGTTCGCGGGCGATGCGCAGCGGCCCGTAGCCCTTGTCGGCCCGGGCGCAGGCGTACAGTTCGGCGTAGCGATTCTCGTCAAGCAACCGCTCTTCCACCAGCCGATCCAACGCCGGTTCGATGTGCTCGGGCGGAAAACCACGCTGGAGCAATTTCTGGCGCAGTTCCAGCCGGGAATGCTCGCGCCGGGCCAGCAGTTCCAGTGCCTTGGCGCGAATGATCGCCGGATCGGTGGCGCCGGCGTTCTCAGAGATCCGCGTCCAATTCATCGGCGGCGGAATCCGCGATATCGCCGCCGCCGACATTGCCGAGATCGGCGCCGGGCACCGCGTCGGGACGGGTTAAAAAATGGGCGCGGATCTTGTCCTCCAGCTCGCGGGCCAGTTCGGGATTTTCCCTCAGATAGGCGCGGGCGTTGTCCTTGCCTTGGCCGATGCGGGTACCACCGCAACTGTACCAGGCGCCGGATTTCTCGATTAGCCCGGCCTTGACGCCGAGATCGATGATTTCGCCCAGCCGGGAGGCGCCTTCGCCGTAGAGAATCTCGAATTCGGCCTGCTTGAACGGCGGGGCCAGCTTGTTCTTGACCACCTTGACCCGGGTCTCGTTGCCGATGACCTCATCGCCCTTCTTGATGGAGCCGATGCGGCGGATGTCCAGCCGGACCGAGGCGTAGAACTTGAGCGCGTTGCCGCCGGTGGTCGTTTCGGGGGAGCCGAACATGACGCCGATCTTCATCCGGATTTGATTGATGAAAATCACCAGGGTATTGGAGCGCTTGATGTTGGCGGTGAGCTTGCGCAGGGCCTGGCTCATCAGCCGCGCCTGCAAGCCGACATGGGAGTCGCCCATGTCGCCTTCGATTTCGGCCTTGGGAGTCAGCGCCGCCACCGAGTCGACCACCACGGTGTCCACCGCGTTGGAGCGGACCAGCATGTCGGCGATTTCCAGCGCCTGTTCGCCGGTGTCGGGTTGGGACACCAGCAGATCGTCCACGTTGACGCCCAGCTTGGCGGCGTAAATCGGATCCAGGGCGTGCTCGGCGTCGATGAACGCCGCGCAACCGCCCAACCGCTGGGTTTCGGCGATCACCTGCAGGGCCAGCGTGGTTTTTCCGGACGATTCGGGGCCATAGATTTCGGTTACCCGCCCGCGCGGTAGCCCGCCGATGCCCAACGCGATATCCAGTCCCAGCGAGCCGGTCGAAACCGTCATCACGTCGCGGGCCACGCTGGTATCGCCCAGGCGCATGACCGCGCCCTTGCCGAACTGGCGTTCGATCTGGGTCAACGCGCCGGCAAGCGCCTTTTTTCTGTTGTCGTCCACTCCACACCCCCTCTTGATGGTGACAAGACCGGCTACCTCACATCGGAACCGGTTGTTTTCGCCGATTATTCCATAGAACCACCGGCTAACCTAGCCCCCGGCCAGCGCCGCAATACCTGGTAGCGCGAGCCTTGCCGGTCGGGGATCGATTCGACCAGCGCCACTTGACCGACCCGCCAGCGGATGGGAACGGCGGGTGGCCGTTCCGGCGCCGGACCGGGAAACTTGCGGGCGAGGGTGATATGCGCCTGAAACGCCCGCCGTTCGGGAACGAAGCCGCAACCGCGCAACTGCCGATGCAGTTCGGCCACCAGTTCGTACAGCTCCGGGGGAGTGTGGCTGGAACCCAGCCACAGGATGCGCGACCGCGGCCAGTAGCCGTAGCGATCCAGCACCAGTTCCAGTTCCGGCACCGACAAATCGGTCAGCGCCGCCTCATAGGCGGTCAGTCGGGCGGCGTCAGTAGCGCCCAGGAACACCAGAGTCAGATGCAGGTTGTCGTCGCGCACCCGCCGCCGGCCGGCGACGCTCGCCGCCAGTTCGGCCAGCCGCCGGCGCTCGGCCTCCGCCGGCCAGAGCGCCAGGAACAGCCGTCGGGTGGTGTCAGTGCTGGCGGGCGAACACATCCAGTATCCCTTGCAGGGCGGCGGCGACCGATTCCAGGCGAACGTCGTCGCGGTTGCCGTCGAAATGCCGGATCTCGGTGTGGATCGGACCATCACGCAGCCCCCAGGCCAGATAGACGGTGCCGACCGGCTTTTCCGGGCTGCCGCCGTCGGGACCGGCGATGCCGCTGACGGCGACGACCACGTCGGCCGGGCTGCGCTCCAGGGCGCCGGCCACCATCTCGGCCACCACCTCAGCGCTGACCGCGCCATGGAGGACGATGGTCGATTCCCGCACTCCCAGCAGCGCGCTTTTGGCGGCATTGCTGTAGGTGACGAAGCCGCGGTCGAACCAGCCGGAACTGCCGGGTACGTCGGTGACGACCTTGGCGATCCAACCACCGGTGCAGGATTCGGCGATCGCCAGGGTTCGGCTCCGGGTACGAAGGGCGACGCCCACCTGCGCGGCCAGTTCGTAAAGATTGTGATGCGTTGCATTCGCTGCGGACATGGTCGTCTCCCGATCTCGATCCTATGAGGGCGCGAACGGGGGCGGGATGCTTTCGCCGCGCGGCGCCGGGACGCAAGATACCAGAACGGACCGTATTACGCTGATATGGGCGCGTCCCTTCCGGGTCGGGCGCGCTCCGCTATTTCAGCCAGCCTTTCCGGCGGAAGTACCAAAACGGCGCGACGACCGAAGCGATCATGATTCCCAAGGCGAGAGGATAGCCCAGCGTCCATTTCAGTTCGGGCATGAATTCGAAGTTCATGCCGTAGATGCTGGCGATCAGGGTCGGCGGCAGCAGGGCGACCGAAGCCACCGAGAAGATCTTGATGATCTTGTTCTGGTTGATGTTGATGAAGCCGACCGTCGCGTCCATCAGGAAGTTGATCTTCTCGAACAGGAACGAGGTGTGACCGTCCAGCGATTCGATGTCGCGCAGGATCTGACGGGCCTCCTCGATCTGGTCGGCGGAAAGCAGGCGCCGCCGCATCAGAAAGGAAATGGCGCGGCGAGTGTCCATCAGATTGCGGCGGATGCGTCCGTTCAGGTCTTCCTGGCGGGCGATGCCGGCCAGCACCTCGGCGGCGGCCTCGTCGGTCAGATGGGCCTTGAGCACTCGGCCGCCGACCTCCTCCAAGTCGGCGTAAACCCCTTCCAGGGCATCGGCGGAATACTCGGCGTCGGTGGCGTACAGATCGAGCAGCACGTCCCGACAGTCCTCGAGGTAACCGGGCTGGTGCCGGGCGCGCATGCGCAGCAGGCGGAAGACGGGCAGGTCTTCCTCGTGCAGGCTGAACAGGATGTCCTGCTTGAGCACGAAAGCCACCGGCACGTTGCGGGATTCGTCCGCCTTGTCGAGCAGGAAATCGGAGCGGATTTGCAGGGCGCCGGTCGCGTCCTCGAAACAGCGGGCGCTGGCCTCGATATCGCCGAAGTCGTCCTCGTCCGGCAGGGTCAGGCTGAACAATTCCTTGGCCAGATGCCGCTCTTCGTCGGTCGGATCGTCGAAGTCGATCCAGATGGGCTTGGCGCGTTCGAGGTCGGTCCCGTCCTCGATCTGAATCTGGCGGAGGCGGCCGTTTTGCAGTTCGAATGCGTTGATCATGCGGTTTGCCCCGCTGGAAAATGGCGCGGAAAATAGTCCGAAACGAGGCTGGGGTAAAGCGAATTCTCGACCGGGGAAGCCGGTTTTGTTTGCGCGGCTTTGCGCGACAACGAGTTGCCGGCCGCTCAGCCGGAACCATGCGCCAGTTTCAGGCCGACGATGCCGGTCACGATCAATCCGACGGACACCAGTCGCAACGCGCTGGTCGAATCTCCGTGGAACAGAATGCCCACGGCGAACGTACCCACCGCGCCGATGCCGGTCCACACGGCATACGCCGTGCCGATGGGGATGGTTTTCTGGGCCAGCCACAGGAACCCACCGCTGGCGCCCATGCAGGCCACGGCGATGGCCAGGCCCGGCAGGAACCGGCCCGGCGTCTGCGACAGTTTCAGACCGACCGGCCAGCCGATTTCAAAAAGACCGGCCATAATCAGATAAACCCATGCCATCGATACCTCTCTTCCAATCGTCCTCGGCCATCTCGCGGATTTCTGCCGGTATGCTTTCTCGAGCCGCGAGCCTAAAATAAACTCGCTTACCCATCTTCAGGTCTGAGAGAACTCGAAAAAATGAGCATCCCCAACAAGCCGGGCAAATCCCTGCATCGGGACTGGCGGACATGGATCGGCGTGGTTTTGATGCTGCTGGCCGTATTAATCTACGTTCTGACCCTGGACGACGCTCTTGAACCGGGCGTGCAACCGGTCGCCCCGATCCCGGCGGCCGCGGCGCCGCCCGCGCGCTGAGCGCTGGATGGTCTACTGGGGAAAATCCCTTGAAAATTTTTCCACCCACTCGGCGGCCGCTTCCTGTCCTGAAAGCGTGCGCCCTTCTTTTTCCAGGATCTCCTTCTTGTAATGATTGATATGGCATACCTGTTCGATCATCCGGACAGAAAATTCCGTGTTGGCATCTTCGAACTTGACCCCAACGTCATAGTGTCCATTAATCCTGCGACACCATACAATAACTCCGGTCGCTTCGAACGTTGATTCGTGTATGGCAATATTGATACGAATGGTCCGTCCGATCTCAATGTCACCATTTGCACGAAAGCAGAGCCCTCCCTGACTAATATTATTCAGAACATTCCTTTCATCTTTGTCGGTGTTGATCAAGCTGTACTGGATCGGAATATCCAAAGGATGACGAATGAATTGCCGCATTGGCCTTGCTCCATTCCCGTCTGTCCCCACGGCCGCCAGGCGAGCCCTGGCCCTCGTGCGGTGGTAGCCGTTCGCTCCCCTCGCCCGCATGCAAGAGGGGGTTGGAGGAAAGGGCTTACTGTAAGGGGGCGGCCGGCGCGACTGTCCGCCACGGTCGAATTCGGACCCGATTCCTCGGACATAAGCCTAGCGTACCGGCGAACGATATTCACCACGTCCGCTCGATGGAACGGTATCCGGTTGCGACAACGAGGATTCGTCCATGATGCTCGGGTTTTTCGCGCTCGACCAAGTTTATCTGGGTGACTGCCTCGAACTCATTCCACAACTCCCGAACGACTCCATCGATGTAGTGGTTACCAGTCCACCCTATTGGGGGCAACGGCGTTCGAACGGCACCGGCGGGAAGGAGGATCCACGCGATTATCTGGCGTTTCTCGTGCGGGTGTTCACCGCCATTCTGCCCAAGCTGAAACCTGAGGGCATCATCTGGATCAATCTTGGCGATGCTTACAATACTCCGGTGAATTGGCGGGAGGACGAACGACGATATTGTTCCCTGGGAACCGACAACGACGGTCTGGCCGCGCACAATTCCGCCTATACCAAGTCGAGAATGATAGAGAAAGGCGTTCATCGACAAGGGAACAGGCTGGCTGCGATACGGAAATCTGCTGGCTCTGCCTTACCGGCTTGTCTTGGATCTGCTGGATGCCGGATATTTGTTTCGCGGTGAAATCATCTGGCGCAAGAAGAATCCGATGCCGGAGGGAAGGTGCAGGCAGCCTCACCGGCATCATGAAGCCATCTACCTGATTGCCAGGGAAGAGAACCATCGCTTCACCGTCATCCCGCCGGTGAAGAGCGTCTGGGAGTTTCCGAACGAAAGGATCGAGGGGGTCAAGCACCATTCGCGCTTCCCGGAAGAGCTTCCGTTGCGTTGTATCGACGCCTATGGGGGGCTGGGCAAGGATGTCGTGGTGCTCGATCCTTTCTCAGGGTCCGGCACCACCGGAATGGCGGCTCTTCGACTGGGCTGCTCCTATATCGGCTTCGAGGTCGATCCGGAGCAGGCCGCGGCATCCAACCGGCGTCTTGCCGATCGAATCGGCTCGGGTGTTCGTGGCTGACCAAATCGCTGGGCGCCGGTGGTTCTCCTGATCGCGACCTGGCCGAGTTTCAGCTTCCTGACCGCGAGAATCGCTGGGCGCCGCCTCTCGACGCCGATCATTCTCCTGCCGGGAGAATCTGGACCCTGTCGTTCATCGCCGGCGCGCCCGATGCCCAAACTTTTTAGCTGCTGGTCGCCACGTTTCACGCCGCCAAAGGATGGCTCTACAGCGGGGAAAGATTTAGGAGATCCTTCCTCCTCCCGCCGGCTGTCTGGATAGGCCTGATCTTCACCCTCGACGCACTGGGCTTTCCGATCGATCGCTACCCCTTGCCGGACGTCGTTCACCTGTTGTTCCTGCTCGGCTCGTATTCCTTTTTCATCGTTCTGGGCCATTTTCTGGCCGGTGACCGAATCCGGCTCGGCGACCGGCGCCTCGTCGCGCCCGCGTTGCGACCGGTCAATCTGCTGGGAACCCCGAACGTGTTCGATGCCTGCAAGAACGATTAGGGTCGCGCGACCGTTTCGTGGATGCGGTATAAGAACTAAACTGTCAATCGGATATACCGCGTTGCGGGCTTTCGCGATCATCAGGGGCGGTCGCGGATTCCATGACTCATCGCGAGTGGTGCGGGCGTCTCGCCGGCCGAGTCGGAAGTCCGTACTTCCGTCATGCTCGAAAGTCCCGGTCGTGTTCGAGGAATTTGAGAGGGCTGCCGTCATGCAGGAACTTCAGCCTGGACAGAATCGCCCGGTCGGCGGTGGCCGGATCGTCATCGGTGTCACCGGCGAGCCCGGTGAGGAATTCGCCGCCCGGATGCAGGCCGGCGCGGTGTTGCTCGGCTCCGACGGGCGGGTTTCGGACCCGGGCGATCTGGTGAGCGCCGAGCAACCGCGTTCCCGCGACGGAGCGGTGACGTTTGCCGGACCGCCGGGCGAGTTCCAGGTGGATTTGGATGCGGTGCCCGCCGCGGTGGTCCGCATCGCGGTCGTGCTGGCGGTCAGACCGGGCCTTCCGCCGGGAATCACCTTTGGGGTGTTCGCCGCGATCCGGACTTGGCTGGCGGACGCGGCCGGCCATCCGCTGCTGCTGTTTTCGCTGCCGCTGGCCAGTCGCGGCGAGACGGCCATGATTCTCACGGAGCTGTACCGCTATCAGGGCCAATGGAAATTCCGGGCGGTCGGACAGGGCTTTTCGGCGGGACTGCCCGCGCTGGCGACGCATTTCGGCCTGCGCCCTCCGGAACCGGCGCCGCAACGTGCCATGGCCGGCGGGGCGGACGCGCGTGGTGGGGCGGACCGATCGGGCGGGACGACGTTCAGCGGCACCGGGTTCAGCGTTCATTCCGACGGTTACGTGCTGACCAATCACCACGTCATCGAGGGAGCGAGCGAAATTCTGGCCCGCTCGCCGCGCCACCGCTGCCGGCTGGAACTGGTGTTCGCCGATCCGGTCAATGATTTGGCGCTGCTGCGAGCGAATGCGCCATCGCCCGGGGTGGCGGCTTTCCGCGACGGGTCGCAAGCGCGGCTGGGCGAAATGGTGATCGTGGTGGGCTATCCACTGGGTGGTCTGCTAGGCTCGGGACCGCAAGTGACCACGGGCAACGTCAGTTCGCTGATCGGTCCCGGCGACGATACCCGTTCCCTGCAATTTACGGCGCCGACCCAGGCCGGCAACAGCGGCGGGCCGTTGCTGGACGGCGACGGCACGGTGGTGGGCGTGGTCAGCGCCAAGCTCAACGCGGTTCGGGTCCACGAGATCACCGGCGACGTGCCACAAAATGTCAATTTTGCCATCAAGGCGGCGCTGGCGCGCGGTTTTCTGGAAGCGGCCGGCGTGGAGTACCGGAGTCGCCCGCCGGGCAATACCCGCATCGCCGCCGACATCGCCACCGAGGCTCGCGATTTCGTGTTGAAGATCGAGTGCCAGGGGTAGGATCGAACGATAACCGCAAAAGGACCTTTTCGATGCAGTCCAGGATCGCCTCGAGACGACACGCCGGAATTCAAGTGACTTCGGCATTCTCGAAATGGAGGTGGACATGCGCGGGATAACGTTGCTGTTGGCGACGATTCTGGTCGGTTCGGCTCAGGCGGCGCCCGAATCGAGCGTCAAGAAATGGCAGGATGAAAAAGGCATCTGGCATTACGGCGATGCCCGGCCGGTCGCGCCCGACGCCGCCACCAACAGCGCCGCCGACGCCTACCGGCGCGGCGATTACGCCACCGCCTTCCGGGAATACATGACCTGGGCCCAGCAGGGCGACCCCAAGGCGCAAACCATGGTCGGTCAGATGTATCTGCGCGGCGAGGGAGTGGGGCAGAGCTTGACCAACGCCCTCGACTGGTTGCGGCGCGCGGCCATGCAGGGCAATGCCGAGGCCCAGTACCAGGTGGGGATGCTGTATGCCGCCAATCCCGACGCTGCCCCCAGCGAGAAGGAAGCGCTGTTGTGGTTGCGCAAGTCGGCCGAGCGCGGCAACGCCGAGGCGCAATACGCCTTGGCCGGCAAGTATGCGTCCGGCCAGGGCGTGGCGCGGGACGACCGCGAGGCCGCCAGCTGGTACCAGCAATCGGCCCACCAGGGTCATCCCGGCGCCCAGTTCGATCTGGGGAATTTCTACGCCAGCGGTCGCGGCCTGTCGCGCAACGACAAGGAAGCGGTACAGTGGTACCGCAAGTCGGCCGAGCAGGGAAACGCCGGCGCGCAATTCACCCTCGGGGCGATGTACGCGGCCGGCCGCGGCGTCACCGCCAGCGATCAGGACGCGGCGCAGTGGTACCGCAAGGCGGCCGAGCAGGGTCATGCCGAGGCCCAGTACAACCTGGCCGTGCGGTACCTGAACGGCCAGGGCATGCCGCGCAACGCCGAGGAGTCCTTCCGCTGGTTCCGCAAGGCGGCCGAGCAGGGGCTGGGACTGGCCGAGTTGAACGTGGGGCGGATGTACGCCGACGGCCAGGGCACCACCCGCAACGACGTTGAAGCGGTGAAGTGGTATCGCCTGGCCGCCGGGAAGGACCTGCCGCTGGCGCAATACTACCTGGGGCGGATGTACGCCGACGGGCGCGGGGTGTCGCGCGACGAACGGGAGTCCCTGCAATGGTTCCGCCGCTCGGCCGAGCAGAATCTACCCCTCGCGCAACTGGAACTGGCCGACAATTATCTGAGCGGACGCGGCGTGGTGCTGGATGAAACCATGGGCATGCAATTGCTGGCGCGGGCGGCCGGCGGCGGCAGCGCCGAGGCTCAGCTTCGGCTGGCGGAGCGTTACTTTGCCGGCCGCGGCGTGCCGAAGGATGGGCGGACCGGTCTGGACTGGTTGCGCAAGGCGGCGGAACAGGGGCATTCCGAAGCCCAATATCGGCTGGGAACGCTCTACGCCAAGGGGGAAAATCTGGGGCGCGACGACCGGCAGGCGGCGGAATGGTATCGCAAGGCGGCGGAACAGGGCCATGCCGTCAGCCAGTTTCAGCTTGCGGGGATGTATGTCAACGGGGCCGGCGTGCCGCGCGACGACCGACAGGCGGTGCAATGGTTTCGCGAGCTGGCGCGGCAGGGTAACGCCGAAGCGGAATTCAACATCGGGGTTCTGTATGCCGCGGGCCGGGACATGCCGCGGGACGAGGCTCAGGCCGCGGCCTGGTATCGCAAGGCGGCCGAGCGGGGACTCGCCGTCGCCCAGTTGAATCTGGGATTGATGTACGCGGAGGGACGGGGCGGCTTGCCGCGGGACGAAGCCCAGGCCGTGGTCTGGTACCGCAAGGCGGCCGATCGGAACCTGGCCCTGGCCCAGGTGATGCTGGGATTGTCGTACGCGACCGGACGAGGCGTGCCTCGCGACGACCGGCAGGCGTACGGCTGGTTCGAGAAAGCGGCCAGCGGCGGATTTCCGTTGGCGCAGTACGCCGTGGGGATGCTGTACAGCAACGGCCGGGGCGTGGAACCGGACTGGATCAGCGCCCATATGTGGCTGAGCCTGGCCGTGGCCGGCGGCTATGTCGGCGCGGCCCAGCCTCTGGACAACGCGACCAGTCGGCTGAACGAAGCCGATCTGGCGCGCGCCCGGCAGCTGGCGCGCCAGTGGCGCCCGACCGTCGGCCGGGACGTGAGGCAGAATTGAGCGCGCGGCGCATGAGTCCGGTCAGACGAACGCGGCGGCTCAGTGGCTCTTGCGGTTGGGATCCAGCAGATGTTTGCCCAGATCCTTGACGAAATCCTCCAGCCGCGACGATTCGGCATGCAGGCGTTCGTTCGTGTGGCGCAGGGCGCTGGCCAGCCGATAGGTGCGGAGCAGGAGCTGTTCCAGGTCGTCGGTCTGCCACAGTTTGTCCGGGTTGATTTCCGGTCCGTCGTCGCTTAGCGCCACCGCGCACCATTCGGGAATCCGGTACATCAACACCGACTCCCGATCGTTGGCCAGGCACAGCGTGACGCCGGCGTCGTACTTGCGCAGCACCGCCACGACTTCATCGAGGCAGCGCTGCATTTCCTCGCTGGGCTGCTCGCTGGTTTGCAGAACTTCGCCCTCGCTCGGGACGTCCTGCTCTTCGTCTACCCTGCTCATGGTGCTCCCACGTGCTGGCCAGCGGGTTTGGTCGTCGATTTTTAATACCGTTCAAAATGATACGGCAATCGTCCGAAGTCCGCCAGTCGAAACCGGCTTTGTCCGGCTGACCTTCGGCGATCCGGGGGCGAGGAGCGCGAAGCGATGCCGAATTTCCTCAAGTTGCTATTGGCGCTGTTCGTGCTCGACTCGGCGCTGACTTTCCAGAATCGATGGCCGACGGCCGGGGTGCGCTGGGCGCCCGAATTCTCCATCGAGCTGGCGGTGCTGCTGCTCGCGCTCGCGCTGGCGATCGCTTGGCGGGGCGCGCCGGGGCGCGCCGCGCGAGGCGCGATTCTGGGCGGTTACCTGATCCTCGTGCTGGGACGCTACGTGGATGTCACCGTGCCGGCGCTGATGGGGCGGTCGATCCATCTGTATTGGGACAGCCAACACCTGCCCCGCGTGGCGGCCATGTTCCTGGACCGCGTGGCGGGATGGCAACTGCTGCTGGGCGCGCTGGCGCTGCTGGCGTCGTTCGGCGCGCTGGTCGCCGTCCTGCGCTGGTCGCTCGATACGGTCCTGACGGCGCTGGGCCGGCCGGTCGGGCGACGTTCGCTGGGCGCGCTGGCGGCGGTTCTCATCGTTCTGTACGGCGTCGGCCGGCTGAGTCCGGGCCTGCGGACGGAACAGGGGTTCGCGTTGCCGGTCACCGCCATGCTGGCCGAGCAGATCCGGCTGACGCTGGCCGCGACCGTGTTTCGCAACCATGATCGGCTGGCCGCTCGACCGCTGTTGCCCGCCTCGGACCTGAACCGGCTGGGGAAGGGCGATCTGTTCGTGCTCTTTTTCGAGTCCTACGGCGCGCTGGTGTTCGACGATCCCTCCTTCGCGGCCCCGCTCGCCGGCGATTTCGCGGCGCTGGAACGATCCCTGGACGCAGCCGGCTGGCGGGTCGCCTCGGCCCGGGTGGAATCCAGTACCTTCGGCGGGGTGTCGTGGCTGGCCCATTCCAGCCTGTTGTCCGGACTACGGATCGCCGATCAGGGCGACTACCAATATCTGTTGACCACCGACCGGCCCACCCTGGTCAGCCGCTTCGCCGCCGCCGGTTACCGGACCGTCGCCGTGATGCCGGGCCTGCGTTATCCGTGGCCGGAAGGACGGTTCTATCAGTTCGCGGAACTCTACAATGCCGAGCGCCTGGATTATCGCGGTCCCGCCTACGGCTGGTGGGCCATTCCCGACCAGTACAGCCTGTACCGGGTCCATCAGAGCGAAGTGGCGCCCGCCGGGCGCCCGCCGCTGTTCGTGTTCTTCCCGACCATCAACAGCCACGCCCCGTTCGCGCCGCTGCCGCCCTATCAGCCGGACTGGAGCCGCCTCGACGCCACGCCCGACGGGACCGCCGCGTCGGGCGCGGCGGAACTGAACGAGCGGCTGGACGGCCAGGCGCTGGCGGCGGCCTACGTTCGGAGCATCCGCTACAATCTCGACGTGCTGGGGGGCTATCTGCGCCGGTACGCTCCCCACAACGCCCTGCTGCTGGTGCTCGGCGACCACCAGCCGCCGGCGGTGGTGGGCGGTCGCGAGATTTCCTGGCAGGTGCCGGTCCACGTCTTTTGCCGCGACCCGGCACTGATCGCCGCCTTCGTGGCGGCGGGATTCCGGCCCGGCATGACGCCGGACCAAGCGATGCTGGGCGGCATCGAGACCCTGGGTCCGCTGCTGTTGCGGACGCTGGACGGCCCGGGGCCGCCCGATCCGGCGCCGGTCACCGCCCGGGGTCTCCAGTTCGATGATTTTGTTCCACTCCGGTCGTTCGTGGCGCTGCTTCCCGCCGGGCGGCCCGGCGCGCCAGCCAGATGGTATCCGCCGTAAAGGATAGCGCCAGCAGGCCCAGAGCACCGGTGGCCAGCGCCGTCGTCCAAGGCCGAACCAGCGGCGGCGCCAGGCACAGCGCCAGGACGGCGGTTTGGATCACGCACGCGGTCTGTCGGCGCTTGCGTGGCGGCAACGGCCGACGCAGCCAGGGCAGGGCGTAACCCAGCGCGACGAAGCCGTAGCGCAGGGCGCCCGACAGCAACACCCAGCCGCCGGCCTTGTCCGACTGGTGGACCAGCACGGCCAGGATCAGAATGAAGAAGGCGTCCACCTCCATGTCGAACCGGGCGCCGAACGGACTCTCCATGCCGCCGCGTCGCGCCAGCCAGCCATCGACCCCGTCGAGAATCAGAGCGATGGCGGCGAGAACGGCCATCAACCAGGCCAGGCCGGGTTGTATCGCCGGCCATCCGATCAGACCGGCCATCAGAGCGGCGATGCCGGCGCGCAGCAGGGTGACGCGGTTGGCCGCCCCGAAGCGTTCCAGCGGCAGATGTTGCGGCAGGAAAGGGCTCAGGGCGAGCAGCAACCCCGCGAACACGGCGAGACACTGGACCGCGTAACCGGCGGGCAATTGGAAAACCGGAGCGATGGCGGTCGCGGTTCCGACCACCAGCAACAGCATGGGGACGACGTTCAGCAGAGCGCTGATCACAAGTGGCTGGAGCGGGGATGCGGTGGAGGAATGCATTGCGGACAACCTGGTCGATCGACCATCATTCAGCAATGAAAACCGATCGTTTGCAAGCCCGGGCATTCTGGCTGGCGGCCCCTGGTCGCGGTGAAATCCGTTCCGAAAGTCTGGTGGCTCCCGGTCCGGATGAAGTGCTGGTGCGGACGCTCCACACCGGCATCAGCCGCGGCACCGAGAGCCTGGTGTTCCGCGGCGAAGTACCGCCCAGTCAGTATCGCGCCATGCGGGCCCCTTTCCAGCAGGGCGAATTCCCCGCCCCGGTGAAATACGGCTATTGCAGCGTCGGCGTGGTCGAGGCTGGTCCGGAGGCGCTGAGCGGTCGCATCGTGTTCTGTCTCTATCCGCACCAGGACCGCTACGTGGTGCCGGTGGTGGCGGTGACTCCGATCCCGCCGCGAATTCCGCCCGCTCGGGCGGTGCTGGCCGCGAATCTGGAAACCGCCCTGAACGTACTTTGGGACGCCGCACCCCGCCTGGGCGACCGCATCACGGTGATCGGCGCCGGCACGGTCGGCTGTCTGATCGCCCGGCTGGCGGGACGGCTGCCGGGTTGCCGGATACAACTGGTGGATGTCGATCCGGGGAGGGCGGCCATCGCCGAGCGGCTGGGGGTGGGTTTCGCCCGCCCGGACCGGGCCGAAGGCGGACAGGATCTGCTGATCCACGCCAGCGGCGCGCCCGCCGGCCTGGCGACGGCGCTGGGCCTGGCGGGTTTCGAGGCGGTGGTGGTGGAGGCGAGCTGGTTCGGCGCGCGGCCGGTCAGCCTGCCGCTGGGCGAGGATTTCCATGCCAGGCGGCTCAGCATCCGGAGTTCCCAGGTCGGCGGCATCGCGGCCGCCCAACGCGGGCGTTGGGACCACCGGCGGCGCATGGCGACCGTGATGGAGTTGCTGGAGGATCCGGTATGGGATGCGCTGATCGACGGCGAAAGCCTCTTCGCCGACCTGCCGCGGGTCATGGCCGAACTGAGCCGCGACCCGCCAGGCGCTCTCTGCCATCGCATCATCTATGCTGATTGACCCAAGGCCAAAGGTTGAGCCATGTATACCGTTTGCGTTCGCGACCACTTCATGATCGCCCACAGTTTCCGGGGGGAGACCTTCGGACCCGCCCAGCGCCCGCACGGCGCGACCTACGTCGTGGATCTGGAACTGCGCCGTTCCGACCTGGATTCCGACGGCGTGGTGGCCGACATCGGCCAGTTGGGCGACTGCCTGCGCGCCGTCCTGGACGAATTGAACTACCGCGATCTCGACGCCCTGCCGGAATTCGCCGGTCGCAACACCACCACCGAATTCCTGGCGCGGGAAATCCACGATCGGGTCGCGGCGCGAATCGCGAACGGCCGATTGGGGCCGAACGCGGCCGGCCTGACCGCCATGCGGGTCACCCTGCGCGAATCCCACGTCGCCTGGGCGTCCTACGAAGGGCCGCTGCCTTGAGATCCGCGCATTTCCTGATTCCCGGCGACCCCGAAACCCGCACCGGCGGTTACCTCTACGACCGCCGGATCATGGCCGGGCTGACGGCGCTGGGCTGGCGGGTGGAACTGCATCGTCTCGATGCCGCGTTTCCCCTGCCGACTCCGGCGGCGCTGCGGGAGGCCGACGCGGTGCTGGCCGCGCTGCCGGAACGGGCGCTGGCGGTGATCGACGGCCTGGCGTTGGGGGCCATGCCCGAGGTCGCCGCCGCCCACCGGGACCGGCTGCGTTCGATCGCGCTGGTCCATCACCCGCTGGCGCTGGAAACCGGGCTGCGCCCGGCGGTGAGCCGACAGCTTTACGCCAGCGAACGCGAGGCGTTGCGCCACGTCCGGCACGTCATCGCGACCAGTCCCAGCACGGTGCGGGCACTGGCCGATTACGACGTTCCACCAGAACGATGCACCGTGGTGCCTCCCGGCACCGAACCTGCTGCCCTCGCCGCGGGCTCGGGTCGGGGGGAACAGTGGGTTCTGTTCTGCGCGGCCAGCCTGACGCCCCGCAAGGGCCATGTCGTGCTGTTCCGGGCGCTGGCGCGCCTCCGACACCTGTCCTGGCGGCTGGAATGCGCGGGCAGCGACACGCTCGACCCGGCTTCCGCCGCCCTGTCGCGGGGATCGATCGAGGAACTGGGGCTGATGGACCGCATCGAGTTGCTGGGAGAGCTGGACGCGGACGCGCTGGCGGCCCGATACCAGCAGGCGGATTTGTTCGTTCTGCCGTCCTGGTACGAAGGTTACGGCATGGTACTGGCCGAGGCGCTCGCGCGGGGTTTGCCGATCGTCAGCACCACCGCCGGTGCGATTCCCGATACGGTGCCGGCGGATGCGGGGCTGCTGGTCCCGCCCGGCGATGAAGCGGCCCTGGCCGAGGCCCTGGCGCGGGTGATGACCGAACCCGAACTGCGCCAGCGACTCGCGGCCGGTGCCCGGGCGGCGCGTCGGACTCTTCCCGACTGGCCGCGCGTTTGCGGCCAATTCGCCGCGACGCTGGCCGCCGTGCCGGCGCGATGAGCGGTTTTTCGGCCGAGTGGCTCGCGTTCCGCGAACCGGTGGACGCCGCTTCCCGCAACCCGGGGATAACCGCCCGCCTGCTCGCCTGGCGCCGGCGGTACGCCGCCCTGGCCGTTCTGGATTTGGGCGGTGGCACTGGCGCCAACGTCCGATTTCTGGCTCCGTTGCTGGGCGGCGAACAGCGCTGGCGGCTGGTGGAGCACGATCCGGCGTTGCTGGCGCACGGCGAGGCTCTGTTCCGCCGGTGGGCGGCGGAACGGGGCATGACGGCGGTCGATGAGAACGGAGCGCTGGTATTGGCCGATGCGACGAACCGTTGCCGGCTGGAGCAGTTGTGCCTGAATCTGGCCGGCGAGTGGGAGCGGCCAAGTTTTCAGGGTGTGAATCTGGTGACCGCCTCCGCCCTGATCGATCTGGTGTCGTCCGACTGGTTGGAGCGGTTGGCCCGGCGTTGCTGGGAATGGCGGGCGGCGATCTGCGTCGTCCTCAGCTACGACGGCGCCATCGCCTGGGAGCCGGCGATGGAAGGTGACGAGGGCGCGCGCGAACGGGTGAACCGCCATCAGCGGACCGACAAGGGTTTCGGCCGCGCGCTCGGTCCCGATGCGGCTCCCGCGCTGGCGACTCTGCTGGAGCGCCTCGGCTACCGCGTTGCGTTGCGGCCCAGTCCCTGGCGGTTGGGATCGGAGCAGGTCGAAATGCAGGCGGCGCTGCTGGCGGGCTGGATCGAGGCGGCCCGGCAACTCGATCCCGAACCGGGCACCTGGCTGGAGAGTTGGTCGGCGGATCGCCGCCGCCTGATCGAACGGGGAGAATCGCGGTTGCGGGTGGGACACTGGGATTTGTTCGCCTGGCTGGATGAGTGGCCCGCAACCGTTCATTTCCCCAGGGAAAACTGAGAAAGCTGGAGTCCGTCTCCAATTTTCCGCATCGTGATGGGCCGGGTTTGCAGAATGCTGACTTTGCCGTTGGTAATCCCAAACTCAATATCCTGGGACAAAGCATAATGTTCTTCCAGGGCCATCGCTATTTTAAACTTGATGTCTTCTTCGTTCAGGCAGGGGACAACACGCAGATCCTGGTCGACGGATTCCATGGAGGTTCCTTTGCCGGAGGGATGTCGCGTGACCTTAAACGCCTTGTTTCCGATATGGATATTGATCACCGAACCATCAAATTTATTGACATAGTATCGGTCCACGTCAACCAATCCGGAAACAACCCCTTCGCCCAGTCCATAACCGGCTTCAATGACAATCACATCCCTGCCGCTGACGGGGTCCGTCGTGAACATTACCCCGGAGACCTGCGAATCAAACATTTTCTGCACGACAACCGCCGGCTTGATTGGCCCTTGCTGAATGATCCGGCTATTCCGGTATAGAATACCCCTGATCAACCAAAATGACATCCAAACTCTCTTGATCGACTCCAACAGTTCCGCCGGATTAACATATAAAAAAGTCTCCGCTGCCCCGGCAAATGTTGCTTCCTCCGTATCTTCCTGTAAACCGGAAGACCGTACGCTCAACAAAGTATTCTGTAAGCCGCAAGAAGCGATTGCCTTCATGATTTCAAGGCCTACGCCTGAGGTAACATCCAAATTACCTTGGAATATTAAATCCCGGATTTGCTCCGATAATTCCACGATATGTCTGCGGTGATCTTTATCCGAAATGAATTCCCCCTTAAGAATAGTATCGATAGCGGCCGTTATCCGCATAAAGGTTCCCAGCAACATATTTTCTTCAAGAAATCGCTGGAAAGCAAAAGTCGTGATCATCAATGCTTGCGGGATTTGGGCGCCATAATGTTTAACAAGATTTGCGATTTCACCAAGGTTGGCGCCTTTCCCACCCACCAACTCAACGGAATCGGCATCCACTTCCTCCAGTGGGATAAAAATCCGCTGGGATTCGGCGACTCGTTTTCTTTTCGCTCTCGCCAGTTCATCCGCTTTCAGTTGCAAGTGCACGACCATCGCCTTGGCTAGAAGATTTTCCTCTCTCATACGCTTAAAAACCCCAGCCAAAGATAGTTGCACTTCCCGCTTCATTCTGTTGTAGGCATCTCCTGATTGACCCGCCGGGTCTTTGATATCGCCGATTTCTCGCGCATTTCCATAATCGCTTAGCAGGAAAATCTTGCTTGGGGAAGCTGGATATTTCTCTTTCAGTAATTGCACATGAAAAGATTCCATCGCCAAAATGATATCGGCTTCATGAACATCCATTTCCTCGATTCTTCTGCTACGGTGAGTTTCTGCCTGTATTCCATCCTCAGAAAGAAGCAGGGCTTGGCCTATTTCAGACATGGGACAATTTTCAAGGGCTGCGACACCGCGTGAAATAACTTCAACACCACATATTTTTTCATCATCGAGCATCTTTTTTAATAAAAATTCAGCCATCGGACTACGGTCGACATTAGCCGTACATACCAACATAATTATTGGTCGCTTATTGTCCTTCCTTCTGTATCCAAGGCGACGCAGGGTCTGCCGTATAAGCGGCAAGTCGTCTTCGGTCAAATTTTTTCCCGATAGGATTTCTACTTCATGAAGTACGGATGCCCTGAGTAAAGCGATGCGGGGGTGACGACGTAGTTGATCGATGCGCTTTTCGAATGCATGCAATCGCTGATCCGATAAATTCAGACTGTTTGCCAGAACAATAACCTGAGCCCATTGACGCTCGATCACCGCAATGATATTGAGCGCCCTCCATAACACTTTCACTCGGGATATATTGTGCTCGATCTCCGACAATAGCCCTTCGAACTCGGTAAAAGCATTCTGCTGGAGTCGTTGCACGACCGTATTAATATAAGCGACGCTTTTTGCTGGAAGTTCGACCGCCTTTCCATCCACGCGTATGCCCGCGCAGGCATGTCGCACGACATCGATTAATTGCTTGCGCGCGGTAGGATTGATACGCTTATCCCATAATGCCTCTGACAATACCAAACCAAGAATATCGGATACGGTCTGCTCCCGATGATCATGCATAGTGATATCCAACGGAATGGTTGCCAACCACCGTTCGAGATCAACAGATGTATTATCGCCGGACATAATCCCCTGGATCAAGCGGTGCGCTTGCTCGAGATGGTCTTCCTCCATGGGTATGATCGACACGATGCCCTGTGACGCCCAAACCAGAACCATGTCGCCCTCGCGCACTTCCACCGTTTCAGAAACCATCGAATCGCTGATCCAAAACCCTTCCGACGTTTTCCTCATCTGGCCCGGATGTCTTTCTTCAAGCAGAACCATGACCCCTGTTGAAGAGTGTACCCACTCGGCGTGTGGAAGAATCAAGGCGGGTATGGCAAATTCCCGTGTCGTGACTCCAGCGTGACTGAGTAAACCACCACTGGTGACAATGACCGCCTCAGCGGATCGAATCGCTTCGATATCTTCTGGAGTCGTAAACGGGACCAGGAGAACGCGCCCGTCACGGGTCTGCGGGTTGAAACAGTAATTGCGGTCGAGAGTAATGCGTCCGATACGAACGGACCCATCTCCAACCGAGGCCAATAGGCCTCTGATGGAAGTACCGATGATCGTACTCTGCTCGCGAGGTTGTCCGATCAACAAGCGATGAGAAACAGCCCTTTGAAATCCGGGAACCTGAATTTTTCCAGGCGCGGCATAGCCAGCTTTACGCAATATTCTCCTAAGCTCGGCAAGGGTAAGCCATTCTCCACCCTCTGGTACTATTAGGTATTGGCTGAATGCATACAATATCGCACGATTTTCTTCATCGGCTAAACCATATACCACCAGCCACTCATTAGGCGCCAGCTCTCGCTGAGATCTCACCAGCGTAAGTTGGTCGATGCTGCCGATCGTGCCGAAATCCAAATGGAGATCGGATTTATTTAGCAGAACCGCCATGCGTAAAGCTTCAAATTCATGGGTAACAACCGTACTGACAATCTCCTTAAGTGGCTGATAACCGGGATTCCTTTCGACAAATCCCCGGGCATTCAGTCGCAACTCCTGGCGGCCTAATGCATTTCGCAGAGGTTTATTAAAGCATGCATCAATAATCTCCTGCCCTACCCCTCCTTTACCAGATTGAATAGCAGGCAACTCAACGGCTTGCAGCAAGGCATTAATTGTGAAAAACAGACGATGGCGAATCATTCGCTGCTCGCTGGATTGATACATCTTAAATTCCCGCAAAACCTTGGGTCCGTTGTACTCACAATAGGTGGCAAACGGGATGCCCTCGCCTCTATACGAGAATGGGATCGTTCCCTCGACGAGGAACATGCTCGCAAACGAGGCTGCAAATTGTTTGGCTTTGTTGGCGTCTACCTTGCCTCCGTCACTACTGGATAGAATTTCTCGGGAAAAAATATACGCCATGGCGTAGTCCAAATCGCGAAGAGACCATATCAAGCGTAACACCAATATCACGGCTTGCTCGATTTGGTTATCCGTCCGCGCGCCATGATCCTTATCCAGAATCCCTCTTATCAGCGTATCGACCAGACCCTCCTGTTCCCATTTGACCGTCATTCCACCTTCTTGCAATACTTTTTCAACAAAAGCTCCCCGTAATTGTTGTTCTATTTCTATACCTCCCTGATAACTTTGTAAACGGACAAAACCCTCGTTCTCTGGTCGTTCGATATTGGCTGAAAACTCTACACGATGTTCCCCGAGTTTTACGCTATAAATAATATAATGATCGTTCACAACAAAAGTACCCAACATAGGTCCTGGCATCCGCCGGCTGGCGCGTACAATCGCTGCGATTGCACGGTGACGGATCAAGCCATTGACTATGATCGGCGCATCATCGAGCTTGGCTAACTGGATCTCGTGGGTTCCGTTGGCGCCGATTCGACCGACGGATATCGTCATATCCGCTCGAGCCGATGCCATTTGCTTTTCCAGTGCCTTATTTCCCGCCTCGTGCAGGAAACGTATCAACGAGTGAACGCTATTAATGTTAGCAAGCGATGACTCCTGGACTTGCGTAATTTTATTTCTTATCAAGGCTGGCAGTTCATCGTGTTGGGTCAATTCCTCCCATAATTTTTCCAAATCCAACAGAAGCATGTTGTATTGTTTCAGGACTGCGTCGCCATCAGCAGGAGGCGCGACTTGCCGATATGCCTCTACCATTGTGGCAAGCAGTGAAACAATCGCCCTCCCTGTCATTTTAGTCATTTTATCGGAATGAGCGACAATCAACCGGAGAGCGTCGTAGTTAGGTTTGATTAAGTTATTCTGAATATTGGCATACCGTGCACGTAATTGTTCCTTGACTCCATCACTAAACGAGGCATCGCCCGTGCCATGCGATAATAATATATAAGTTCCCGCGTCACTATCACCTTCACTCTTTAATTCACCCAAGGTACTGTCTTGCATCCAGGGCGGCATTTGCGACTCGGAATACTCCACAGGATAAGCTAATTGATATCCACCCAAATTGACTCCAAGAGTGTGGATATCCAGTACCGCCACCCACCGGATCTTTTCTAAAGTATCCCAGGGTCCTGTAATTTCAAGAAAATCCTGTTTTCCTAAAGCATTTCGAGCGATAGTCAGATTATCAATCAAAGCTTTTAATGCAGCCTTGTTTTGCGTTATGGATTTTAAAAAACCCTGGCTGCTCATTTTTTTCAAGTCGAGCAACCGGTCGAGCTTGGCAACATATCGCCGCCCATATAATGCTGAAAGAAAATCATACGCCACAGGATAGCGCGCCTGTAATTCCTCCTCGATTACGGCTTTAGCGAACCTATTGGTTTGTCCTTGCAACGCGGCGACCAAGTCGCGCGTGACCACCGGCTCAAATTCCCCTCGAGCAGACACTACCGTGGGAAGTTTCAAAAGGATCCGGAGAATGCGATTGCACTCGCTCCTAAAACCGGATTTGTGGGCCGAATCGGGAGCATGATTGAGATGCCGTCCCATGGCGGACGCACTGGTATTTTGTTGATGCCACAACTGTTTCAGCAATACCGGATCGTCCTCGGATATCTCTGTTGGCCACTGATACATGCTGAAATGTTCATTGATTTCCCTGATGTGTTGTTCGATGATTTCCCGTCCATCTGAATTTAAATTATTTGCCAAGGACTCCTGTAGCATGGATCGGGTGCGGGCAAGTGAGTATGCATGCAAAATGATTCGTTCCCTATCGGCATCATTCCAATTAATAAGATCCACTTTATGCAATAGAATATTACTAATGGCCTCTTCCATTAGCTCTTTGCCTACGCCGCGCCTTTCCAGCGCTTCAATCAATTGCAGAATGTTTTCTCTCGTATTCATGGGAAATCGCCGGAAAATCTGGGACGGATCTCGATTTTGTTCAACCGATATTTTGGATGCCCGTTGCGCCGGGTGCGAAGCAAGAATCATCACAGCGAATGAGACTCATCTGCGTCGGGAATGGCCACATAGCTTGGCCTCAACTCTCCAACCGGCAATCGAACAGCACGTCCTCGCCCATCACATAACGACGGTGGCGGGGGCGCAGTCCCTGATCCAGGTCCTGGATCAGTGGCAGGGTGATGCCGGGTCGGCCGGAACCGATGATCAGTGGCGCCACCGCGATTTGCAGCCGATCCAGCAGTCCCTGTTCCAGAAAAGCCGACACGGTCAGGCCGCCGCCTTCCACGAAAATCCCGAACAGGCCGCGGGCGCGCAGCCGCGCCAGCACCGCGCGCAGGTTGAAGCGCTGGTGCTCGCAGGGCGCGCCGACGAGTTGGGCGTGGCCCGGCCTGGGTTCACCGTCCCGTTCCCCCGCGCAAACCAGCAGAGTCGGTGCGGCCCCATCCTGGAACACGCCATGCCGGGCGGCGAGGCGGCGGCGCGGGTCGAGAACCACCCGTACCGGGTTCGGGCCGGGCACCCGCCGGGTGGTCAACCGGGGGTCGTCGCACGCCACGGTGCCAGCGCCGACCACGATCGCGTCGCACAGGGCGCGCATCCGGTGCAGGTGGGTCAGGTTTTCCGGGCCGTTCACATAACAGGACGCGCCGTCCACGGTGGCGATGCGCCCGTCCAGACTCTGACCCAGATGCGCCACCGTCAACGGCCGGGCCGGGCCGGCCAGCGCCATGGGCAGATACAGATCGAACAGTTCGGCTCCCGCCGCGCTCACCGGAGCGCGGGCGATCCAGCCGCCATCCTCGGTGACGACCAGCAGGGCGGCGGGGTGACCGGCCGGGACCACGCCCGGCAAACCCCGCGCGTCCAGGCCGAACTCGAGCGACCCGGGAAACGTCGCCCGCGCCCGCGACAGCCGGCGCAGTTCGAGCAGCAACGCCCAAGCCAGTTCCGGCCCGATGGTTGCTCCGGTTACCCGTCTGGATAGCCGGTTGCGATCGGTGTGTTTCAACATGCCTCCCAGTATAGTGGTTGCCCGGCCGGGAAAACCGAACCGGACCACCTCCCCGAAATCCGCCGGATGGCATCAACGCCATTTGCCGTCGCCCGAAGCACGTTCGGCGGTTCGAGCCGGATCGCCGCTTCACCCGGCGCGCGGCGCTTGGTTGCCACTCCACGGCTTAACCCGTAACATTGCCTTCCCTTGACGCCGTGTCGGCAAGCATTCGCACGCCTCTTCCCCCGCTCCCGCTCCGACCGCCGTATCGAGAACCAAGACCCGTTGACGGAATGAATATCATGCGCAGCCACTATTGCGGCCAGGTCACCGAGACCCTGTTGGATCAAGACGTTACCCTCTGCGGTTGGGCGCACCGCCGCCGCGATCACGGCGGGGTGATCTTCGTCGACTTGCGCGACCGCGAAGGGCTGGTGCAGGTGGTGATCGATCCCGATACCCCGGACGCCTTCGCCATCGCCGAACGGGTCCGCAACGAATACGTGCTGCGCGTGACCGGCCGGGCGCGGCGGCGGCCCGAGGGCACCGAGAATCCCAATCTGGCCACCGGCGCGGTCGAGGTGCTGGCCCGCGACCTGGAAATCCTCAACCGTTCCGAACCGCTGCCGTTCCAACTGGACGACGACGACACCTCCGAGGAAGTGCGGCTGCGCTACCGCTACCTCGACCTGCGCCGGCCGGAGATGCAGGAGCGGTTGCGACTGCGCACCCGGGTGGTCGGCGCCCTGCGCCGGTTCCTCGATCGGCACGGCTTCCTCGACATCGAAACGCCGATGCTGACCAAGGCCACCCCGGAAGGCGCTCGCGATTACCTGGTTCCCAGCCGCACCCATCCCGGCAGCTTCTTCGCCCTGCCGCAATCGCCTCAGTTGTTCAAGCAGTTGCTGATGATGGCCGGCATGGATCGCTACTACCAGGTGGTGCGCTGCTTCCGCGACGAGGACCTGCGCGCCGACCGCCAGCCGGAATTCACCCAGCTCGACATCGAAACTTCGTTCATGGACGAGCCGGCCATCACCGACCTGATGGAGGAGATGATCCGCCAGCTGTTCGAGGAGGTCATGGACGTGGAACTGCCCGACCCGTTTCCGCGCATGCCCTACGACACGGCGATGGGGCGCTACGGCTCCGACAAGCCGGACCTGCGCATCCCGCTGGAACTGACCGAACTGTCGGACCTGATGGCGGAAGTGGAATTCAAGGTGTTCGCCGGCCCGGCCCGGGATCCGCTCGGGCGGGTCGCGGCCCTGCGGGTGCCGGATGGCGGCCGACTGACCCGCCGCGAGATCGACCTGTACACCGAGTTCGTCGGCCGCCACGGGGCGAAGGGGCTGGCCTACATCAAGGTCAACGACGTCGACGCTGGCCGCGACGGCTTGCAGGCGCCCATCGTCAAGTTCCTGCCCGACGAGGTGCTGGCCAGGATCCTCACCCGCACCGGGGCGGAAAATGGCGACCTGATCTTCTTCGGCGCCGATGCCGCCAAGGTGGTCAACGACGCGCTGGGCGCGCTGCGGATCAAGCTCGGCCACGATCTCGGCCTGATGCGGGGCGAATGGGCGCCACTGTGGGTGGTCAACTTCCCGATGTTCGAGTGGGACGAGCCGGACCGGCGCTGGAACGCCCTGCACCATCCCTTCACCGCGCCGCGCACCGAGGATCCGGCCGAGGTGCGCGCCCATCCGGAACGCTGCCTGTCGCGGGCTTACGACATGGTCTTGAACGGCACCGAAATTGGCGGTGGCTCGGTCCGTATTCACCGCCAGGAGATGCAGAACACGGTGTTCGAACTGCTCGGCATCGGTCCCGAGGAGGCGCAAGCCAAATTCGGCTTCCTGCTGGACGCGCTGAAGTTCGGTTGTCCGCCGCACGGCGGCATCGCGTTTGGGCTGGATCGACTGGTGATGCTCATGGTCGGCGCCAAATCCATCCGCGACGTGATGGCCTTCCCCAAAACCCAGACCGCCGCCTGCCTGTTGACCCAGGCGCCGGCGCCGGTTACCGAGGCGCAACTGCGCGATCTCAACATCCGCCTGCGCCGCACGCCCTGAGCGTGGGCGAGGCCGCTGGAAATTCCCCCGCCGCTGGCGCGGCTCTCCCCTTTGACAAAGAGGGGGCGAGGGGAATTTCGCGCCACTACAAACGTCCGGAATCGGTGCTGGTGGTGGTGTACACGGCGACCGGCGAGGTGCTGGTGCTGTGCCGCCGCCAGCCGCCCGACTTCTGGCAGTCGGTCACCGGCAGCCTGCGCTGGGACGAAACCGACCCGCTGGACGCCGCGCGGCGGGAACTGCGGGAGGAAACCGGCCTGGGCGACGAAGCGGAGATCGTAGCCTGCGGCGTGGTCAACCGCTTTCCCATTCTGCCGCCCTGGCGGCACCGCTACGCGCCGGACGCCGAGGAGAACGTCGAGCACGTATTCCGGGCTTTGCTGCCGGAACGCCGACCTGTCGCTTTGAACCCTGCCGAACACAGCGAACATGAATGGCTGGCGCGGGCCATGGCCGCCGCCCGGGTCGCGTCCTGGACCAACCGGGATGCCATTCTCGCGCTGCCATGAAAGCGCTGTTCGCCCGCTACGCCGGTCCGTTCGTCGGTCTGCTACTGTTCGGCGCCGCGCTGTGGGTATTGCAACAGGCGCTGGCCACCTACCATTATCGCGATATCGTGGCCGCGTTGGCTCGGCTGCCGCGCTCGCGGTTGTTCGCCGCCTTCCTGTGCACCGTCCTCAGCTACCTGGTCGTTACCGGTTACGACTGGCTGGCGCTGCGCTACATCCGCCGGCCGCTGCCCTGGCCCAAGATCGGGTTCGCCGCGCTGCTCAGCTACGCGTTCAGCAATTCGGTCGGCTTGTCGGTGTTGACCTCCGGATCGCTGCGCTACCGGCTGTATTCGAGCTGGGGCTTGACGGCGGTGGATATCGCCCGGATCGTCGTGTTCACCACCCTGACCCTGTGGCTGGGCATTCTGACCATCGGCGGCGCGGTGCTGGCGCTGAATCCGCCGAATTTGCGCGCCGTTCCCTATTTGGCGACCAACAGCCGGCTGCTCGGGCTGTTGATGCTGGTGCTGCCCGTGGCCTACCTGCTGTTGGGGATGTTGCGCCGCCAGCCGATCAAGCTGGGTTCCTGGGAACTGCCGATGGTGCGGCCGAGGCTGGCCCTGCCGCAGTTGCTGGTCGGCGCCCTGGACTGGATGATGGCCAGCGTGGTGTTGTACGTGCTGCTGCCGGCGTCGGCCAAGATCGGCTTTCACTACGTCCTCGGCGTCTTCCTCGTGGCTCAGGTCGCGGGCCTGATCAGCCATGTCCCGGGCGGGCTGGGGGTGTTCGAGTCGCTGGTGCTGCTGCTGCTGAAAAACTATCTGCCGGCCCCCAACCTGCTCGGCGCGCTGCTGGCCTACCGGCTGATCTACTACCTGCTGCCGCTGGCGCTGGCGGCGATCGCGCTCGGCCTGTACGAACTGCGGCATCAAAAGGAACGAATCCTGTGGTTGCCGCGCATGGTGGGGCCATGGGCGCCGATGCTGCTGCCGCACGTGTTCGCGCTGCTGGCGCTGATCGGCGGCGCGGTGTTGCTGTTTTCGGCGATGACGCCGGCGGTGGAGGCGCGGCTGGCATGGCTGGAGGATTTGATCCCGCTGTCCGTGCTGGAAGCGTCCCACTTTGTCAGCAGCCTGATGGGCATGGGTCTGTTGCTGTTGGCGCGGGGGCTGCAACGCCGGCTCGACGCCGCCTGGCTGCTGGCCGTCATCTTTCTGGGCGCCGGCATCGCGGCTTCGCTGCTGAAGGGCGCGGATTACGAGGAAGCGATCATCCTGACCTTGCTGTTGGCCGGTTTATTGCCGTCCCGGTCGCGGTTTTACCGCCATGCCGCGCTGTTTGGCGAGCGATTCACGCCGGGCTGGGTCGCCGCCATCCTGGTGGTGCTGGTCAGCGCGACGTGGCTGGGCTTTTTCTCCTACAAACATGTCGAGTATTCGCATTCTCTGTGGTGGGATTTCAGCTTCGGTAGCGAGGGCCAGGCTCCGCGGTTTCTGCGGGCCATGGTGGGCGCGATGGGCGTGGCGCTGTTCTTCGCGGTCGCCAAACTGTTGCGTCCGGCACCGTTCGAACCCGCTCCGCCCGACTCGGACGCGCTGGTTCAGGTCCGGACGATCGCCGCCGCATTCCCCCGCGCTTATGCCCATCTGGCGCTGCTGGGCGACAAGGCATTGCTGTTCAACCAGGACCGTAGCGCGTTTCTGATGTACGGCGTCGAAGGTCGCACCTGGGTGGCGATGGGCGATCCGGTCGCCGCATGCGAACAGGACCGCCAGGAGCTGGCCTGGGCATTCCGCGAATTGTGCGAGCGCCACGACGGCTGGCCGGCATTCTACCAGGTCCACCCAAACCATCTTGGTCTGTACGTGGAGCTGGGGCTGACCCTGTTGAAGTTTGGCGAGGAGGCGCGGGTGCGGCTGGGGGAATTTTCGCTGGACGGCAAGGCCCGGAAAACTCTGCGCAACACCGTCAACCGACTGGAGCGGGACGGCTACCGCTTTGAGGTGGCCAACGCCGCGGCCGCGTCGGAACTGCTACCTCGACTGCGGACGATTTCCGACGCCTGGCTGGGTGGGAAGAACGCGCGGGAGAAGAGGTTTTCCCTGGGATTCTTCGACCCGGACTATCTGCGGACCGGGCCGGTCGCCGTGGTCCGGCGCGATGCGGAGGTCATGGCCTTCGCCAACCTCTGGCAAGGCGACCGCGAAGAGTTGTCGGTCGATCTGATGCGCTATCCGCCCGACAGCCCCAACGGCTTGATGGATTATCTGTTCGTCCGGATCATGCAGTGGGGCCGCGAGCAGGGCTTTGAGTGGTTCAATCTCGGCATGGCGCCGCTGGCCGGCCTGCAGAACCGCAGTTTCGCCCCGCTATGGAACCGGTTTGGCGCGCTGGTATTTGGCGGCGGCGAGGCATTTTACAATTTTCGGGGGTTGCATCAGTACAAGAGCAAGTTCGATCCCCAGTGGGAAGCGCGCTATATGGCCGTGCCGGGCGGCATGGTTCTGCCGCGCGTATTGACCGACCTGACGTCGCTGATCGCCGGCGGTTTCAAGGGAACCCTCGGAAGATAACAACAACGCGAGATGAATCGATGCGCGAGCCATCGTCAAGATTGTGCCTGATCGCCGCCCTGCTGGCGGTCGCCGCCGCGCGGGCGGACATCGCCGGGGAAACGTTGGACGATCCGGCGTTCGGCAGGTTGACCATCCAGCGCACGACCGACGAGTCCAAGGGCGTGGTGCTGTTCGCGTCGGGAAAGGGCGGCTGGAACGCCGATCTGAACGCCGTGGCCCAGGAATTGGCCAAACTGGATTACGTGGTCGCCGGCATCGATTTGGATGCCTATCTGGCCCGGATCGACCGGTCGGAGGCAGCCTGCGTCGATGCGTCCACCGATTTCGACCAGTTGAATCGGCTCGTGGAACAGCATTATCCACCGGCCACGCACTTGCCACCGATCCTGTTGGGTTACGGCGCGGGCGCGGCGCTGACCTACGCGGCGCTGGCCCAGGCGCCGGCCGACCGCTTTCATGCCGGGGTGGCGATGGATTTTTGCCCGGAGCTGCCGCTGCGCAAGCCGCCGTGCCCGGGCGCGGCGAATCTGGAGAGCGCCGCGCTGTCCGATAACCAGGGGGTCGTGTTGAAGCCGGTCGTCCGGTTGCCGACCACCTGGTTCGTGTTTCAGAACCGGCCGGCCTGCGACGCCGGGATGGCGGCGCAATTCGTCAAATCGATCTCGCTCGCCCGGCTGGCCGAGATACCCGGCAACGGCGGCGTCAAAAGCGGGTTGCCGCAGATCTCCGCCCTGCTGCAATGGCTGGATCCCGGCATCGTCAAGCAGGTCGAGCCCGACGCCAGCGTCGGCGGCGTGCCGCTCACCGAGGTCCCGGCCACCGGCGGTCCCGCTCGGTCGCAACTGGCGGTCATGTTCTCGGGCGACGGGGGCTGGGCGCTGCTCGACCGCGCCGTGACGGCGGAATTGGCGAAAAACGGCCTGCCGACCGTGGGTTGGGATTCGCTGAGCTACTTCTGGAAGGCCCGCCAGCCGGACGAGGTGGCCCTGGATCTGGAGCGGGTGCTGCGCCACTACCTGGACGGCTGGAAGAAGGACCGGATCGTGCTGATCGGCTATTCGTTCGGCGCGGACGTGCTGCCGGCGGTTATCAACCGCCTGTCGCCCGAGCTGCGCCAGCGGATCGATCTGGCGGTGTTTCTCGGCCTGTCGGATTATGCATCCTTCGAGTTTCACCTCAACGACTGGATCAGCGACGAGCCGTCGGCGGGCGACCAGCCGGTGCGGCCGGAAATGGAAAAACTGGACGGAATCCGGCGGCTGTGCGTCTACGGCGCGGAAGAGGGGGACGCATCCTGCCCGAAGCTGGCCGCTTTGGGCATCATCGCCGAGAAAATGCCGGGCGATCACCACTTCGACGAGGATTATCAGGGCGTGGCCCGGCGCATCCTCGATCGATTGCCCCCGCCCACGACATCGCGGTAGTTTTCATCGAGGCATCGAAGCATGGCCGTTTACGCTATCGGTGACGTTCAGGGGTGCCACGACCCGCTGCGGCGGCTGCTCGATCTGCTTCGGTTCGACCCCACGGTCGACACCCTGTGGCTGGTCGGCGATCTGGTCAACCGCGGGCCGCATTCGGTCGAAGTACTGCGGCTGGTGCGCGAACTGGGAGATCGGGCGGTAGCGGTGCTGGGCAATCACGACCTGACCCTGCTGGCGGTCGCCGCCGGTCAGGTGAAACCCAAGCGCAAGGATACCTTCCACACCATCCTGGACGCTCCCGACCGCGCCGAACTGCTGGACTGGCTGCGCCGGCGTCCCCTGCTGCATCACGATCCGACGCTCGGCTTTACCATGGTTCACGCCGGCCTGCCGCCGCAGTGGGATTTGGCGCTGGCGCATCGCTGCGCGGCGGAGGTGGAAGCGACCCTGCGCGGGCCGCGCTGCGAGCAATTCCTGGAACGGATGTTCGGCGGCGAGCCGCGCCGCTGGCGGGACGATCTGGTCGGTTACGACCGGTTGCGCTTCACCGTCAATGCATTGACCCGAATGCGGTTCTGTACGGCGGACGGCACGCTGTCCTTTTCCGAGAAGGGGCCGCCCGGCAGTCAGGAGCCCGGCCTGCTGCCCTGGTTCTCAGTGCCGCGCCGGCGCAACGCCGATCTCCATATCGTGTTCGGTCACTGGGCGGCGCTGGGCTATTACCGGGCGCCGGGTATTTATGCCCTCGACAGCGGCTGCGTCTGGGGCAACCGGCTGACCGCCATTCGCCTGGACGAGCCCGGCGGGCCGGTCCGGAGCGTCCCGGCGCTCCCGTCCCCCCACCCAATCTTCTCTCCGCCGGGGAAAGGAGATGGCAGGGGGAGGGCATGACCGCGCAACTGGTCCTGATCGCCGCGCTGGCCCGCAACCGGGTCATCGGGCGCGACAACCGCCTGCCCTGGCATCTGCCGGCGGATTTGCGCTTCTTCAAGCGGACCACCATGGGCAAGCCGTTGCTGATGGGCCGGCGCACCTGGGAATCCATCGGTCGGCCGCTGCCGGGACGGCGGATGATCGTGCTCAGCCGCGATCCCGCTTATCAGGCGCCCGGTGGCGCGGTGGCGCGGTCGCTGGACGAAGCTCGAGAGATCGCCGGCACGGTGCCCGAGATCGTGGTGATCGGCGGCGCGTCGCTGTACGCGCAAACCTTGCCGCTGGCCGAATGCCTGTATCTGACTTTCGTGGACGCCGATGTGCCCGGCGATGCCTGGTTTCCGGACTGGAACAGCCTGGAATGGAAACAAGTCTGGGAGGAAGCGCACCCGGCCGATGCCGATCATGCCTGGCCGTACCAGTTTCAGCGGTGGGAGCGGGCTCGCCTCCCTTGAATTCGACCGCAAGAATCGGATAGCGGGCGAGCGGGGGAAAACTTATACCGATTGCCGGTAGATTTTACTATTTCCCGGGAGACGGGTAGGGCGGATTGGCACGGCGGGGGTAGAGTACGCATTGCGTACCCTCCTGCTACCCAATCTAACCAACCCTGCCATTCCAAATCAGAAAACCTATTGAGAAACGGTATGGCCTCCTCGCGCCGCGCGGCGACCCAATCGAGCCAAAGTGCGGGTTCCCGGGCGCGGTTGGACCGAAATTATCCAAATTTTTAATAGGTTAACTCATGCCTGATAGGGGGTAAGAGCGTGGGACGTTTGTTGTGCCAAGCATATCGTCGATACGGTATGCTTGCGTCATGAGCCTCAACGACCATCTGTTCCCCGGCGATCTGCTGTTCTTCGCCAATATCGTCTGGCTGCTGATCGGGCTGTACGCCCTGCGGTCCGCGCCGTGGCGCCCCTTCCTGGCCAGTTCCAGGCTTCAGCATGTCTTCCTGGGGGCTTCGGTGGCGCTGTTTCTGCTCTGGATTTTCGAGGTGGGGGTTCGGCCAGCGCTGGGTTTTCATTTTCTGTGCGCGACCGTTTACACCCTGATGTTCGGCTGGTCGCTGGGGGTCATCGGCGTCAGCGTGGTAACCGTGGCGGTGACGTTCGTGCACGGCCACTGGTCGGCGCTGGCCATGAACGCCCTGCTGCTGGGCGTGCTGCCGGTTTCGACCAGTTACGGCGTTTACCACCTGGTCCACCGTTACCTTCCCCACCATCTCTTCATCTATATTTTTCTGTGCGCCTTCGCCAATGCCATGCTGGCCGCCGGCGCGGCCGTCATGGCGCTGGTCGTGCTGCTCGTCGTCACCGAAACCTACACGTTCGCCCGCCTTGGCAGCGAATACCTGCCGTTCCTGCCGCTCTACCTGTTTCCGGAAGGCCTGCTCAACGGCATGGTGACAACCGCTCTGATCGGCTTGCGGCCCGACTGGCTGAAAACCTACGATGACGATACTTACCTGAGGAAGCGCTGAGCCGTGACGGCGGGGAGAATACTTGGCCGTCTGTCACCCGGTTCGAACCTTTGGAATCCGGCATTTCATCAGGCAGCCCTCACCCCCCAACCTCTCTCCCGCAAGCGGGCGAGGGGAGCGAACGGTTACACAGAGGTACCATTGTGTTAGGGAAACTGTTCGGCGGAGCGTTCGGCTTCATGGTCGGCGGCCCTCTGGGGGCGCTGATGGGAGCGGCGGTCGGCCATAACTTCGACCAGGGCGGTTGGAAAAAAACCGCGGAACCCGATACCCTCGACGACCGCGCGCGCGCTCGGGATGCCTTCAACGCCGCCGCGTTCCAATTGATGGGCTATGTCGCCAAAGCCGACGGCCGGGTTTCGGAGCAGGAAATCGCCGCGACCCGGGCCGCCATGGATCACCTGCGGCTGAACGCCGCGCAGCGGCGCTCGGCCATCGACAGCTTCACCGAAGGCAAGCAACCGGATTTCGCCGCGGACGCCGCCCTGGACCGGTTCCGGAACGCCTGTCGCGGCCAACCGGCCCTGTCGCAACGGTTGCTGGAACTGCTGCTGAACGTCGCCCATGCCGACGGCGACCTACACCCACAAATCCACGCCCGACTGATTCGCATCGCCGAGCGGCTCGGCATCGTCCGCCTCCAGTTCGAAGCCCTGCACACCCTGTTCCGCGCCCAGCGCTGGGCGCAACAGCAAAGCCAAGGCTATTCCAGCAGCTCCAGGCAGGGCGATCGGGACGAGCGGAGCACCAACGACCGGCGACCGGCCACCACCGTCGGCTCGCTCGGTCAGGCCTATGCTGTTCTGGGCGTGAACCGCGACGCCAGTCCCGACCAAATCAAGCTGGCCTATCGCCGCCTCATCGGGCGGCACCACCCCGACAAGCTGGCGGCCCGCAACGCGTCGCCGGCGGAACTGGCGCGGGCCACCGAAAAGACCCGCGAACTCACCGCCGCCTACGAACGTATCCGCGAGGCACACCGGTTTTAGCCAGCCCCGGTCGCTACAGTACCCCCCGCTCCGCCAGGGAAGCCATTTGCCCGTCGCCGATCACGATATGGTCCAGCAGCCGGACATCGACCAGGGCCAGCGCTTCCTTCAGCCGCAACGTGATCGTCTCGTCGGCTCGGCTCGGTTCGGCGATCCCGGACGGATGGTTGTGCGCCGCGATGACCGCGGCGGCGTTGTGATGCAGCGCGCGCTTCACGACTTGCCGCGGGTGCACGGCGGAACTGTCGATGGTCCCGAAAAACAGTTCCTCGTACTGAATCACCCGATGCCGGTTGTCCAGAAACAGGCAGGCGAATACTTCGTGCGGATGATGGCGCATGCGGGCCATCAGATAGCGGCGGGTGTCGGCCACGCTCTGGATGGCGTCGGTGCGTTGCAGGATTTCCTCCAGATGGCGCCGGGCCAGTTCCAGTACCGCTTGCAGTTGCACGTATTTGGCCGGACCGAGTCCCGGCGTCGCGCAGAATGCGGCCTGATCCAGCTCCAGCAGCTGGCGCAGGCCGCCGTGCTGCTTGAGCATGTCGCGGGCCAGGTCCACGGCGCTGCGGCCCGGCACTCCAACCCGCAGAAAGATCGCCAGCAGTTCGGCGTCGGAAAGGGCGGAGGCTCCCCGCTGCAGCAGCTTCTCCCGCGGACGCTCGTCATCGGGCCAGTCGCGAATGGACATCAGGTTTTCCTCGGTTGATCGCTCCCCGTAAAGCATGGTCACCAAAAGGGGACAGATCAAGAATCGGCCTGGCGCGATGGGCGCACGTTCGTGGTTTTCGCGATCGGCGATCCCGTCGCCCCGTTATGAAGCAACCGGATCGTTTCGAGCACCGGCATGAGGCATCCCACACTCTTCCAACCATGGGTTCAATATCTCGAATATTTATATCTTTATTAAAAACATAAGTTTGAAAATGTTGGCAATTAAATTGCTTAACAATATTCAAGGATTCGCGCTCACGAGCCAACGGTGGCTTGACGGCGGCGCGGATCCGGGCGGCTAACGGGGGCCGCCGTCGCGGACTATGGCGTCCGATCACGCGTCGTTACGATGCGAGTTCGGACGCCCTTTTTATTTCCGTCCGCTCCCTTCTCCACTTGGCTTTTGCACCGGTTCAAGCTGCGCTAAGCTTGCCGCCATCCCTCACCCCGCGCGAGTTCGCCATGCCGCAACCTCTGGCCAAGAAACGCATTCTGTTGGGCGTCACCGGCGGTATCGCCGCCTACAAGAGCGCCGATCTGGTCCGCCGGTTGCGCGAGGCGGGCGCGGAAGCGCGGGTGGCGATGACGCCGGCGGCGACCGCCTTCGTCGCGCCGCTGACCTTTCAGGCGGTATCGGGCCGACCGGTGCACATCGAGTTGCTGGACGCGAACGCCGAGGCCGGCATGGGTCACATCGAGCTGGCGCGCTGGGCGGATTTGATCCTCATCGCGCCGGCCACCGCCGATTTTCTCGCCCGATTGGCGCACGGCATGGCCAACGACCTGCTCGGTACCCTGTGCCTGGCGACCGACCGACCCATCGCCGTCGCTCCAGCGATGAACCGGCTGATGTGGCAAAACGTCGCCACCCAGGACAACTGCCGGCTGCTGGCGCGACGTGGAGTCAAGATTTGGGGTCCTGGCGTCGGCGAGCAGGCCTGCGGCGAAATCGGCGCCGGGCGGATGTTGGAACCGGTGGAATTATGCAATCACGTCGTCGAGCATTTCGGCGTCCCGACCGATGTGGCCGAGTTCCGGGTTCAATCGCCCGCCTCGGCGCCATCCTCGGCCGCGCCGCTCGGTCCCCACGACCTGCAAGGACTGACGGTACTGCTCACCGCCGGCCCCACCCGCGAAGCGCTCGATCCGGTGCGGTTCATCAGCAACCGCAGCACCGGTCGGATGGGTTTCGCCGTGGCCGAAGCAGCGGCGGCGGCGGGCGCGCGAGTGGTGCTGGTCAGCGGCCCGGTGATGCTGAAAGCCCCGTCCGGCGTCGAACGGATCGACGTGGAAAGCGCGGTCGAGATGCATGAGGCGGTCATGGAACGCGTCCGCGAGGCGGATATTTTCATCGCCACCGCCGCCGTCGCCGATTATCGCGCGGCCAATCCCGCCGAACGGAAAATCAAGAAAACCCACGACGCACTGATTTTGGAACTGGCGCGCAACCCGGATATTCTGGCGGAAGTGGCCGCGCTGCGTTCGCACCGGCCGTTCGCGGTCGGCTTCGCCGCCGAAACCCACGACGTGCTGCGCTACGCCGACGACAAGCGCCGCCGCAAGAATCTGGATTTGATCGCCGCCAATCAGGTCGGCGTGGCCGGCAGCGGTTTCGAGAGCGAGCAAAACGAATTGCACGTGCTGTGGGAAGGTGGGGAGCGGGTGTTGCCGCTGGCCGACAAGACGCTGCTGGGGCAACAACTGGTCGCGTTGATCGCGGAGCGGTATCGATTGTGGAAGGCATCGCCGCGCGAGTTTTGATAAGGTTATAACCGATCCATGGCGTCGACCGTCGCGCGCCGGGATTCGACTGGCTGGAGCCTCCTCGACGGCAAGGAACCCGACACGGCATGACCGCCCAAACCATCGAACTGAAAATCCTCGATCCCCGCCTGGGTCGAGAAATCCCGCTGCCCGACTACGCCACCGCCGGCTCGGCGGGCCAGGACCTGCGCGCCTGCCTGCCGGAACCGCTGACGGTGCGACCGGGCGAAACCCACCTGATTCCGACCGGGCTGGCCATCCACATCAGCGACCCCGGCTTGGCGGCGGTGGTGCTGCCGCGTTCCGGCCTCGGCCACAAGCACGGCATCGTGCTGGGCAATCTGGTCGGGCTGATCGACAGCGACTATCAGGGCGAACTGCTGGTATCGTGCTGGAACCGGGGGCAAAGCCCCTTCACCATCGCCGTCGGCGAACGCATCGCCCAACTGGTGATCGTGCCGGTGGTGCGGGCGCGCTTTGAGGTCGTCACCGAATTCACGCCCAGCGCCCGTGGCGCCGGCGGTTTCGGTCATTCCGGGCGGCACTGAATCGGCGGCATGAAAAAATCCATCTTCCGGGAATACGACATTCGCGGCGTGGCGGACCGCGATCTGACACCGGACGTCGTGCGGGACATCGGTCAGGCGGTGGGCAGCCTGGCCGCCGAACGCGGTGAAACCGAGGTGATCGTCGGCCGCGACGGGCGGTTGTCCAGTCCCACGTTGTGCGAGGCGCTCAAGGCCGGCATCCGCGCCGCCGGACTGGACGTGCTCGATCTGGGCACGGTTTCGACCCCGCTGCTGTACTACGCCACCCACACGCTCGGCTCCAGCCATGCCGGCGTGATGGTCACCGGCAGCCACAATCCGTCGCGGTACAACGGCCTGAAGATCGTCATCGACAAAATCGCCCTGCACGGCGAGGTCATCCGCGACCTGCGCCGCCGCATCGAAACCGGCGACTTGCGCCATGGCCACGGCGGCGAACGGTGCGCCAACATCCGCCTTGACTACATCCGCCGGCTCAGCGAATCCCTGCAATTGTCCAAACCGTGCAAGGTGGTGGTGGATTGCGGCAACGCCATCGCCGCCCACACCGCCCCGCCCCTGCTGCGGGCGCTGGGCTGCGAGGTCGTGGAGTTGTATTGCGAAGTAGACGGGCGGTTTCCACACCATCATCCCGACCCCAGCATTCCCGAGAATCTGGCCGACTTGCAGGCGGCGGTGCGCGAACACCGGGCCGATATCGGGTTGGCCTTCGACGGCGATGCCGACCGGCTGGGCGTGGTCACCGACGCGGGCGAGATCGTTTGGCCGGATCGCGTGCTGATGCCGCTGGCCGAGGAAGTGTTGGCCGACTACCCCGGCGCGGCGGTCGTTTACGATATCAAGTGTTCCTGGCATCTGACCCGCTTGATCGAGCGGCTCGGCGGCCAGCCGATCCTGTGGAAAACCGGCCATTCGCTGATCAAGGCCAAGATGCGCGAAACCAGCGCCTTGCTTGGCGGTGAGATGACCGGTCATTTCGTCCACGCCGACGACTGGTTCGGCTTCGACGATGCTTTCTACGCCGCCGCGCGGTTGCTGCGGCTGTTGGCCCGGCAGGGGATTTCCAGCGCCGAGTTTTTCGCCGCCTATCCGACCGGCCTCAACACCCCGGAACTGCGGCTGGACATGGCCGAGGGCGAGCCGTTCGCCTTCATGGCCCGGCTGGCGAACCAGGCGGATTTTGGAGCGGACGCGGAGATCATCACCCTGGACGGGTTGCGGGTGGAATTCCCGCACGGCTGGGGCCTGGTGCGTGCCTCCAACACCACGCCCAGCCTGGTGCTGCGCTTCGAGGCGGACGATTCGGCCGCCCTGCTCGATATCCAGGACCGGTTCCGCCGGAATTTATTGGCGCTGCGACGGGATCTGGCTTTACCCTTCTGACCCTTTTACGTTCTCCTTTCCCCTTAAAGGTTGATTGACTCATGGCTCTCGACGCCCAGGCCGCCACCCAGGTGGCGCACGTTCTGACCGAATCGCTGCCCTACATCCGCCGTTTCTCCGGCAAGACCATCGTGGTCAAATACGGCGGCAACGCCATGGAGACCGAGCACCTGAAGAACAGCTTCGCCCGCGATATCGTGCTGATGAAGCTGGTCGGTTTCAATCCGGTGGTGGTGCACGGCGGCGGGCCGCAAATCAGCAACCTGCTCGAACGCATCGGCAAGGAAAGCCGCTTCGTGGATGGAATGCGGGTCACCGACAGCGAGACCATGGACGTGGTCGAGATGGTGCTGGGCGGGCTGGTCAACAAGGAGATCGTCAACAACATCAACCGCCACGGCGGCTGCGCGGTGGGTTTGACCGGCAAGGACGGCGATCTGATCCACGCCCGCAAATTGACCATCACCCGCAAGAGTCCGGATCTGGAGGTGCCGGAAATCATCGACATCGGCCACGTCGGCGAAGTCGCCAGCATCGACAAGTCCATCGTCGAGACCCTGACCAGCGGCAATTTTATCCCCGTGATCGCGCCTATCGGCGTGGGCCAGGACGGGCAGTCCTACAACATCAACGCCGATCTGGTGGCCGGCAAGGTCGCCGAGGTGCTGCGCGCCGAGAAGCTGATGCTGTTGACCGACACCACCGGCGTGCTCGACCATCAGGGCAATCTGCTGACCGGTCTCGACGCCCGGCAGGTGGAGGCGCTGATCGAAGACGGAACCATTCACGGCGGCATGTTGCCGAAAGTCGCTTGCGCGCTGGACGCGGTGTTCGGTGGGGTCAAGGCGGCGCACATCATCGACGGACGGATCGAACACGCGGTGCTGGTGGAACTGTTCACCGACGCCGGCATCGGCACGCTGATTCGGGGGTAGGCGGACGCCGGGAGTCCCGCTGCGGTGGGCGGTCGGCGCGCCGAGGGTAACCGTTCGCTCGTGCCATCAGATTTGCGCCCTTGGCGGCGCCGAGCGGCGCCAGTTGGTCGTTGCTCATGAATCAGAAACCATTGCAAGAACAAGCCGCCGCCGACCGTCTTTCCGACCTGTCGGACCACACCCCGATGATGCGGCAGTATCTGCGT